>CAYGPD010000026.1:0-45045 GCA_964351655.1 uncultured Hyphomonadaceae bacterium | reverse complement strand
GGTGGTGGTCGAGCAGCAGGCGCGCCTAACAAGAAGTTAAGACCAGCCATTACTGAGTGCTCACGGTACTCACCTTCGTAATCAGCATCGTAACCTGTGAATTCCATTTCGTCTGTTGCTAGGAATTTGTACCCAACATCAAAAGAAACGCGGTCTGTAATTTTTGCTTTCAAACCAGCCATGACGTTACCAGCAAAGCCAGTGTCTTCATCGTCAAAACCGTTGATAGCAGAACCACTACCAGCATTGTATAGGTTAGATACGCGAGCGCCAATTGTCGCAACACCAGCACCAATACCGATGTAAGGACTTACATCACCATTAGAGTTGAAGTCTTTGATTGCGTTAAGCATCAAAGTTGTACCACGCAAAGAACCCGCACCTTCAGGACCGTTACCTTTAATAGTACCGATAAAATCGTTACCTGGGCTTAGTTCAGTGTTACGGTGATCTAGAGCACCTTCCAAACGGAAACCGTTTGCGTACTCATAACCAAGCGCACCTAAGTAGTTTAGGTCTGTATCAGTATCAGCGTCACCGCCGAGTTGACCTGTTGTGCTGTTTGAAGGTGCGTCTGGATCAAAGTTTCCATCTGCAATTGCTCCAACAGCTAAACGGCCATACCAGCCATTTGCTTCTTGTGCGTGAGCCAGAGTCGGTGCCGACAAACATGCCGCGGCCGCTGTGGCGCAAAATAGTGCCTTTTTCATACCCATCCCCTATAAGCTGAGGTACGTATGGAAATCACATTAGGCAATGTAAAATCCAAGAATCAAAGAACGCGGTCGCCCGTCATCCTAGGAGTGCGAATACACTCTTTTTAAAATAAAAGCGATACTTTCAGCTGTTTGTTACCATGACTTAATGCACTTTTTGTGAAATCGCGACCTAAGAGCAACAACTTTTGCCGTCAATCACCATTTCGCCAGTCCGAAGACTACATTTTGCCTTATTTCCCTATAGACGGGAATTAATTCACCAGCTTTAGAACCACTCACCTACTCAAAACGCCTGACTATTAGATTGGTTCCATAAAAATATTAGTGTTTTTAAAAAACTTGCAAAAATTGATCTAAGCTATCAATCCATCCCCGTAAGTTGAAAGACTTTCAGTCAATTGAATTTGTAAGAGAGTAATCACCTGACACTCCACCAGACTTTTCAACAAGCTTGATGTCAGACAAAACCATAGACTTATCGACTGCTTTGAGCATGTCATAGAGCGTAAGACAGGACACACTTACTGCCGTCAGCGCCTCCATCTCTACACCAGTCGGACCAGTCGTCACAACTTCAGCAACAACGCTTAAGCCATTTCCCTCATCCAATGGCGCAACCCTTACACTTACTTTAGAGATCGCAAGTGGATGACACATGGGGATCAAATCAGAGGTTTTCTTCGCTGCCATTATACCAGCAATTTCAGCTGTTGAGATTACATTGCCTTTTTTACCATCTCCAGACATCGCAGCTTTAAATGCATCATCATTCATACTCACGACACCCGATGCAACAGCGCGACGTCGCGTGCTCGCTTTGCTCGACACATCAACCATATATGCGCGGCCATCAGCATCAATGTGTGTTAAGGATGCCTTTTTGACATCTGCGCTATTGGACATATTTATTTCTCCAATAAGCGCGGCATTAGCTCAACCATGTTACAAGGCGCATGTCTACTATCTAATTGCCACCGAATGATTTTATCCCAACCATCCTTACATGCTCCATTTGAACCAGGTAGAGCAAATATAAAAGTAGCATTCGCAACACCCGCACACGCGCGAGATTGCAAAGTCGACAAACCAACACTCTGATAACTTACCAAGTGCCAAATTGTATTAAAACCATCGATTTCTTTTTCAAATAGCGGACGGATTGCTTCTGGCGTCACATCACGCCCCGTCAACCCTGTACCACCTGTAGTTATTACAACATCGACCTCTGGATCTCGTATCCATTCCCCCACAATATGTTCGATAATTGTCTGATTATCAGTGACGATCTCTTTAGCAACCAGATTATGTCCAGCCTCCTTCACTCGCTTCGCAAGAATGTGTCCTGAAGTATCATTTTCCTCTGTGCGCGTATCTGATACTGTTAGCACAGCTATATTTACGGGCTTAAACTCCCGATCTTCAACAATTCGACCACCTGGTGCAGGGATTTCTGGAGTACCGCTCATTCTATGTTCCTTTAGATGCAAATGAAATCGGATCCTTAAGTAATTACATGGACACATGCATCCACGGCAATCATTCAGGCTCAACACCCTCACTAAACCACAAGGTTTCTGATGCTCTAATAGGCGCTACACAAAAAAAGCAACAAAATGCGCTTTCATTTTGGTAATATTAACTAACCTCATGCCTTAAAGAAACTTAAGTTTTTAAATGGAGCCACACACATGAACCGCAAAATTGCCACTGTTACTATTTGCGCGCTCTCTATGGGCCTTACTGGATGCATATCAACCGCTATTGGTGTGGCTGGAAATGTTGTCGAAGGCACTGTAAAAGCACCCTTCGTTGTCGCGGGAGCTGCTGTTGATCAAGTAACAACATCAGACGAAGAACAAATGAAAAAAGATTGGAAAAAAGAGCAAAAAGAAAAAAAGAAGAACAAGTAGTTCTCCTTTTTTTGACTGACTTCTCAAAAGGCCCGTCGGGCCTTTTTCTATTTTTTGACTAATATCATAATTAACATTTAGAACTTGCCGCTTCCCTTTCTGCTCACTTGAACCCATATTTACAATATGAATGGCTTTAAAGCTCCTCAGAAAGGTTAGAGATCATGCGTACACTATTTACTGCAAGTTTAACTGCACTATTGCTAGGTCCTCTTTGTACTCCAGCTTTGTCACAAGTAGTTGAGATTAATTACTCTGAAGACGCGCAAAAAAAATTCACCGAAGAATACGGTGAACGCGAACAGCCTATACTTGAAGAGTATCTTCGAAATAAAGTGGTCACGGCTGTAAACCAGAATAACATTCAAGTTTCGCGTATACAGTTCTTAATCGAAGACATTAGCCCCAACCATCCTACTCGTGAACAAGCGATCAAGACTCCAGGGCTCGACCAATTTAGCAGTGTTTCAATCGGTGGAGCACAGATATCAAGTACAGCGTATGATTTGAACGATGAGATTATTGCTCAGGCAAGCATTAATCGATTCTCTCATTCTATTCGTGATGCGCAATATGGTTCGACATGGACAGATGCAAAGCAAGCGCTTAACGCAATCTCGAATAAAATCGCGAAAGATTTAACAAAAAGCGGATAACCTCAATTATTGAATTACAAATCCTGCAAACGCACAGCCACAGATGGCTGTGCGTTTTTTTGTTCGCCGCATATCAAAATACACAATCACAAGTTTATAAAATGTATTGATAAACCATTCGCACACGTTTAGGTTGATAACTCTTTAACCAAAAGGAGCTTCCAAATGATCCACGTTGTGACTGGAGAAAATCAACATCTCTACGGACCGCAGCTCGACGAAATGTTTCGAATGAGACACGAATATTTCATCGAAGCACAAGGATGGGACGCGTTAGAAAGTATAAATGGAAGAGAAACAGATGAGTTTGATGATGGTGCAGTCGTCTATCTTATCAACCTTGACTCAGACGGTCGCGTCGCATCCGCTTATCGTTTAAACCCATCAACAGGTCCAAATTTGCTCAATGACAAACTCTCATCATATGTAGATGGTTCTCCCCCCAGAAGCGAAGATATTTGGGACTTAACACGCTGGATTATGGCGACACGGTATCGTAGGTCTCGCGATTACACACGCGCGATCCAAATTGCGCGTGAAACCATAATCGGCGTTCAAGAATTTGCCGTATCTAGAGGTATATCTCACTTAACAACAGTATGCGATCCAGCTTTCATCGAACGTATGGCGCGAGTAGATATGAAACATACCCCACTGGGGCCACCCACCTCTTATGATGGCGGCAAAGGTACTGCACAAGCTCTCTTACTTGAAGTGGGACCAACTGCACTTGCACGTGCACGTGCTGCTACTGGCATCTCAGAAAAACAGTTATTTGAGGTAAAGCCAAAACCATTCTACCTCAGTCCGGATCAAATCGAAAACGAAGCAGCGCAAGAGCTAGCAACAGCGCAAATGCTATTAATGGATAAAGCAAATGCTCAAGCAATTGTTCAATCCCTCGCAAATGAAATGGCGCAGCGCTCAGTCTCAGATCCTGCTGCTGCAATTGCGTTGATCCATTCATTCAATGATGTTCTGCATGAGAGATTGCACCAAGAAAGTATCACGTCTTATCAAACATCCAGACGAACGCTCGTTCAAGCCAATGATGGTAACCATCTAAGCGCTGATATTGCCAAGAGCGCTTAAACGAAATTGAGAGATACATTTCGTTTGGCACAAAAAAAGCTATGAGATCATAGGAATACCCAACTGATCTCATAGCTTTTTTATTCCAACGATTTATCTTCGCTACTCAGCGTCTTCCACTTTGAAAAACGGAATTACCTCACCCTGCAATTTCATCTGCATTGGGCGGCCTTTACGATCGCGCGTGTTCGGAATTGTCACTTTTATCCAGCCTTCAGACACGCAGTATTCTTCAACATTGTTCTTTTCAACACCCTTGAAACGAATACCTACATTACGCTGAATAATGTCAGCGTCGAAATAGTCTGAGTTTGGATCAAGAGATAGGCGGTCTGGCGGTGTATCAGTCATAGCAAAAATCTCATAAACTGGTTGTTGAGCACTCAACGGGGCCACCGCAAATCCTCAACTGTTCAATATCCCCTTAGGGCTTTTTTGCTGTCTGTCCTTTTTTACCGCCTCTGGCAAGCTTTGACGGCAAAATTACAGCGCTAAGTCCAGCACGTTTCACTCTTAAGAAAAAGTACGAGTCGCTATTTCAGAAACCGTTGCCGATGACACAGATGCACCAGAGTCTTTCCACGCACCATAAGCATTGGCGAAATCAACCCGAACTTCCTTTTCTCCCACCAACTGCACAACACTGCGGTTAAATGCGCCTAGAGACATAGTTATAAGCGGCATATCAGACACATATGAGCGGCCTTTATTGGCGTTCAAAACCAGCCCCTCAACATAGCCATGTACGACAATCGCACCGTTCAAACGCTCAACTTTCGCAACCACGAAATAACTGTTCGCAACACCTTCACCCGCCAATGTCCAAACTTGTCCCGTTTTAGCACTCGTAGACTTTTTGACCTCTGGTGTATCAACCATAGTCACGGGTTTGCTGTTTGCATCTGCTGAACTCATCGTTTCTGGCATTAAGAAAGGAAGGTAAAACATTACAGCGAGTAATGAGAGAATAATAAATGTACGTTTCATATCGTGGCCCCTATAATCAGGCGTCTCAATTGACGCTTCTAACCAGACACGTGCATTTATCGGGCCAACATCATGTGCATGGGGTGTTTTGCCCATTATGAGGGGAATAAACATCCTTAATATTTGTAAACTTCACCTTGCTGCAGAATTTTGCTACTCTCCCTCTGCGGATATGCCACACATGGCACCGCATAATTTAAACCACACTAAAGGGAGATTACTATGGCTATACCTACGCAGATCGACCTAGACGGCCGCACCTATCGCGGTGACTACACGCTTGACGGCCCCACGATCACAGTCCGCTACCTCTCGCGCACACTCTCGCGAGAAATCGGTCGCACGCCCCCCGGCGTCGCAGCACGCGGTCTCATGACTCAACTCGTCAAAATGGTGCGAGACCTTAAACCCGCCGCATAGCGACTTAATTTACAATATCCCCATATCGAGGCGCGCCGGTGTACGCATCTGGCGCGTGCTCACCCTCTTCATCGTTTTTCTTTCTCTCAATGCCTTGAACAGCTTCCTCCACCCTTTTAATGGCCTCGTCAGATAAATCCTCCCCCTCATTGGTCAGCACATATTCCGCATAAAAAGCTCTCATATATTCAACCCCTACCACCTCCTCTAAGCGGTTGAACAAGAATTGCCGCATACTCTCCACACTCTCACCCTCGACCTCGGGTTCAGCCTCCTCTTGCACAGGCTTAACCAGCCCTTCCATGCCCTCAGCCAACCGCACAAAACGCTCAGCCAGACGTGCCTGCGCATCGGCCATTTTCACCTCTCCAATCAATTGATAGCGCGCCGCCAATTCTCCCGCCTTTTTCGCGGCGTGTGCCATATCGGTGATATCAAGGCTCTCCGGCAAAGCTTCGGCTTGCTCCTTCAGCTCGCTCAAGCGATCAGGTCGGTTCACATAGGCGCGATCCATCCCATGCGGCACACGCACCAGCTCACTCTCATATTTCAATAGCCAATCAGGTTTAGGTAAAGGATCAGCCCCAGCCGCGAGCGCTTCTTGGTCTTTGCGCCGCCAACCTTGCTCCACTTGCGCGCGATACAAGGTCGCCTTCGATACTGGCAAACTCGCCACTAATTGATCCAGCGTCTCCCCCGCAACATACCGCTCCCGCGCATGCTCCAGCAGCCAGTGTTTCTCTTCAGATGTCAGTTGTGTATAATAGCTCATACATTGCAGTATATGAGACTTGGGTAGGTGTAGGATAAGTTTCTACCTGTCTCACCCGCGTAGGCGGGTGCCCAGTCCTATAAGATATGAGCGCCTATAGGCGCACTTTTTCCCTCATATGGATACCCGCATTCGCGGGCAAAGTGGTAAGGGAATTCCCCAAAAGCAAGAAACCCAAAGACAAAACCAAACATCAACCTAAAATAGTCTCATGACCTTCTATGTTTACATCGTCGCGTCCAAACGCAATGGAACGCTTTATATCGGTCAAACGAACAGTTTGAACCGCAGGATATGGGAACATAAATCCAAAGCCGGATGCAAATTCACCTCTGATTACACAGTCAATAAACTGGTATGGTATGAAACCCACGACACCAGATAAAGCGCCCGCACACGCGAAGCCCGCATGTAAAAATGGAACAGGCTCTGGAAACTGCGTTTGATCGAAGAGATGAACCCAGACTGGCGGGATTTGTATGACGAGTTGGAAATTATAGCATCCTCTTCCGACCTTTCGCTCTGCAATTGTTGTTCTGCATGGAATCACACTCAAATACAATGTAAGTCTAACTTCAAAGTTTACATTTATATAAATACTGTAAATTTGATAAGGTTCACTCAATCGCATTTAAGGTTGCTAATTATGTGTGAAACCGCTACACGTTCTCTTATTGTTCTATTTTTTGACTCGTAAATAAATCCGAATCAGTTCTAGAGTGAATCTTTCAAAAAGGAGTTTCAAAATGAGTCAAATGCCCGCCAGTGAAGATCTCAGAAACTTCTTAGATAAAAAAAAATTTGCAACAATCATGGCAGACCCTCCTTGGCGTTTCACAAATAGAACAGGGAAGGTTGCACCAGAGCACAAAAGACTCGCCCGCTACCCAACTATGACTTTAGAAGAGATTTGTGATCTACCCGTTTCAGAGCATCTGGAAGATACAGCACATTGCTATCTATGGGTTCCAAACGCATTATTACCAGAAGGTTTACAAGTTTTGTCAGCATGGGGATTTCAATACAAGTCAAACATCATTTGGCACAAAATAAGAAAAGACGGAGGCTCAGACGGAAGAGGCGGCGGTTTTTATTTTAGAAATGTGACAGAAGTGATTTTGTTTGGTGTAAGAGGTAAAAAAGCAAGAACTTTAGCTCCCGGAAGACGCCAAGTAAACTTGATGGCCTCGAGAAAAAGAGAACACTCTAGAAAACCAGACGAGCAATACGATATTATCGAAGGATGTAGCTGGGGTCCTTACTTAGAACTATTTGGACGAGGTAAGCGTGATGGCTGGACTGTGTGGGGAAATCAAGCAGATGCAGATTATAAACCAGACTGGGATACTTATAAATTCAATTCTTCAAATATAGCCGCAGAGTAAATGTTAAACTATGTCTGAAGACCTACACGAATTATTTTCCCAAGAATTACGAAATAATTTTGAATTTTATAGTTACCGGAATGCCGCGACACTTCTAAAAAAACGTTATCGAAACGTTTATGACCAGCTTGTGGAAACTTTGCTGCAATTTAGATTTACAAAGGAAATGATCCGACGTCCTGGTGGAAGCAAAGGTCCTATTGTAAAGCATATAGACGAAACTTTCAGCAACGAATGGAAAAGGGAAGCTCGAATATCCGCAGATCTACTAGTAAAAATTCAAACCAAAAATCCTCCTGCAATACAAAATTACACGAGAAGAGGTTTCTTAGACGGACATCAACTTGATTATATGTTTGGAAAAGTCGCGCTCGATGTTGAATGGAATAGCAAGGACCAAACATTTGACAGGGACCTTTATGCCATTTCAGCTTTCTACGATGCGAATGCAATTGATGTTGCTGTAATTCTTACTCGAGGGAAATCAATAGACGAGAGTCCTTTTTTGAGATCACTTGGCAAAGTACTGAAAGAAGATAATTCCGAAGGAACTGAGGATGTTTACAAAAAGTTTGGTGCATCAACAACCAATATGGCAAAATTATTGTACAGGCTTGAGGCGGGTAGAAATGGCGGTTGTCCAGTCTTAGCAATTGGTATCGGAGCATCAAACTTTACCTAACGTTAAAAACTCGTCATTGCACCATTGCAAATCAAATCGCACGAATTAGTCCCCCAGACTAATTCCTAGTTCTTGTTCCCGCAGCTTCTTCACCTCATCACGCAGGCGGGCGGCGGTTTCAAATTCCAGATTGGCGGCGGCTTCGCGCATTTCTTTTTCCAGCGACTCGATGACGGCGGCCAGATTATGGCCTTTGCCGCCCACGGCATAATTGGCCACGCCGGCTTTGCTTTCTTGTACACCGCGTGTTGCGCTGCGTTTATTTGGATCGCGCCCTTGGGGCAGAATGTCAGAAGTCGCATCTTTCTTGCCGCCAATATCGGACATAATATCCTCAACGGCCCGCATAACAGATTTTGGCGTTATGCCGTGTTTCTCATTATGCGCATGCTGAATATCACGCCGACGTGTCGTCTCACTCATGGCGCGCTCCATAGAGCCGGTGACGCGGTCAGCATAAAGGACAACCCGCGCCTCGGAATTACGCGCGGCGCGCCCAATCGTCTGCACGAGAGCTGTTTCGGATCGCAAGAAGCCTTCCTTGTCCGCATCCAAAATTCCAACAAAAGCACACTCAGGGATATCCAACCCCTCCCGTAATAGGTTTATACCTATTAGGCAATCAAACACGCCAAGGCGCAGATCGCGGATGATTTCTATGCGCTCCACCGTGTCGATGTCCGAGTGCATATAGCGCACCTTAATGCCCTGCTCGTGCATATAATCTGTGAGGTCTTCAGACATCTTCTTTGTAAGTGTCGTCACCAAACTTCTAAATCCACGTTGGGTTGTGTTTTTCACCTCAGCGATCACATCGTCGACCTGATTTGCCCCTCCCTTAGACACGGGACGCACTTCCACAGGCGGATCAATCAAGCCCGTTGGGCGGATAATTTGCTCGGTAAAGATACCGTCCGTCTGTTCCAATTCCCATTTACCGGGGGTCGCAGACACATGAATGGTCTGGGGCCGCATCGCCTCCCATTCCTCAAACTTGAGCGGGCGGTTATCCTTACAGCTGGGCAAGCGGAAACCAAATTCCGCAAGCGTGTTTTTACGGCTGCGGTCGCCCTTATACATCGCCCCAATCTGGGGAATGGTCTGGTGGCTCTCATCGACAAAAACCAGTGCATTGTCTGGTAGATACTCGAAAAATGTCGGCGGCGGCTCCCCCGGTTTACGTCCCGAAAGATAGCGCGAATAATTTTCAATTCCGGCACACGAACCCGTCGCCACCATCATTTCCATATCGAACTCTGTGCGCTGCTGAATCCGCTGCGCTTCGAGCAATTTACCCTCGGCTTCAAACCGCGCTACGGTCTGCTTCATTTCCTCCTTGATGTGCTTAACAGCCTGATTCAAAGTTGGCCGAGGTGTAACATGGTGGGAGTTCGCATAGACTTTGATTTTGCCCAGTGGTTTGGATTTTTTTCCCGTCAGCGGATCGAACTCTACAATCGTTTCAATCTCGTCACCGAAAAAGCTGATTTTCCACGCCCTATCCTCCTGGTGCGCAGGCCAGATATCAAGCACATCCCCCTTTATCCGAAACGTCCCGCGCCCGAACGCAATGTCATTTCGATTGTATTGGAGCGCCACCAAATCCTGCGCTATGTCTCGCGGGTCCTTGATCTGCCCTTCTTCAAGCACAAAGGTCATCGCAGAGTAAGTTTCCACCGACCCGATACCGTAAATACACGACACAGACGCAACGATAATCACATCATCACGCTCCAACACAGCCCGCGTCGCCGCATGTCGCATACGATCTATCGCTTCATTGATTGAGCTTTCTTTCTCGATATAAGTATCCGTCCGCGGCACATAAGCTTCTGGCATGTAATAGTCATAATAAGATACGAAATACTCCACCGAATTATTTGGAAAAAAGCTCTTAAACTCTGCGTAAAGCTGTGCAGCGAGTGTTTTATTGTGCGCGAGTATCAGTGCCGGCCGCTGTGTGCGTTCAATCACCTGAGCCATTGTATACGTCTTACCGGAACCCGTTACACCTAAGAGCACCTGATCTTTATCAGCTGCCTCAACACCAGTCACAAGTTCTTTAATCGCTTCGGGTTGATCCCCAGCCGGCTCATAATCAGAAACAAGCTCGAAAAGCTTACCACCTTCGGATTTTTCCCACTGCCGCTCTGGGCGGTGAGGTTTCCAAATTGATGGATGTACTAACTCCTCAGCGCCTTCATACAAAAATGCAGACGCAGGTGCTTCGGATAAAGATGTGGAGTTTTGCTTAGGTGTTTTATTCATTCACACAATATGATGTGTCAAACCTCATAGGTGAAGCCCTAAAGATCTAATCTTCTCAAAGTTTAAACACAATCTTGTCAGCAGTAACGTTTCAATCAATAGATCAATGTCTATGCTGCCTTAATTTCAAGCAGGTGAATTCGCCCTTTTTCATGTAATTCATCGGGAACAGTTGAACGCGTCTCGGGAGTTTCATCTTTACGCGGCAACAATTTGCCTGAAATTGGTCTTGAAAACAGAAACCCTTGCATTTCATCGCACCCTTGAGCCTTCAAAATATTGACTTGGTTTTGATTTTCAATTCCTTCAGCAGTGGTACGCATCCCAAGATCATTGGCCAGGCTCATTACAGCTCGAATAATTGCTCTACAATCCGCGCGAGATTCAAGCTCTGTTACAAAGCATTTATCAATCTTAATTTTATCGAATGGAAAAGCTCTTAAATAATTGAGTGATGAGAAACCGGTTCCAAAATCATCCAACGCAATTTTGACACCAAGATCACGCAGCACATGCAGAGTTTTAATATTTATTGCAGATTCTTCTAACAAGACGGATTCCGTAATTTCAAACTCTACACGCGCTGGATCAAGAGCATTTGTTGCCAACGCATTTATCACAGTAGAAATCAACGAAGGGTTCTTCATTTGAGTAGGCGATAAATTGATCGCAACTGTAATATGATCAGGCCATGTTGCTGCCTCAGCAATAGCTGTCCGGATTATCCACTCGCCTAGAGGCACAATGAGTCCAGTGTCTTCAGCAATTTCAATGAATTCCGCAGGCAGCAAAACATCGTTTTCCCCCCGCCTCCAACGCAGTAGACTTTCATACCCTTTAATCTTACCTGTTTTGACTTCCATCAAAGGTTGATAATACATCTCAAGTTCGTTTTCTTGAAATGCGCGACGCAAATCCACCTCCAGCTGTGTCCGGCGGCGCGCTTCTTCATCCATATACGCCTCAAACATACGGTTACAACCACGGCCATCCATTTTGGCTGCATACAACGCTAGATCAGCATGCTGCATAATCTGCTTCGAGTTAGCTCCGTGAAGTGGTGCAAATGCTGAACCAACACTGCCTGATACAGGCAAGGTTGAATTTTCAATTGTTATAGGCTCCAGCAACGCATCTGTTATCATATCTGATACAAGTTGTGCGCTTTCTAAATCAGGACAATCCATTTGCAATACTACAAATTCATCTCCACCTAATCGGCCTACAACATCTCCTTCTGAGACACTCATGCATAGACGACTAGCAACCACCTTAAGAAGCGCGTCTCCAGCAGGATGGCCCATCGTATCATTGACAGTTTTGAAATTATCTAAGTCGATACAATGCAATGCAAATGATTTCTTTGATTGCTCCATACGCTCGACAGCATTTTCCAATACTGAGTTGAAATGAGCGCGATTGTGCACTCCAGTTAGTGCATCAAAGTGAGCCATATAGGCAATTTTTGTTTCTGCTGCTCTCTCCTGCGTGACATCGGAGCAAACACCCCTATATCCCAACAAAGTTCCATTCTCTTCAAGCTTCGGCGATGCGCTGATAGACCACCACCGCTGCTCTCCTTCAATTCTCACAGATACAACTTGATCCCTAAAAGAACGCTGATTTAACAACAATTCTTCTAAACGCTCATATGCTTCTTCATCGAAGAATTGTAAAAAAGGTTCTGAGTTCAACACTTCTGGCGGCCGACTTACGGCCTCAGCGAATCTATTTGAAACTCGATTTAGTAGCAATTCACTATCTGTTTCCCAGAGCCAATCTGACGATTGAGTTTCAAAATCATGAAGTAAAAGGGAAATCACTTCTCCGGATTCCGCTACTGCATCGCGATCTAGGCGCTGCTTGACAAAATTAGTGAACGTCCATGCTGCGTAACGCTGCATTACTACCACGAAAATTACAAATATTGGCAAACTTACTAGAAAATTGACTTCACCAGTCAGAGCAGCCCCGGTTGTGAATCCAACAAGAATTGCGCTCATAAAAGCCATTGCAGCAATTGGAAGAACTGCAAGAACAAATGAACCCATTCCTAACATTCCAACTGCTACAGCACCAATAATTGCTGGATTTACATATCCAGTCATCATCATCAATGCTACTAGCAATCCCCAAACAGCACCAACGCCGCATGACCAAATAGCTATTTTTTCTGCCTTTACGATAGGTTTCTGAACTTTGCTGTTTTCTCTTTGACTTGCCAACCAAGCTTTTATCATAACATACGCAAGTACAGCTCCAAAATACGACCAAGCGTACAGAACTGGAGCTAAGCCGTCGTTACGGTGCAGAACGGAAAGAAAAATTCCTGTCGCAGTTAATCCAAACCCTGCAATCGGAGCCATATCCAAAAATGCTGAGTATTGCTCCGCACGAAGCCAAGCTTCCTTTTCCTTTGGAATCTCAATTTTCCCTAGAAAAAAAGATCTAAAACTGAATCGTTTCATGGCCCCGCCCGCTCGATAATACTCAAATTCTCACGGACAAATTATAGCAAAGACTATTGGAGATAGGATTAAACAGAATAGCCAATTTCGATCACCCCTTTAACCATTTTTCAACCTCTCCAAAATTCCCGCCTTGGACGATATAACAACCAATAATCAACCCTAGCGAGTGAATCCAATTGGCACCCGCCAAAACATCATTAATATTCAAAGAATTAGCTTCGATCATTTCTTAAATAATCTATGAGATTAAATTAACGGGTGGGACTTTAAGTGAGAATTGATACTTCAACTAAACAAACGATCGGTATGGGCATTCCTCCAGAATGCGAGGCTCAAGAACTATCTGAAGAGTTGACTAAACGAAGTTACCAGCATCAAAATTTTCCTGACCTTTCTCAAACACACCCCCACCTATGCATACGGTCAGGCCTGTGGCTCAATCAAAAGCTCTCTCTGTTAGGTATTCTTCTACTTGGAATGGTAAGCATACATCAACATTTAATAACTGCTTTTGATATCATCTTCATAATCTCGATAATTGTTTTCTGTCAGTCCATATTTAGGATAAATGCCGCGTTATTGACGATCATAGATAACAAGAAAACACCCTCACCAAAACCTCTATTAAATGTAACGACTCCAACATTCAGTCTTCTCATCCCGCTGTATCGAGAGGAAACAGTCGCAGCAAATTCTGTCAAAGCTATTAGTGCGCTAAACTATCCATCAAATAAGCTTGAAGTCATCTATCTGCTAGAAGCGGATGATATACCAACGCAAAAGGCAATCGAACGCGCAATTCAAGGAACTAGTTTCCGAATGCTTGTAGTACCCAATACAGGTCCAAAAACTAAACCCAAAGCACTAAACTATGGTCTGCAACACGCCACAGGAGATATAGTGTCTATATATGACGCTGAAGATATACCCCATCCTGATCAGCTTATTGAAGTTGCAAAAATATACTCCCAAAACGACCCTAAATTAGCAGTGGTTCAAGCACCACTCCATGCTTACAACGGTAATGAAAGCTGGTTGTCGGGGCAATTTGAGCTGGAGTATGCTATTCATTTTGATGTTTGGCTGCCTGCCATCGCTAAACTTGGTTGGCCTATTCCTTTAGGTGGAACGTCAAATCATTTTCTAAAAAGTACCCTTCAAAGCGTCGGTGCCTGGGATGCGTACAATGTAACAGAAGATGCAGATCTAGGCTTCCGGCTCGCTAGAGCTGGATTTATCGCCAAGATGATAAACTTGCCTACTTTAGAAGAAGCTCCAGTCACATTTTCTCAGTGGCTTCCTCAACGTACACGTTGGATTAAAGGGCATATACAAACATTAATGGTCCTTACGCGCTTTCCATTACAAACTATCCAAGCTCTAGGGCTTTGGAAATGTTTCGGCGCTATGATTACGTTTATATCCGCTATTTTTGCTACTGGAATACATGCACCATTTATTGTTTATCTACTTTACACTATATCTACTGGGAATTTTAACCTCTACCACCCCCAATCAATGCTCGTTCTTCTTAGTTATTTTGGCGTTGTTGCAGCAACATATCCGTCAACAGCTTGGAAAAAACGTAAACTTTCCCTTTTAACAATGCCATTTTACTGGCCACTCATGAGCCTTGCTTTTCTACGCGCAATCTGGGAATTGCGGTACTGTCCTCAATCTTGGTCGAAAACACCGCATGGAGTATCAAAGGTAGACCTGTCTACTCTGCAACCGTCAAATGTTCAGTTAAGATAGTCTCTATTTGCGAGCCTATTAAATATAAAGTAGTCAAAATGATCATACATTTCGCGGTAACATTCATAGGAATAATTACATCCGGACTAGTCGCCTACATCTGCTTTGATAGAGCACATCGTCCACATGATAGTCCCGAACCTCGCATGTTTCCTTGGCGCTTTATGGCACTATTGTCAGTAGTTATTGGCCTGCTATTTGTATCGCATCTCTTCAATCAATTTGGTGTTGAAACCGGACCCGACAAATCTCCCTTCGGCCGATTTTAATTCTCCTATCATTCCTTAGACGTATTGATATCGAGCAATCGCCTCGCAATTTTTCGCGGCTCCGAGAAAAATTGACGGTGGGCCAAAGCTAACACAACTAGCGTTGCTGCAATAGCAAAAGCCAGAGGGGAAACAAACCAAGCAAGAACGGGCATCGCCATGAAGAAACTACGCAAACCGTAGTTGAACTGCTTACTAGCTTCAATATTCATATCACCCGCTGCCGCTGCATTTTCTATAGATTTTGGTTGCCCCAGCTCAGGTGTCGCTGCCATCATAACAGCACAATAATTGAACAGACGATATGACCAACCAAATTTAAAAAATGCATATGCGTACATACACATCAACACTATGATCTTGAGATAGAACATCTCAGGCGTAGGTTTAATATGCAATAACGATTGCTCTAGTGCTGCATTGAAGTCCTCAGCAGCCGTGAGCAAACCAAATCCACCACCAATCGCCAGCAAAGATGTCGATGCGAAAAAAGATGTAGATTGCTGCAATCCCGAGATTATATTTCCATCAAGAATTCGCACTTCACGCTCAGCCATGATCTGCATCCAGCGACGCCGTTCTTCATGCATTGCGAAGGAAAGCGTTTCTGTTTTCCATTTACTATGATCGGTTAACCAAGCAAAGACGCGCCATACTAAAAGAAACCACACCAATGCGGCACCATCATATATACTCATTTAATCACTCAGCTAAATCATCTGTATTTGTTATAGTACTCACCACAAGTAAGTACCTTCAGCGGCCTATATCAAGCCGTGAGTCTTATCAATGAATATGAGTATCTGGGCCGTGCTCATGAGGTACATGTTCATGGCTCTGCATATCTTCTTTTCTTTGTGTGACCAATGGCTGCTCAAACACCACACTATTTACCCGCGTATAGCCAGTAAATGAGAGAGTTTTTATGCTTCCATCAAGATCAACATTCACAGTGTTGGTTTGATCAGGCCAGATTTCTTGAAGCGCTGAATAGCGGACAGTTAACCCTTTCACATCTGAAAGTAGGGGAGCTTCTTGATATATCCAAATATACCCACGATCAAATTCATATCCCACTTCTTTCAAAGTGATTTCTTGTCCAGATAATGTAGCTAGACCAAACGAGCTAACTACATACCGTGCAAACTCTTCTTGCACTTCTGGATCGGAAATAATGGATTCTGCTGTGCGCCCTAGCATATGCGCAGCATGTTCTGCATCATGCTGCGAAAACCGATGAACGATTTCAATAACCCCCGTTCGCAAATTCGGTTCAATTGTCGCTATGGCCGCTTTCTGAGGATGCGCAAAGGACACGCCCTGCCCTAATAGGACAAGGCACGCCAATACTGCACAAGACGCTAGTCTCTTTATCATTCAGCCGTCACAGCCTCCGCGCCGTCTTTCTTCTCGTCATCTTTCTTCAATTCAGTTTTAACGTCCTGCATAATGTCACGACCAGAAAAACTTGAGCCACGTTTATATTTATAAGCTTCAATGCGTGACGGTATAATTTGACGAGGATAAGAATTATTTTCAACATCAACGTCAGCGGTTTCCCAATTTGGATCCACAACTACTTGTTCTAACACTTTACCTTTTGGATAGGTCAGAAGTTTACGGACCTTATGAGGACTCCGTCTCCAAATTTCCGCTGGAATGTAGACGCGCTCCGTCGAACCATCAGTAAATTCCAACCCAAGGATAATAGGCATCACCAACCCACCAAGGTTGGAAAACTCTAGAACATAATAATTTTGGTCTTCTTCAACGGCACGATCAAAGGCTTCTCGTTCCCACGGCTCTAAACCATCTAGAAAAGATTTATACTCGTTGCGCTCTTTGTTTGTGACTGTGTAAACATCGTTCTCATCATAGAAATCGCGCACGTTAGGATTTTCATCTACCCATTCTTTTGTGCCAGCTGCTTTATTGAGATCAACTCCCACCAGACTTGGCTTGTCCGCATTTTCTTTACGTAAACGACCATAATCAATATCAGGATCTTTCGTGTCCAATCTCAATTTATAAACTTTATCAAGAGAGATATCGACATGGTCGGTTGTATAGAACCAACCACGCCAGAACCAATCGAGATCAGTCCCTGACGCCTCTTCCATAGTCCGAAAGAAGTCAGAAGGCGTCGGACGTTTAAACTTCCAACGGCGTGCATATTCTTTAAAAGCAAAATCAAAACGCTCACGTCCCAAAATCGTGTCACGCAGAATATGCAATGCTGCCGAAGGTTTACCATAAGAGTTAGACCCTAAGTTTAGGATAGAATCAGACTGAGTCATAATTGGAACTTGATTCGAAGACTCCATATAACTCGTCAAATCACGTGCAAGAGAGCGAGTCCATGGCATATCAGGATCCCACTCATACCCCGCGACAGAATCAAGGAATGAATTCAACCCCTCATCCATCCACGTCCATTGACGCTCATCTGAGTTCACTGTCATAGGGAAGTAAATATGACCAATTTCATGTATCACCACGCCAATCAGGAATATTTTCTCTGACATCGTGTAAGTACGCGAGCCGTCATCTTGCAATGTTGTACGAGGCCCGTTGAAGGTAATCATCGGATATTCCATACCACCCACAGGTCCATTCACAGACTGAGCAACCGGATAGGGATAGTCAAACGCAAAACGTGAGTACACATCTAATGTATGAACAATTGCCGCCGTTGAGTATTTCTCCCAAAGCTCACCACCTTCTTTCGGCCAGAATGACATCGCCATAACAGTTTCATTTTCAGCACCTGGCTGTTTATGAGCTTGGGCATCCCACATAAATTTACGAGACGACGCCCATGAAAAATCACGTACATTGTCCGCCACAAAACGCCATGTCTTCATACCATTAGGAATTGATTTCTCATTTGCCAACGCTTCTTCTGGCGTCACGATGTACATAGGAGCATCAGTTTTATTTTTTGCTTCATTCAATCGCGCACGTTGCGTCGCTGTTAAAACAGCACTTGCATTTTGAAGCACCCCCGTTGACGAAACGATGTGATCGTTTGGCACAGTCAACTGTACGTCATAATCTCCAAATTCCAGCGTAAATTCGCCTCTTCCTAAGAACTCCTTGTTGTGCCAGCCTTCATAGTCAGAATAGGCAACCATACGCGGAAACCATTGAGCCAGAAGGAATATATCGTTTCCACCTTCACGCTCATCATCTGGAAAGTGTTCAAATCCGGCACGTGCAGAAACAATATTTTCTTCAACGATTTGGAAATTCCAATCAATTGAAAACGTAAACGATTTTCCAGACTCGAGCGGCTTGGGAAGATCGATACGCATCAATGTACCAACAATTGTGTATGGCAAAGCACCACCGCGCGTATCCGCAACACGCGTAATATTGTGACCATAATCATGGTCGGTCATTGCCTGCTGGCGCGCAACCTCACCAAGGCTCAACTTAGCAGGCTCTCCATCTCCCCCTGCACTTACAGCAGGACCGCGACGACCAACCCCACCGAAATCAGTGGAAAGTTCATTCATTGAATCGCGTTTGAAAATATTCTGATCCAACTGCAACCAAAGATAACGCAAAGTATCCGGCGAATTATTTGTGTAAGCTATTGTCTCTTTACCAAACAAAGTTTTCGCTTCTTCATCCAGCTCCGCTCGGATACTATAATCAGCTTCTTGCTGCCAATATTCATGCCCAGGTTCACCAGCCGCGTTGCGGTAAACATTTGGGGACGGTAGCACTTCATCCAATTGGCGGAACTTATCTTCAAAGTCACCTTTTGTTTGTTGAATTCCCTGTGCCTGAGCAGTCCCCCAAAGAGCAAGACATCCAATAACAATTGCAATTCTTTTCATTATTTTCCTCATGCGGATATTATTTTCGCATCCATGTAACAATATATTTTTTCGAAAAGCGAGACCATTGCTCAATTCTTATCAATTGAGACGGTATTTTCTCAAGATTAGGCGCAATTTCACCCATAATATCCCCAAATAGGTGAAATTGCGCAAATAACTAGCAGCACCCACGAATTCTATGGTTTCTGAAGTAAGAACCAAGTGATATCATCTTGAGGCGCAATATTGTCTCGCTTATACACGAATCCATAGTCAACGAGCGAAAGATTGTGCCTATCCATTAGTTCGCCTGCGAAATCACGCTTATATAGCCGCTCTGAATGGCCTCGATAATTTACTGTCACAGGAGAGGGATTATAATACTCGGCGACCAAAATGTAACGCTTCGACAACGTCACTAAATTATCGTAAACGGCATTTAGGTATTCAGGGTTTATGTGGATCAATACCGTTACAGAAAATGTTAAATCAACTGGAGCAAGATCAAGTTTATCTAAGATTGTCCCCGTTTCTATTTGCCCAACACCTAACTTCTTCGCCTCTAACGCTGCCGCTGGGTTTATCTCTACTCCACTTAGCTCTATTTGAGGATTTAGCCTCTTAAGTGCTGCTAAGTTTAATCCAATATTACATCCCAACTCTGTAGCTGATCGTATGCCAGGTGCAGATTTCAACATCTGTGCCCACATTGCCATTTTTGAATAAAAAAGTGTTTCCGATTTGTTTCGATCGATGTAAGCATCTCCAAAATTTCCAGCCCAGAATTTTTCTTGTTCTGTCGAAAAATCATTCATTGTGCTTACCTTTTCCTATCGCCCCAGCCGCTAGACTAAAGACTATCTTTCCAAATTTTTAGATATCTTTGTAACGGTTCACCAAAGGGTATCGGCGCCCACGTCCAAAGTTCTTATTTCCAATTTTTACACCTGGAGGAGCTTGACGGCGCTTATATTCATTAATCCGAACTAAGCTATCAATTCTTCTGACAGTTTCTAATTCATGACCACGTGCAACTAGGGCTTCAATGCTCTCTTCACACTCAATCAAGCCATATAAAATATCATCTAAAATGTGATAGGGAGGAAGTGAATCTTCGTCTTTCTGGTCTTCACGCAATTCAGCTGAAGGAGGTTTGGAAATTATATTCTCTGGAATAACCTCCCCACTTGGCCCTAACGCTAGCTTGGGAACATTTGCATTTCTCCAACGCGCGAGCTCAAATACTTCGGTTTTGTAAAGGTCTTTAAGCGGATTATAACCACCACACATATCCCCGTATAAGGTAGCATATCCAACTGCCATTTCTGACTTATTGCCTGTGGTTGTCACCATATGCCCAAATTTGTTGGAGAGCGCCATCAGAGTGACACCTCGGATACGAGATTGTAAATTTTCTTCGGTTGTATCGGGCGTACTTCCGGCAAAGGATTCAGCCAACATTAAGTCAAAGGCACTAACCGCAGGCGTAATGAATATATTCTCGTATTTTACACCTAATGCATTTGCACATGCTTCCGCATCTATCAAACTCTCTCGGGATGTATAACGAGATGGCATCATCACACACCAAACGTTCTCCGGCCCTAAAGCATCCACAGCAATCGCAGCAACCATTGCACTATCAATACCGCCTGACAGACCAATCAACACGCCGGGGAACCCTGTTTTACGTACATAGTCGCCCAAGCCCATCATTGTAGCTAAATAGGTTTCCTCTAAATCACTACTTAGCTCAGACTTTTTACCTTCTACGCACATCAACCCCATAGGCGTGCGCTCCCATACAGACACACTGTATGCTTCTTCAAAATCAGGTAATTGCTGAACAATCCGACCTCTAGAATCGATAGAAAATGATTCTCCATCAAAGGCGAGCTCATCCTGCCCGCCAACTTGGTTTACATACACCAAGGGTAATCGCAAATCTGACCAAGAAGCAAAAGCCTTGAGCCGCGCTTCTCTAACATTACGCCTCCAAGGAGAACCATTCGGACTTAGGAGTATCTCTGCGCCTTTTTCTTTCAATTCATTTGGAACCGTATCGAACCAGATATCCTCACAAATTGGCAGACCAAGAGTAAATCCACGAAAGCCGATAGGCAGTGGCTTAGGCCCCTGTTGAAAGGTCCGCAACTCATCAAAAACATCGTAATTTGGTAATTCATATTTATGGCGAAAGCCTTGAATCATCCCGTCAGCAATCAACGCTACAGAATTGTAGGGCAATGCTTCACCCTCTTCCCATACCGGTAGACCAATCACAATCCCAGGCCCACCTTTCCGTGTTCCGGCAGCCAACTGCTTTAGCGCACTCATACACGCAGCAGAAAGGGACGGCTTCAACACTAAATCTTCGGGTGGATATCCACACAAAAACAATTCTGGTAGAATGACCAAATCAGCCCCTGTCGCATGCCCCTCATCAAGGGCTGCAAAGGCTTTTTCGAGGTTTGCTTCTACATCGCCAACGATTGCGTTAAGCTGTGCAGATAAAAGGGTAAGTCTATCGCTCATAAAACTAGACTTAGTGTGCGTTGCCCCAGTGAGCAATCATTGAAATGCTAATGATGATTTTTTTTCATTCACGCGGCCGTCGTTGCGCCTGTACGCATCACCTTTAAACGCATAGAAATCGCACCGCTAATGTATAAACGCGACACCGCATTTGCTGTCGTTTTAGATACAATCTGACCAGACGCGAGTATTAATTTTCCAGCATCGTCAACCAAATCAGTCGTAAGCAAATCCCCTTCACTTAGACTTCCAGCCGTTATTTCTCGGAGCTCTTTGATATTTGTTCCATGCTGAATACTGGCAAGAATAGGCGGCAAAGACGTAAAAATCCCCGCATCATAACTATTGATATTCTTCACCAAGTGATTGAACGCCGCGTTGACCTTTGTAGGCTCTTCTGGATTCACACATCGCGCAACATCAATTAAAATGCGCAATAATCGGGCACCTGCACTTAATTTAACGTTATCCGCCATCAAGCTTCCCGCAGGAGTAGACATGAGCATAAGTTTTGCTACCCCTTGCAGTCGCGGAACATTTCCCACCATTTCACTTGCGGACACACACGATTCCAATACGAGCGCTCGCTCTTCATCAGTTAATCTCTCAGTAGAGTTGCGCTTTTCAGCTAATTCCGGCGGTAAGAATGTGTCCCCAATAGGCCAAAGGGCACACGCAGTCTTGAGTTCCCAACTGTATTCAATATTTAGCGCCTGACATGCAGCCTCCGCCCACCGCGTAACGATACAGGTGCGCTTGAAACGATCTGGAAATGCTATAGCCAGCATATCTGTCATAATTTTTATCGCACCTGCGACTGTTTCTTCAAGCACATAAGCTTCTGTTGACATTCGCAATTGGTGCTCATGTGCCTCACGAACAACTTTCAGTAACTGTGTTGTGCTACATGGCTTACTGACAAATCTAAACACTTCAGCGTCATTGGTTGCCGTGACGGCTGTTTTTTGGTCGGTATTACCCGTCAGCATAACGCGTACAACGCGTGGAAAGTGCGTCTTAACCTTCGCTAAAAAAGTTGCCCCATCGACCTTTGGCATATTTTGATCTGAGACGATTACAGAAAAAGGGCCAGACTTATCTAGCATTCGTAAGCCTTCAATCGCGTCAGTTGCCACTACAATATCAAGATCTTTTCTCAAAGTTCGTTTAATTGCACTCAGAAGATTCTCATCATCATCTACAAATAGGACACGAATTAAGTCTGTCATAAACTAAAGCGCCCTTTCTCTACGAAATCGAACCGCACCAATTTCGTCCGCACGCTGCTGCGCGCTCTTACCTGCTCCGCCAATACTAACTAAATGTTCCATAATTTGAGATACTCTCGGTGGCATACCCGAAAGACACGTGACATATGCAGCTGCAGCTATGGCACTTTTATCGTGAAGCACCTTTTCAAGAGCAATGCTTCCCGCTCCTCCAATTACCTCACCGACCCATGACAAAAGCCCAATTGCGTAACAATCTTCACATTCAATATCAGAAGCACCTTCTTCACGACTTCTTTCAAACAGCAGCTGTGCTGTTTGAACAGCCTTGTCAGAAATAGTCGCCAATTCATTGTCAATCTTTACAGTATCTGCAGCCGCTAATAACGACCCCGTTTCCCATAGGTTTGCCAACGTATCCATTCCAACATTTCTAACTGCTGAAGCAATACTAAGCGTCTCCGCTGGCGTTCCAAAATACGATGAATTGGCAAGTTGTAAAACTCTCAAGGCTAACCCAGGGTCGTTTGCAACGACGCGACTAAGTGAATCAAGTTTACCTTCTTTGAAAGCTTCCTCAAGCGCGTCATGTGTTCGTGTTGGACCAGCTAAACTTGTGATATTTGACAAATATTTCTGCAGTGAAAGTGGTAGAATTTCTTCATCAAATGAAAGTGCAAACTCTATCGCCCGCACAAGTTTCCCTTCATCGCAAGGCTTAGAAAAAAATTGATGTGAGCGACCAACAGTTCGTCTAGTTAATTCTCTGTCAGCCTCACCAGACAGAACGATTCTAATGCGTCCCTTCTTGTGCGAAGCGGCATATTCAAGCACTTTAGCCCCATCTATATTCGGCATTCTCATATCTGTTACGATTGCATCTGGTTCATTCTCTGCAATCCAATCTATCGCCGCACTACCGCCTTCAAGAAAAAACATATCCCATGTATCACGTTTCCCACGTAACAGTCGCTTAAGTCCGCGCAAAATGTTTTGCTCATCATCTACAAACGCAACAATATACTTCATCCCACCATCTCCAACTGTCCAATTGCGTCAGGCGATATCGGTAAGCGTATTGTAAAACAACTTCCCTCACCTTGCGTGGTTTCACACAAAATTTCACCTTTGTGCTTGGTACGAATAATATTGTAGGAAATCGCTAACCCCTGTCCCGTCCCTTTACCAACATCTTTCGTCGTAAAGAACGGATCAAACATCCTGTCTTGAATATCTTTTGGCATACCACAGCCGGTATCAGCGACTTCAATACTCAACCATCCATCATCTTCTCGGGTTTTAATCGCAATACTGCCCAGTTCTTTTTCTTTACGCTCCGCAATTGCATCCGCTGCATTTACGATTAAGTTTACAAGAACTTGGCTAATGTCCCCTTTATTGCATGGTATTTTAGAAAGTGTATCCGCAAGGTCTAACTTGATCTCCGCAACGTACTTCCATTGGTTTCTAGTAACCAACAAAGTAGTCTGAATAATTTCATTTATATCGACATTTATATGTTCATCTTTACCAGGATGCGAGAACTCTTTAATGGCTTTTACTATACCCGCAACCTGCTCCAACCCTTTCAGGGATTGCTCAATGGCTTGAGGAATTTCCTCCATCAAAAATTCGATATCAGCATCTTCTTCTTTAGCTTTGATACTTTCGCGATCTGCGTTCATTTGATAGAGACTTAAAAGATCTGTAATGTCTTTCAACGACTCCCCTAAAAAGCGCATATTATCGCCAACATATTGTATTGGAGTATTTATTTCATGCGCCACACCAGACGCTAAAGTACCGAGTGCTTCAAGCTTTTGAGCCTGACTCAATTCTCTTTCAAGTTCTTTTCGTTTTGCTTCATCTCTGCGCCGACGCGTAATGTCATGTATAATCCACACCATTGCACGCCGACCATCAGGCCTAATAATTGAATTTATCCCTACTTCAGCTGGAAAAGTCTCACCGCCATTCGTCCTCGCCACAGCCTCAAATTGTATATCATCACTACCTGACTTAACTTTAACAGCAATTAGCCGCTCTATCGCTGGCCCTCGATCAAATAATTCCAATACTTTAAGGTCTAAAAGATCATCTTGCTTCAATCCAAACATTTCATTGGCAGATTTGTTTGATTGAACAACATTGAGCCTGTCATTTACCAGCAATATTCCGGTTACGGTATGATCCAAAATTGAGTTTAGCTGTTGTCGTTGGCCTTCTAAATTTTCAGCAACTTTTTTCAAAGCCTCATTTGCTTGATAAAGTGAACGGCTTTTATTTTCTAATAACTCCTCAGCTTGCTCACGCGCACTTCTTTCTCGCCGTAAGCGAGCGAGAAGAGTTTCGACAGTTAGTTCAACTTCGTCGGGGCTCGAGTTATTAAGAATCGAATGCATGTGTTACTTCCCTCTTCAAGTTGATTTCTCTGAACAGTTGCGTCGGTCTCAAAATATTCGAGCGCACCCTCAATAAGACCGTGAGCAGCATCACCTAGCTCGCGATGAGAGGAATATATCAGCTCCAGAATATCTTGATCTATTCGGTTGGTTTCTATCTTGGGAGGAGATGAATCCGGATACAATTTCATAACTTCAGTATGGACATGTTTTCCAATGTGATCCAAAAAATTAAACACATCTGTATGGGCAATAAAGTAATCTGGATATTGCTCACTAAATTGTCCCAGCAAATAACTTCCAAAACTTCGTATTAAATCTTTAACCGGTCTATCTTCTTGTTCCGACAAGGCTACGATTAAAGAAACTAACTCAGTATGTGAATAATTGCCGACGCTTGTATACGCACCGCCCGTTTCAGTATTCGAAAGTTGTATAATGCGTTCAGTTATCTCTGGAGAATAGTATGTGTCCACCATTCTCAAAAACTCTGTAAAAATCATACCTTGCATAACAAACCTCCGATCATATTCTCCCTCTACAGAATTTTGAAACATACTAAATCCTACAAATATCCCCATTTGAGGACATTCAACCAATACCATTGGTAGTAGTATTATATCTATCGATTAATATTTGGTGGAAATATAATGGAACCGCTCAAACGACACTTTACTCAGGTTTTACAAAACACACCTCAAAGGTCATACAAACCACGCATTCTCATCGTTGATGACGAGCTACCAGTACTACTGACGCTCAAGCGAGCAATGCGAAAAAAGTTTGAGATTGTGGTTGCGATAAACGCAGAGCAAGCTTTGAAAAGCTTATCTCAACAACACAAGTTTGCAGTGATTATATCCGACCTCCACATGCCTCGCATCAACGGTATTGAATTTCTCAAAGAAGCAAAGCGGCTCTCTCCATCAACTTCTCGTATAATGCTCACAGGCAGCATAGACCAATCAGTCACCTTGCAGGCTGTCAACGAATGTCAAATCTTTCGCTTCCTGCAAAAGCCATGTTCTGCTGATGAAATATGCAACGCGATAGAAATGGGTGTACAATCATATGAGGAGAAAAGGAGTCCACATGATGAAGCAATCAATATACTCCAGAAATTCCAAAGTGAACTTAAAACGTCCCTTACAGAAATCGTAACCTGCGCTAAATTTATAGAACAAGAACAAGGATCAAACAGAAAATCCACCGATTTCGTTTCCCAAATCCTGGAAAATGGCGAAGGAATAATGGAAAAATCGGATACGATTTTGGATCTTGTTGCGATACATACACTGAAGTATTCAGAAGACTTCAAAACCTTTAACACACACTCACTTTTGAAAGCTGTGATAAACCCTCATCGGAAACTTGCACTTGCAAAAGGAATTCGATTTGAGTTGGATATTCCTGCTACTCCCCTTGAACTGAATTCTGATAAACGCCTCCTTACTCGGGCATTTTCTGGCCTTATTGCCAATGCAGTTAAATTTTCTCCAATCGAATCCACGATCTGGATCCACATTGGACTTTCAGGTGAAGACCACACGCACATAAAACTAGAAGTAAAAGATGAAGGGAGTGGCTTTGACACTGAAAACACCAATACCGCACTTCAAGATATCAACAATGCAAATGACAACAGCACCAAATCCCACAACACAGGACTAGGTTTACCACTTGCTGCTACAACAGCTGAATTTTTAGGTGGTTATTTGGATCTAGAAAGCAAAATAGACAACGGTACGATCGCTCGATTGTTTATTCCAACAGGCTGTAATCAAAAATCGGAGAGCCTTTAATCGCAAAACCTTATTTTTCTGGTGTGCTTATTCTATCCCTAGGCGTATTTTTTGACGATAGCCGCAGGCGATGACAGCACCATTTTTATCAAATCTGCCTGACGGTTCACACCTGTTTTACCAAATATACGCTTTAGATAGGTACGCGCACTCGACACTGTAATACCGGAGCGTCTTGCCGCTTCATCTAAATTACATCCTTGCGTGATCGTATAAGTGATAGCAGCTTCAGCAGGAGTCAGCCCAAACATACTTTGAAGCACCTCAGGATTTAAAGACGACGTACTTTCTACTGCTCTAGACAGTATCAATACAGTTCTTTCATCCGAGGTCTCGTGATTTCCCTGTGGAATAGCGACAAGGTTCAACGGCGGTTCATCGTGATCGCTTTTTACCGTCAGCCATCGCACACAATCTTCCTTGTCATTGATGGCTTGCTCAATCATCTCATGCAGCAAATAAGTATCGCTGCTGCGGCTTGCACGGCAGATATTATCTACCCCGACCGTCAATCCTGATTTTTTTTGCAAAAGATCACTTCCCGCAGGATTGCTGTAAAGGACTCGACACTCCTTCGATACAACTATGACTGCAGCTGTAATTATACTCAACGCTGTCTCAGCATAGTTGTGCGGATTACTTTTAACATGACGATTTTTAAAAGCTTCCTCAACGGCTTCAATCAATCCATATTTATCTATTGGCTTTTGAAGAAACTTAAAAACGTTCAACTCATTGATAACGCTCAACGCAGCTGAAAAATTACCTGATCCGGAAAGAACAATATATTGTGTTTGAGAACAACTCTCTGTTGCCATCATGCGTGCTATAAGTTCATGCCCTGTAAGCTCGGGCATTTGCAAATCGCTGACCAATAAATCAAAGGGAGTTGTTTGAACACGCTCCAACACTTCTCGTGGTGACGTATAAAAATGCATATCCCAAAGATCACGCCGCGAAGTCAAACTGCGCCGCAAACCATCGAGCAAATCTTGGTCGTCATCAACAAAGCAAATAGATGGTTTCAATTCACGCATACTATAACAACTACAGGTTAGTCGTTTCTACTATGTGAATAAATTGACTACATCTACTTGCTTTCTTTTAGGCCTTAGTACGACTTACTTCAATTGCTTGATGAGTACATCACACACACGATGAGCTTGAGCATCAGACAGATAAGGGTGCATAGGTATTGAGAGTGACTGCGCTGCAGCCCTTTCACACTCAGCTAGACCATTTACCGGTGCGTATGTCTCAAATGCCTGCATCTTGTGTAACGGCGTGTCGTAATACACAGCTGTAGGAATTCCCTCAGCTTGCAACGCTGCACGAACAGCGTCACGGTTTTCTACCCGTACGGTATACAGCCCATAGCCATTTTCGGCACCTGCCTGCGCCTCCTGTAGAGGAACAACTCCCTGTAAACGCTCATCATATATTTTCGCAATGGCGACGCGACGCGAACGCTCAGCACCAAAAATCTCTAGTTTTTCGCTCACAACAGCACATTGAATACTGTCACACCGACCATTGATACCAACACGCACTGATAATTTGCGTTGATTGTCAGTCCCGTGCCAACGAATAGAGCGCAACACATCCGCAATCTCTGGATCTGTTGTTAAAATAGCCCCTCCGTCCCCGTACCCACCTAATGTTTTTGTGGGATAGAAAGATGTTCCTGTAATCTCGGCAATTGCACCAACCCATTTGCCATTTTGCTTTCCACCAAAAGCCTGCGCTCCGTCTGCTATCACACGCAGTTTATACATATCAGCAATGCCTTGGATGGTATCATAATCAGCAGGCAATCCATAAAGATCAACTGGCATAATAGCACTTGCCGTTAGATCACGACGCGCTTTTACTGCTTTGATTTTACGTTCGAGATCAACATGACACATGTTAAATGTCTTAGGATCAATATCCACAAACACTGGAGTAGCTCCCGCTAGTAATACAGCGTTCGCAGTCGCGTTATAGGTGAAACCTGGGATAAAGACAGCATCCCCGTGACCATATCCCAATGCAATAAGTGGCATTACAAGTGCTTGTGTACCCGATCCAACCGCAACAGCATCTACAGCACCTGTTGCTTGAGCAAGCTTTTGCTCCAGCTCATCCACTTCTGGACCACCAATGTGACGCCCATGATCGAGTATGGTTATAAATCGTTTTTCGATTTTTTCACGCACAAGCTTTTGTTGTGCAGTTAGGTCAAAAAACTGAATAGGAGCATCTGCGTCCGGCTGAGGAATAACAACGTCAGGAGAGTTTGATAGATCGATTGTCATGGAATTATACTCTTATACTTTATTAGAAATAGCAGTTTCAACGGCTTCCGCCAAAGCGCTTGCGCGCGCGCCAGCTTCACCAGGAATTGGAGATTGCACTTCTCGCATTGCAGCATCAAAGAATGCGAAGTCTGCTTTTTGTAACGGATCAGGCAATATATCGGATACGTCCAAACGAATATCAAAATTAGTTTCATTGCGAACGGTTCGCGCTAGAAAATCAATTTCGACTTCGCCCGATGGATAAACAATTTTCATTGTACGCTCACGCTCAGGCGCACAGCGACTTGCTTTGAACTTCGCAAGGCCGCCACCCTCATAAGCTATCTCTGCAAATGCTTCATCGGTTTTTTGGGAATGTTCTATGCGGCCAGAAACAGAATTTACAGAGGCTTTCGCCTCAAACAATGCATTCGCTAAATCAATGTCATGAACCATCAAATCAAATACGACACTAACATCTTCACATCGTCCTGTCGGGGAAGCTGGCGCAGCACGTACCGCCTCTATCCTTAAAGGTTTTTCAGGAGCACCTAAAATTCCCATCGCTTCAAATACAAAACGCTCTTGATGGCCAACTTGGATAATTGCTCCCTTTTCGTGCGCCAAAGCAACTAGGGTATCAGCTTCTACGCCCGTCAATGCGAGTGGCTTCTCAACAAACACATGTCGTCCAGCTCGTAACACGCGTCCCGCATACATTGCGTGAGTTGTGGCAGGTGTAGCAATCATAATTGCATCACACACAAGGATAAGTGTGTCGATATCCTTAACAACTTCACCCGCTCCCACTTTGTCGACGACAGCTTGAGCCGCTTGGGGATTCAAATCATAGACACCCATGAAAATCGTATTTTCGGACTGCACTATTTTTTGGGCGTGATAACCGGCAAACACGCCAGCTCCAATTAAACCTACTCTTAACTCAGACACGTAAGCGATCCTTCAGACCGTAATAACAAAACTATCCCACCCCGGAGCACACCAAGACCCGATCCTGCTAAGATAAGCAAGTGATACCAAGATCAAACAGCATTACCATATTTTACACTCCCTCCATTCAAGACTGGCTCTTTGCTTTTTTATCTCCAATAGCAAAGTGTAAATTGCCCTCGATTAACCAAGGAAAATCAATGTATGGGTTGTACAGATTTTCGGAGCATGTATAGATTTAAACATACGCGCCACATGGATTTCATCTCGAAACTCCATCAGTGGCGCACATTTGTATCTAGTCACTGAAAAAGTATTGGGGATAGGCTATGCCACGCCTGTTTGACAGTTTTGTTATGGTAAATTGGAGTGCGGCATCTAAGCCTGCAACAGGGAAAGACTCTATCTGGATCGGTGCGCTTGTTCCTGACGCCCGTTTGAGATTAAGTTTTCGTGCGTCAAATCCTCCAACGCGCCACGCAGCTTATGAACAACTCCAAGAATTACTGACGCGACTAACTAATCGTGGCGATCGCGTTCTGCTGGGTTTTGATTTTCCTTTTGGTTTTCCAAGCGGCACATCCAAAGCATTAGGACTTCAAAATGGAACACCTTTTGAAGCAATGAGTGAATTCCTCAAAAAGGAAATGAAAGACAAGTCCGACAATACGAATAATCGATTTGCTTTAGCAGCTCGCATGAACCGACTAATTTCAGATGGAGCATTTCCATTTTGGGGCTGTCCAAAGCGCGATGAACTTACAACTTTGTCCGTAAAAAAAGCGCGTGAACACACGTCAGACGACATGCGCGAATTTCGTCTTACCGAAACAATGATGATGGACAAAAAACTTGGTCGACCTCAGCCTGTATGGAAAATAGCTTATGCTGGCGCTGTTGGTGGTCAAACTATGACTGGCTTGCCTTTTGTTCACAAACTTCGGGGCGACTTCGCAGATATGAAACTTTGGCCATTTGAACTTCCATTGGCCCCATTGAACGCCGAAACGCTTGGTAACACGTCAATTGTTGCAACTGAAATCTATCCTTCAATGATCGAACTAAAGTCTGTCAACACTGAGATTCGAGATGAAACTATCGTGCGAATCATTGCCGAACACTTTGCTGATTTAGATGAAAAAGACCGCTTAGCGGCCTATTTTACCGGCCCTGAAAAAGCTGCTGAATCGGATAAAACTGCAATTTCCACTGAAGAAGGTTGGATTTTAGGCGTTTAACCCCCTGTTTATGGGCATTTTCGATACTTAAAGGCTTTACGAATCGGCAAAACAACTGCGAGATCGCGCCAGTCGTCGCAAAATTTGGCGGCCTATCGTTTTTTAGGAGGGACATAATGAACAAGTCCGAACTTACGAAGCAAGTAGCAGAAGCCGCTAGCATGACTCAGTCTGAAGCTGGCCGCGCTGTTGATGCTGTGCTGGATACAATCGCTAGCGAGCTAAAAAAAGGCGAGCAAGTTGCTCTAGCTGGTTTTGGTACATTCTTAGCTAAAACTCGCAAAGAGCGCGAAGGTCGCAACCCAGCGACAGGCAAAACAATGGTTATTCCGGAAAAAACATCCGCTGCCTTTAAGCCTGCCTCTGCTCTAAAAGACCTTTAGAACAACCATCACCTTCATGGTGATATAAACGGCGCGTAACTTAGGTGTTACGCGCCGTTTTCCATTCCAATAGAATCACCTGTGCGACACCAACAACAAGTGACCCCATAACAACGCCCCACATGGCACCCTGAGCGCCATAACCCTTAACCAAGGTAAGCCAGTAGGTAAGCGGTAGCATAACGATCACATACCCGCTAAGGTGTACTATAGTGGGCGTCCACACAATCTCTTGAGCTCGCAGCGCACTAGAAGCGACAACCTGTAGTCCATCAAACAAAACGACTAATGCAGCAATTGCGATAACAGGTGCCAACAGTCCAACGATATCTAAGCCATTTGCTTCATCACTGCTTGCCATACCCGCAGCAAGGTGATCTCGTAAAATATACGTCAACACGATCAACACAATGCCCGTTAGCACAGTTGCGACAACGCCAAGACGTCCCGCATTGCGCACCGCAACCATATCGCCTCTTCCGTAGTTTTCCGCAACCCGAACTGACGTTGCTGTAGCAATACCCACAAAAATCATAAAGCACATAAAGATTGGCTGAATACCGAGTGAGAACACCGTTCCTGTAACTGTGCTGGCCAGCGTTGCGATAACAAATGTGAGGTTAAAAGCGGCAAACTCCGCCATGTTTGCAACCGCTCCGCCCAGACCTACCGTATTTTGGCGCACAAACTCTCTTGCAGGGGCCGGCGCTGATTTCCTTAACCCCGGTGTCGAAAATGCAACTAACCCCAACAGGATGGCAGCTACAACAGCGCGAGACCCTGTCGTAGCCCAAGCAACTCCATCAGCCCCCATAGGCTCGCCACCCCAAATTCCGGCAACCAATGCTAAGTCGAGAAGTAGATTTGCAAAGACACCAACATAAGTGATGATCGTAACCCACACTGGCTTTCGCAAAGCCTCTAAATACATGGTGCAACCAATCACCACCATGTGTGCGATCATACCATAACCAAGAATATGCGCAGCAGAGGTCGCACCTTCAACTACATCAGGCTGCAAGTGAAGCATGCGGTAAAGAGGCTGGGCACAGGTAATGATCATCACAGTAGCACATAGGCCGAGCAAGCACCCCACAACCATACCACGACGGAAAACTCGGCCTGTATCTTTGTAAAATCCCGTACCGTTTAATTCAGCCGTAAACACCTGAACGCCTTGCAGAACTCCCATACCGGCAGCCATACCGATACTTAGCAAAAGCCAAGCTATTGTAATAAAAGGAACTTCCAACTGCGCCATGCGCCCGAGCACAACTGCGTCCGTTACAGACATCACAGGCATAGCCAAACGCGACAACGCAACAGGAAATGCCAAACGCAATAAATCGACGATTTGGTCAGGTTGTGCCCACGCAGGAAATTTTTTTTTGATAATCATCGGTAGGGTTCCCTCCGCCAACCGAGTGGCCAGCGGAGGTGGTGTAGACCTACTGGGCAGCTAACGCCACATCTGTTTTTTTAGATTGGAGTTTTTCTGCAACCAGAAAAGCTAATTCAAGTGCTTGCTCACCGTTTAACCGAGGGTCACAGTGCGTGTGATAACGTGATGACAAATCAGCGTCAGTAATCTCCTGTGCGCCACCCAAACACTCGGTTACATTTTGACCGGTCATCTCAAAGTGAACGCCACCGGGATAGGCACCCTCATTGCTTACAACGTCAATAAACTGAGCGACTTCCGACAAAATACGGTCTACTGGACGCGTTTTATAGCCGGATTCAGATGTCAACGTGTTGCCGTGCATAGGGTCGCACGACCACACGACAGAGCGCCCCTCTTGCTCGACACGTCTCACAAGTTTTGTAAGCCCCTCCTCGACCTTATCCGCTCCAAAGCGCGCAATAAGAACCATCTTGCCAGGTTCATCGTGCGGGTTAAGTCTATCAATCAATCGGATAAGTTCATCTGGATCTAGTGTCGGCCCACACTTCATACCAATCGGATTGATCACACCGCGACAAAACTCTACGTGAGCACCGTCAAGTTGGCGTGTCCGGTCACCTATCCAAAGCATGTGCGCAGACGTATCGACTGTTTGGTTTGGAACTGTAGAGTCTTCACGTGTCATTGCCTGCTCATATCCAAGCAATAGCGCTTCGTGTGAAGTGTAGAACTCAGTCTCACTCATCATAGGCGTATTGTTGGGCGTAAGACCAATCGCTTCCATAAAATCAACGGCTTCATTGATTTGAGTAGCGATCTTGTGAAAACGCTCACCTTGCGAAGAACGATCAACAAAATCCAACATCCACTTATTCAGGTTGTGCAGATCTGCATACCCTCCACGTGAGAATGCTCGCACCAAATTCATTGTGGCAGCGGATTGGTTATATGCGCGAATGAGACGTTCAGGGTCAGGGTTACGTGCTTCAGGCGTAAACTCAATCCCGTTGATAATGTCACCGCGATAAGATGGCAAAGTTACGCCATCAATTGTCTCGACCGGGCTAGAACGTGGTTTAGCAAACTGTCCCGCAATACGCCCCACCTTCACAACAGGCTTAGACGCTGCAAATGTCAGCGTCACGGCCATTTGTAGAATCACGCGAAACGTATCGCGAATGTTATTAGAGTTAAACTCTTTGAAACTCTCAGCACAATCCCCGCCTTGTAGCAAAAAAGCACGCCCAGCAGCCACATCACCTAAGCGAGATTTCAGACGGCGTACTTCACCTGCAAAAACCAAGGGTGGATATTGAGTTAGCATTGCCTCGACGTCTGCCAATTTGGAAGCATCGGGATAATCATCTGGAATGTGCTTGGCAGGTTTTGCGCGCCAAGAATTGGGGGTCCAATTGGTCATAATGATTGACTTCTTTTTATCTATATTGAGCAATACTCATAGCTAACTTAGACGTCGCTGAGCAAGGTCTGCTATTACCGCAAAGAGAAGAAATATGCGTTATTTTTAATAATCAAAGAGTTTTGCATCTCTTTTTGCACGTTTTTCTGCAGAAATTAGAATCAATTCTACTATCTTACCTCTCGTCGGACGCGCACCCAATTGATTTGAGGGATCAATATTGTGTCGTTTGACTATTTGCTTCAATGCAGCAATTGATCTGTTCTTTAACGCAGTTTTTAACCCATCCTCACCGGTCTTTTTATACACAACATTTGGATTAAACTCTGTAATCTGCTCTTCTAATTCGCGCTGCTTTGCCAAGTCATTTGCTTGTTTGAGAATTTCATCCTCAATTTTCCGTGCAAAATTTCGATTGGTTTTTGCTTCCTCAGCTATAACACCAAATATCGACTTCAACGTCTTATCACTCATAAAAGCGCGACCTTTTCTTGGAACTCCGCTGCTAACTTTCTAATGATTCCAGCTGCATCACCATACTTCTGGTCGAAACTTCTAGGAATTTCGGACCACTCCCCCGAACGCGCAATACTTTCATTTTGAGGAATTACAGTATCAAACGTTTTAAAATCGGATCGAAGTGATTGAATTTCACTTTCATGTAAAACAATATTGGGATCATATTTTGTAATCAATGTGAGAATATTGTCTTCTGTAAAACGCCTTTTTTCCATAGAGCGGACAGCACGCCTCCTGAAAGCATAGATACCTAAACGAGATACATAATCTGGAATAGTTGGTATCACCACATATTCTGACATGGTAATTGCCGCTTCAGCAAACAATGAAATTCCCGGCGGACAGTCAAACAATACAACATCATAATTAGACGCAACGCTCTCAACCGCCGACGCCATCAATCGCGTTAAACGATCTTGAACTGCATTGATAGTAAAACCTTGGCGAATAAACTTATCCAAGGCATCGCGCTCGACATATCGAAATTCAGGTGTAGCAACAACAAGATCCACAACAGGACCACCTTCAATATCTGTCACACGTGATGCTATAAACTCATGAAAACGACGAGGTTCAGACCCATGCACAAACTGAGTAAAATACGCATCCAGCGTGCGTTCAGATTCGCGCAATTCTGACCATTTATCTAATCCGCATAGGATCATGGATGCATTAGATTGAGGATCCAAATCTACGACAAGCACACGCATGGAGGCTTGAGAAGCGAGAGCCTCAGCCAACATACATACACTCGTAGATTTACCCACACCGCCCTTCATGTTCATCACGGAAACTATGCGCATGATATATGTCGGCTCCTTCGTCTCATCCGATACTAAATTGGTCCCCTCTAAGGGCCAACCGTTTACTATATTCTTGGTTCAACGGATTGAGGCAGAGGTCAACCTCAAGAATATTACAGCGAGTGCAAATTCACAGTTGACCTCAATTTTTTACACAAAATAGGCCGATTTATGACAAGAAAATCAGTTTAATTCCTTACGTAATTTCTGGAACAAACTTATTTCGCATAGTCACCAATTCTTCAGCCAATGAAGGATGCAAAGCACATGTATTGTCGAAATCTTGCTTGGTAGCATTCATCTTTACAGCTATGCCAACCGCTTGAATGATTTCAGGCGCATCAGGACCAACTATATGACAACCAAGAACACGCTGATCACTAGGACGTACGATAATTTTCATCAAGACACGTGTAGGGTCTCCAGAAAGCGCATTCTTCATGGGTTTAAATTGCGCTTTATAAATATCTACTTCACCATGCTCCGCCCGTGCCTGCTCTTCACTGAGCCCCACGGTTCCAACAGGTGGTTGTGTAAATACAGCAGTCGCAATTTTATCATGATCGAAATGATGAGGTTTGCCGCCAAATTCGGTGTCTGCAAAAGCATGACCTTCACGAATTGCAACCGGTGTTAAATTTACACGATCGGTTACATCGCCGACCGCCCAAATAGACGGCACATTGGTTTTGGACCATTCATCGACTTTAATTGCGCCTTTAGAATCTAGCTCAACACCAGCATTCTCAAGCCCCAAACCAGCTGTGTAAGGGGAACGCCCAAACGCACCAACGACGATATCAGCTTCAACGCTATGTCCATTGGACAATTCAACACAATAGTTGTGTGAATCATCTGGCGTTTTTGAAATTTTATTGAAAACAGCACTCGTAACAACGTGAATTCCAGCCGCCTTCATCCCTTCATGTACTGCAATACGTACGTCATCGTCGAACCCGCGCAATACAGTTTCGCTACGATATACAAGATGCGTTTCAACACCTAATCCCGCAAATATGTGCGCAAACTCAACAGCGATGTAACCACCGCCGCCAATCACGATAGACTTTGGAAGGTCTTCAATGTCAAATATCTCATTTGACGTTATGCAGTGCTCAGCACCTTCAAAATCATCCGGTATATATGGTGTTCCACCAACAGCAATTAGTATCCGTTCTGCAGTAACGGTCTTTCCGGATTTTACGAGTTTAACAGTGTGCGCATCCACGATTTCAGCACGCTCGTGGATTAAGTCTACACCAGCATTGTTCAAATTTCGCGCATAAATCCCGGACAGTCTATCCACCTCAGCACCTAGAGATGTAATAAATGCTTTGTGATCGTATTTCACTTCTGGGACAGTGTACCCAAAGCCTTTGGCATCTTTAAATGATTTCTGAAATTCAGACGCATACACCATGAATTTCTTTGGAACACATCCGCGAATGACGCATGTTCCACCTGCACGAAACTCTTCAGCTACAGCTACCTTCGCGCCGGTAAGCGCCGCAATACGGGCCGCCCGCACACCACCAGATCCCGCTCCGATAGTGAACAAGTCATAATCATAGCTCATTTTGCGTTACTCCCGCATTTTAATCACGGCAGAATTCTCTGAAAAGATCAGTCTTCTCTTGAGATAGTCTCTGCACCTGTTTCCGTTCCAATGATCACCGCATCAGCAATATCCAAAAACAAGCCATGTTCTACAACGCCGGGGATTTGATCCAGCACAGCGCCCAACATGTCAGGGTCTGGTATCACTTTGCAGTGTAGATCCAGAATGTGGTGACCTCCGTCCGTAAGTAAAGGTGCCCCCCCTGCATTTAGACGTATAGTGACTTGAATACCGTTCATTCCTAGAATTTCTAATGTTTCTTCAATACGTGCTTTCGTCAGCGCCATTCCGAACAAATTCACCTCAACAGGCAGAGGAAACGCACCGAGATTTTTGACTTGCTTTGACGTATCCGTAATGACCACCATCATATCTGATGAATCAGCGATGATCTTTTCTCTTAGCAATGCAGCACCGCCCCCTTTAATCAACCGTAATTCAGGGTCAAATTCATCAGCGCCATCAATCGTAAGGTGGATAACTGGCGCTGTATCTAAGTCTGCCATCGGTATCCCAAGATCTCGAGCCTGCTTGTCCGTGACCTCCGAAGTAGCCACACAAATAACCTCGAACCCCGCTTTAACTTTTTTGCCAAGTTCATCTACAAAAATAGCTGCTGTCGACCCGGTACCGAGACCTAGCGTCATACCTTCTTCTACCAGCTCTAAAGCTGCTAAAGCCGCATTGCGTTTTGCTACATCACTCATCATTTTTTCCATTTCTGCGTATTCAGGTTTTAAATAAAACGCATTGTATAGATCCTAAGCAGCGCTCGCTGCCTCAACTAATTTTTTGAAGCTTTTTTCTTCGCCGCCATTATTTCACGAAATTTAGTAGCCCAACCTGATTTAGAAACCTGACGTCCGCGCGCTACAGCCAATGAACCAGCTTCTACATCCTGAGTTATGACCGAGCCAGAGCCGATCATCGCACCGTCACCAACATTAACAGGCGCAACAATAGAAGAATTCGATCCTACGAACGCATTCTTGCCAATGCGTGTTTGATATTTCAAAAAGCCATCATAATTGCAAAAAATAGTACCCGCGCCAATATTCGCATTCTCACCAACGCGTCCATCTCCCAGATACGAAAGATGGTTGGCTTTAGAACCCTTATCCATTTTCACGTTTTTAACTTCAACGAAGTTTCCAACACGCACGTCTTCCCCAATATCTGCGCCAGGCCGCAAGCGGGCGTATGGCCCTAAGACCGCTCCTTGCGCCACCTGCGCGCCCTCAAAGTGACAAAATGCTTTAATCGTAACATTGTCCTCAATAGTAACATTGGGGCCAAAAACGATATTGGGCTCTAAAAACACATCGCTTCCTATCTGCGTATCCCATGAGAAGTAGACGGTTTGCGGATCTATCATACCGACGCCTTCTTCCATAAATCGAATACGTGCTCTTTTTTGAAAAACAGCCTCCGCTTCAGCAAGCTGAACACGCGAGTTAACACCCAACACATCTTCTTCATCACAAGAAACAGCTGCGGCTCTTAAGCCTTCTGACCGCGCGAGCCCCACAAGGTCAGTGAGATAGTATTCCCCTTTTGCGTTGTCGTTTTTTACGTCCTTTAAAAGTCGAGACATAATTGGCCAAGGAGCGGCCATAACGCCGGAATTGCAAAAGCGCACAGCATATTCTTCAGGGCTGGCATCTTTGGCTTCAACAATACGGTCCAAGCCACCATCGCTGCCCAGTATCAGGCGCCCATACCCCCCTGGATCAGCAGCCTCAAACCCCAACACCGCAATGGAAGCACCCGCACTGATCGCAGAGAACGCACCTAGTGCAACATCATCCGGAATAAGCGGAGTATCTGCATATAATACGATAACATCTCCCTCAAACCCATCGAGCACTGACGCTGCAGCCTGAACAGCTGTCGCTGTTCCTGATTGGGATTGTTGCACGCAAACATTGTCTTGACCTACAAGATCTGTAGCTGCTTGGTGTACATCTTCAAACTGAGGACCCACAACTATAATCGTTTTTTCGCACCCAAGCTTTGTTGCTAAATCAGCTGTCCAAGCCATCATCTGACGACCAGCTACTTTGTGAAGCACTTTAGGAGTTGCAGACTTCATCCGCGTCCCCTTACCCGCCGCTAAAATTATTGCTGCTCTCGACATGTCCACCCTCGCGTCTTCACCAAAATCAACTAAGATGCGCGGACACTCGTTCAAATAGACGTCAGTAGCAAGCTTTTCAGCTTCAATTTGTTTAAGATATTTACAAGGCACAAAACAGCATGTTTTTAGATGGTTATACTCTCGTATTTGATCTCGACGGTACTCTAGTCGAAACAGCGCCTGACTTACATCGCGCAACCAACGAAATTATGCGATCTGAGAATTTATCGGAAATTTCACTCGAGAATGTCCGCGCTTTTGTGGGACAAGGTGCTCGCGCACTAATAAAACGTGGAGCTGCAGAATCAAATGCTGAATTCAGTGCAGAAAAACTAGACGCACTCACACTGGATTTTATTGATATTTATCAATCCGATATAGCAGCACAGAGCCACCTCTTCGAGGGCGTTACAGCAAGCTTAGATGATCTTGAGGCACATGGGGCACAATTTTGTGTGTGCACAAACAAAAACACACATCTTGCCCAAAAGCTTTTAGGCGCTCTATCCATAGATAATCGATTTAAAAGTATCATAGGCGCAGATTCTGTTGCCAACAAAAAACCCCACCAAGATCACTACTTACACGCGTTACACGCAGCAGGTGGCTCCCTTAAAAAATCAATTATGATTGGTGATTCGTATTCTGATGTAGGAGCGGCGCGCAACGCTGGTGTGCCCGTCATACTCGTTTCGTTCGGTTACACGGATATTGCGCCTGAAGCGCTCGCTCCAGACGCAATTATCGATCATTTTGATGAACTTAAAAGTACATTGAAGTCTCTCTTGGAGAAAGTAACCTAATTCATCATTTGACGTGAGACATCTTGCGCAAATTCGAAATTTTTGTCGGAGCTTCCCCTAAGAGAGCCTCCCATACCCAATGTTGGCATTCCATTTATCATATTGGAACGCACATCAGTCCTCGCCGACCGCATAGCGGGTATGAAACCAGCATCCACAAGATCGATATTCACATCAAAACCGCGACTTTTCCAATATTCTTCGATTTTATTCTTTAAACGCAACGCGCCATCTTCAGTACAAAAATCACTGGCCATTTTACTTTACAACTCCAAATTATACATCGACTGTTCATAACAGTCACTGTCTGCGACCAGTCCCTCTAAGTATTCAACGGGTTTTATTATATGTATATTTCCCAACTGAATGATATAAATATATCTCTTCAAAAGCTAATTTCAATAGTTATAATTAAAATGCAACAAAACAAAATACTTAACTGAATAGAATCTGAACAAGGATTATTTTGTTCATATTCTATTCATCGCAATGTTTGATTTTTGGAATAGTTTTGTGAAATTTTCGTCACAAACCCAAATCTAGCTAACAATAAAGAACGAAATCTCATTACCTAAATAGGCTACAGAAGATTAATTGAATTGTAGCTTTGGCTTATGGGCTCGATTAGGAATCAGACACGCCCTGTAGCAATTATAGATTTTTGCTAACTTCTATCGAAACACTAGCAACATGAGTCTGCAGAGGCTCTATAATCTTTATTCCATAACCTAATTGATCACACGAATTAAATGCACCAGCGGAATGAGTCGTAGGCTCAAAGCACATAAATGGTTCATGGGGTGGAGAATAAACCATTGCATGCCGCATGGTGTCAGAGTGAATACGCACATCCAAACCAGTTGAACAATTTTCAATAAAGGCGACCCCATCCCATCCATCATAATTATGATCAATCAGATCTTTGGTTTTTACAGATTTGGATTTTGAAAAATCTAATTTATGAATAGAGTCACGATCAAAAATTTCCGCATTTGCAGCCTCAAATGGCAAGTAAGCTTGAGAAGCATTAAACTGTAATTTTGTGTTTTCATTTGCGACAAAATAAGGATGAAACCCTACACCTATCGGCATTGCATCTGCGCTAGTATTGGTCACCTCAACCGACATTTTGAGGCAAGGTCCATCCAATACGTAGACCAATTTAGCTGAAAACGCCCACGGCCACCATTTAGAGTCGTTCTCTAAGCTCAATTCACAATATGACTGAGATTTAGAAACTATCTTCCACGAAGAAGACCAACCGTTCCCATGAATTGCATTTGCATCCCCGTGCCAGTTGCTCTCCATTTGAATTTTTCGACCCAAAAACTCAAATGCACCATTTTTGATACGGTTCGAGAATGGCAACATCGCGAATGAGCCAGAAGTTAAGGCACTCATTGTTGTCAAATGTGCTTGTGGCCTAAAAATATCCACGTCTTGAAATTTGAAATATGAAACTTGACCACCATGATCAGGCTCTATTTCAAGAGACAGGAATTGGTTCTTAAGTTTTACAGTCATGATAATCCCTGAAACTAAAAAAATGGGAAGAGAAGCACCCTGATAAGATCAGCTCTCCTCTTCCCATAAAAAGATACGAGAGGCTATACGGGACGATATTCCTCTTGAACGTCATTGGGATACTGCCAACCACGATATGATAACGCTATCATATTTTGACCAATTCCGCAATATGGTATCGCAACCTTTTCTAACTGAAACTAATTCCTTTTGATTTTATTCAGCTTTTGGGGCTGCAGCTGACTCTCGCTTAATGAGAGTGTAATCAAGAAGAGTCGAAGAAGTTTGTACATTTTGCCTTCCCCCTTCACCGATTATATCGCCCAATGCCTTTACTGCTCGTCCGGCCAATTCTGAAAGAGGCTGACGTATTGTCGTTAGATTTGGCCAAACTGTCGTCGCAATAGGCGAGTCATCAAAACCAACCACAGAAACATCACGAGGAACTTTTAAGCCCATCTCCGAGGCAGCTGCCAAAACACCTGCAGCCATATCATCATTCGCAGCAAATATGGCTGTGGGTGGATTCTTTTCTTTCAGTAGCTGAAGTCCAGCCTCCATCCCAGATCGATAGGTAAAAAAGCCAGGCACAACAAGTGATCCACCCGTTGGAAGGCCAGCTCGCTTCAATCCTTCTTCAACTCCTGCGAGCCGCCGCGCACTAATCCTATGGTTGGGGTGCCCCTGAATAAAGCCTATTCTCTTGTGGCCAAGGCCAACCAAGAATTCTATCATGTCTATTGAAGCTTGATAGTCGTCAATTCCCATCTCATGGGCGCGCGCTTTATCAACGAAACTGCCTAAATACACAGTAGGAAATTTTTCTTCATTCAATAAGCGACGTATCCCCTTCACATCACTCATAGGCGGAGAAATTATTAAACCATCCCATGTTTTATACAAATCCTTGCGCAGTACTTCAGGGGAAATATCCTCAGGAACACGGTTTACAATCAGCTGATATCCATACGCTCCTACAGCTTCCAGCGCGCCAATTAATAATTCTCCAAGGTACGCAGATGAGGGGTTACCATACAGCAAACAAATACGTGTAGATCGCCCCCCAGCTAAATTACGCGCCGCCTGATTCGGTGAGTAATTGAGATGTTCAACAGAAGACAAAACCTTCTCGCGTGTCGCAGTTTTTACAATTGAGAGATTATTGAGAACCCTAGACACAGTCATGGGTGACACCCCTGCATGTTTTGCAACATCAATCAAAGTCACCGACGCCTTATTGCTATCTTTCTTCGAATTCACAGACTAATTCCCAAACTCAACATTCACAACTTCTCTATTTTTCAACGGCAGCAAAATGATAATTCAATGAATTTACGAGCATCATACATACGACTGGCATTTGAGAGTTGAACTGTTTGCGCACACCGACTTTGGTGATTCACACAGTAGAGTGTACGCATTCAAATGCTGGCGCAACCATTAGTGTAAATTATCAATATTTCTAACCCACACCCCAAAACCTAAAAAGCCTACAACACCCTTAGGCATTATAGGCTTTTAGATAATGGTGACCCCGGCAGGATTCGAACCTGCGACCTCGGACTTAGAAGGTCCTTGCTCTATCCAACTGAGCTACGGAGCCATTAACTTGAAAAAGTGTCTTAGCAAACCCCATTTAGAAATGCACGCCTCAATTCACATTTACCCGCAGATAAATCTCCAACGAAGCTAAGACATTTAAATCTGAAATTAGTGCGTCCAAGGATGTTTACGGTCTGACGAAAAATTCTCAGCATATGTTTTGATAATACGCTTTGGCTCACGCGGTGTAAGAACTTGAAACTCATAACCTTTGCGACGTGCGTAGGCGATAGCTTCTTCACGCGTATCAAAAGTCATACGCAGTTGAGTTTCGGTGCTATCTGTACTCGTCCACCCCATTAAAGGATCTACGCTACGTGCAGCAGCAACATCCAGTTCTAAAATCCAAGCAACTGATTTAGCTTTGCCAGATTGCATAGCATTTTTTGAAGGTTTATAAATTTTAGCTAACATGAGCGTGCACCAGCTCCTTTAATCGAATACGTTTTCATCTACTGCATGCCTGCAATTCAATTAAAATTCAATTGTCCAATCATGAAATACTAGCTTTGCCGTTGTAAATACTTCTTACTTTTGCGCATACAAGTCTTGGAAGTTCATCCATACTCCCAACCGTAAAGGATGCCACTGGCGCATAACTCGCCTTCGACAATAGAGACCGCCAATCTAATTCGCCATGCAATCCACTTCCTAAAAACAATCCAACGACATTCAAAGCCGCTTCGCTTTGAGCTAAAACAACTTCCGCGAACGGCTCCTCTTCAAGATAAGCACATAAAACTGTGTGATTTGTATTCAAACTAACCTGCTTGGCTAAACGTTCGTTTGCTCTCTTAGAAGCCGAAGTACGAGCTGAACCGTGCGCAACCATCAAAATTGGGCCACGCCCTACTTTTCGAACAATACAATCAGACAATTCCGACCAATCACACAAAGGTGCCAGAATATGCACCTTACCCGGAATTGCTCCTGCTGCTTCAGATACAGCAGCCTCTATTTTTTTATAAAAATAGCCGTCAGAAAATATAAGAGGAATGACGAGCACATCACCATCTTTCACTTCGCTTAACGCTTCTTCAAGAGACCCCGCATTTGACAATAATGCCATCTGGCACGATGCGGGTGAAAACTCACGCTTTATAGCTTCCTTCAAATATCGAAGATTTGAATCACGTTCAGCAACTGCCCCTCGCTTATCTCCGTGGGCACACAAAATAATAT
>CAYGPD010000025.1:36082-45906 GCA_964351655.1 uncultured Hyphomonadaceae bacterium | reverse complement strand
GCCCGCCGCCGCCCCGCCGCTCCAAGATGGGAGGTAGATGCGGGGCCAAGCTTCACTAGCAAATTGGGCAATTCGCGGGAAAGGGTATCCGCTTCGGCTTTGATCTGAGGCAAAGGTGTTTTCATTGCGGTTTAGCTGGCTTTGCGTGCAAGATCCAAAATGAGGTCTTTTAGAGATTCAGCCTGTCCCGTCGGATCATAATTTAGTGACATACGATGGGCCAAAGCAGGTTCCGCCAAGGCCTCTACATCATCTATAGAAGGGGCAAACCTGCCCCGTAACAGGGCGCGAGCGCGTGTGGTGAGCATAAGCGCCTGTCCTGCACGTGGGGAAGGTCCCCATTCGACGCGTTGCTGGACACGTGGGTCGGAGCTTTGTTCAGGACGCGCAGAACGTGTTAACTCTAAAATAGCGCTCAGGACTTTTTCTGGCACAGGCATGTCGCGCACAAGTTTTTGAATAGACATGAGTTTTTCAGGAGTTAGTGCAGCTTGAACGAACTTTTCTTCGCCGCTTGTTGTCTCAACTAATATGCGTCTTTCAGTTTCTGCGTCTGGGTAATCCACGTCAATTTTCAATAAAAACCGGTCCAGCTGTGCTTCTGGTAGAGGGTAGGTGCCCTCCTGCTCTACAGGGTTCTGGGTGGCTAGTACGTGGAAGGGGCGCGGCAGGTCATAGCGTGCACCAGCTATGGTCACGTGGTTCTCTTGCATTGCTTGCAAAAGTGCTGATTGAGTCCGTGGACTGGCGCGGTTAATTTCATCTGCCATGAGGAGGCGTGTAAAAACGGGGCCTTTGATGAAACGAAATGAACGTTCGCCTGCAGGTGTTTCATCCATAACTTCCGATCCGAGAATATCGGAAGGCATGAGGTCTGGTGTAAATTGTACACGACCCCAATCAATCCCAAGTGCACGAGCTGTTGATTCAACGAGGCGGGTTTTTGCTAGACCGGGTGCACCTACTAAAAGAGCGTGTCCACCAGCCAGTACCGCCGACAGCACAAGCTCGATCACATGTTCTTGGCCAAAGACAGCTTTACCTATTTCTGTTTTGACATCCCCAAGTGCGGCGATGACTGCTTCTGTATCCGTGATGATGTTTGTGTGCGTTTCTGTCATAACGTGGTCTTCATTTAAACTCAAAAGGATGTTGTACCTGTTATAGTCGGGCAAAACCAAGGCGGAGAAGGTCTCTTATGCGTAAAACAGACGAAGAAAAATCAAAAGAGGTAGTTTCAGACCCGCTTCAGGCTGTATTAGCGTCCTTGAAAACGCAAGCCGGCAGTGATGGCAAGCGCGGATTGCCGCCTGTGCATTTATGGAATCCGGAACATTGTGGTGATATCGGCATGGAGATTCGCAAAGATGGCACGTGGTGGCATGAAGGCGGAATTATCGGACGACAGAAAATAGTCCGCCTTTTTGCCACCATTCTCCGCAAAGACCCTGACGGTATTTATCTTGTGACTCCCCATGAAAAAGTCATTGTTCATGTCGAAGATGCTCCCTTCATCGCGACGCGAATCGATCGTGTGATTGAAGATGAAGAACAAAAGCTGATCGTGACGACAAATGTTGGGGATGTTTTCGTTATGGATGAAGAACACCCCTTGCGCGTGAGTGTGGATATTGAGACAGGCGAACCAGCACCTTATGTAGAAGTTAGGGCGGGACTTGAAGCAAAGATTGCACGTGCGCCGTTTTATGAATTGGTCGAATGGGCAGAGCCTATTGAAGGAAAAGACGAGAGTGTCATCGGTGTATCTTCAGCGGGGCAAGTTTTTGAATTGGGATCGATTGAATAAATATGAGTTTTGATACCAAAGAGGATTTCCTTGCGCGCGCGCGTTTGCACCTCACAGACCCATATGAGGATATCCGGCCAAATCTGGAACCTTTGGGTGAAGTCAGTCCACAAACGCCTGGTGATGGTAGTGGCTTGCCAATCAGAAAATTACGTCCAGCAGCCGTATTGTTTGGATTGATTGATAGGGGCGATGATTATGGCGTTGTCTTTACTCAGCGCCCAACGACGATGAAAGCACATGCGGGACAGGTTGCGCTGCCGGGCGGTAAACTGGAGCTCGATGAAAATGTGGCTCAGGCGGTTTTGCGTGAGGCAGAAGAAGAGATTGGCGCACCGCAAACAGCGGTGGAGCTAATTGGTCAAGCCGACCCTTACCGCACAAATTCTGGATTTAGCGTCTCGCTTGTTGTTGGGTTACTACCTGAGGAATTTACCCCCGAGCCATGTGAGCGTGAAGTTGCGGGTGTTTTTGAAACGCCCTTGTCTTTTTTGATGTCCCCAGAAAATCATCAAGAACATGTAAAAGAATGGGGCGGGCGGTGGCGTCGTTATTATGCCATGCCTCATAATGGGCACTTCATTTGGGGTGTAACCGCTGGCATGATTAAATCCTTGTATGATCGCCTTTACGATTCGCCCTAAACTGAGCCACAAGGGGTGATAATTCAGGTTTTGAACTGGCACGGGGATTGAATACCCTAGAACCAACAAAAGGGATAAGAGCATGACGCGCCGCATTTTGATTGAATTAGCGCTATTCTCGATACCGTTTTTGGTGTTTTTTATGTACCGAGCGGCATCAAAAGATTTGAGCGTAAAAGATCGCTGGCCGTTAACATGGTTGATAATTGTTGGCGGTGTGTTTGCTGTCGGTGGTATGTTGATAAAAGCGATTACAGCTCCCTCAGATAAGGGGCTGTGTTTTCAAGCTGCACGTTATGAGAATCGTGTATTTATTCCAGCCGAAAAAGTCCCCTGCGATCAAGTGATACATGCGCAGAGCCATGGCGCGACAAAAGCGGCACGCGATAATGAAAAAAATGAGATCGACATAGATTCTACTGCGCGTAAATTACCCACAGTGATGGAACCTGAACACTCTGAAGAAGCTACCTCCGCCGATGACAATTGATCTTTTAAACCGCTTACCAGTCCAGCCTTGGATGCATGCTGATGGCGCGCGTCGGGTTATGCGCGCGCTTAATGCAGGTGCGCCTGACAGTGCGCGCTTTGTCGGTGGGTGCGTGCGCAATGCGTTATTGGGATTGCCTGCAACGGATATTGATATAGCGACGGTATGGGAACCTGAAGAGGTTATCAGGCGGATGAAGGCCAATAATATTGGTGTGCATCCAACAGGCATTGAGCATGGCACTGTCACGGCGGTTGCCAATAATCAGCCTTATGAGGTGACGACACTGCGACGGGATGTGAGCACTGACGGGCGGCGGGCGACTGTTGCGTTCACAAAAGACTGGAATGAGGATGCCCAACGCCGTGATTTCCATGTAAATGCGCTTTACTGTGACCTAATGGGGAATTTAAGTGACCCAACAGGGATGGGTATTTCTGATCTTCGTGAAAAGAAAATAGCCTTCATCGGTGATGCTGATACGCGCTTGCAAGAAGACTATTTACGCATTCTTCGCTTTTTCCGTTTCAATGCGTGGTATGGTTCTGGAAGCTTAGATGTTGAAGGGCTTAGCGCCTGTATGCGTCAGCGCGAGGGATTAGACTCCATATCCGTTGAGCGTATTTGGTCTGAGTTTAAAAAATTATTGTCTGCGCCGGACCCACGTGTCGTTCTTGAGGCAATGTCGCAAATTGGTGTCTTGCAATATGTAGTGCCAGAAGCAATTGGACTCGATCTGTTTAATGCACTCGTTGCATTAGAGCTAGAAGAACATTTAAACCCTGATCCATATCTGCGTTTGTTGTCTCTATACCCTAAAGATACTACTGTTTTGTCGGCGGACGTCGCGCGATTAAAAATGTCCAATAGTGAAAAGAAGCGTCTATTGATGACTGCAGAAGATACGACTTCTTTTGCAAAAGAGTTTTCGGCAAAAGAATTTCGCCGGACGATTTATGCGATTGGGAAAAACGTTTTTGAATGTCGTGCGCGCCTTGCATGGGCGGTACGTGGGCGGGAAGCCAAGCACCGCTACTGGCGTGTGTTGATAAATGCTGTGAGCAAATATGAGCGGCCTACTTTCCCGATTTCGGGTGAGCACGTGATTGCTGTTGGTGTGCCAGAAGGCAAGCCAGTTGGGGAAGTTTTGCAGCGGATCGAGGACTGGTGGATTGAGCAGGATTTTCCGCTTGATATCGCTTTGATTGCGCGTCAGATGCGTTTCATCGCGGATGAGGTGATTTTGCGAGAAAAAGCTAAGTCTGAAGAAGAGAGTTTTTAAAAGTCGCCGCTATCAAACAATCCTGTCCAGCGAGCACCTTTTTGTAATCCGAAAATTCCACCCACAATGGCAGAGCCACCAATGCACATAAAGGCAATAGCTTTAGCGACTATTTGATGATTGGCTTCCATTTCCAATAATTGCTCATTTAGCCCACCATAAATGATGACGCCAAGAATAAGGCCGACCATGCCCATAAAGAAGGACACGACGAAGGTCGCGAGAGCTTTGAGCAGGGTGAGAAACACTTAAAATCCATTTGGTCTGTTACATGGCGCGATATATTTATCTACGATACGCACCCATGATGGCGGAAACGCGAGGCATTGCCAAGCATTTACTCCATCATGTTACAGATATGAAACCTAAGGCCATTTCACCACAGGAGGCATTGACGACAGGATGGACTTAACGTTTCCGCCAGTCTTGAGGCCAAATGTTGTGCCGCGATCATAAAGCAGATTAAATTCAACATAACGTCCGCGCTGAATTAATTGCGCGTCGCGGTCTGCCGCATTCCAGCTTGTGTTCATGCGGTTTCTAACAATTTTTGGATATATGTCAGCAAATGCCAGCCCGACATCTTTTGTGAAAGCAAGATCTGCATCCCAATCACCTGAATCGTGACGATCATAGAAAATGCCACCTGTTCCGCGTGGTTCATCTCGGTGAGCAAGGTGAAAATACTCATCACACCATTCTTTGAAACGCACATAGTCAGCACCCGCATGGGCGTCACAGGCTTTTTTCATTGAGTCGTGAAACGCAATTGCATCGGGGTTTTCTTGTGTGCGTTGGTTCGCTAAGAGCGGCGTAAGATCTGCCCCGCCACCAAACCATGATTTTGATGTACAAATCATGCGAGTATTCATGTGTACTGCGGGAACGTGCGGATTATGCATGTGTGCAATTAATGAAATGCCTGATGCCCAAAATTGGCCGCCATTTTCTTCTGCACCGGGGATTTGTTTGCGAAACTCCTCAGAAAACTCACCATAAACAGTTGAAGTGTGAACGCCTACTTTTTCAAATAGGCGGCCCTTCATGATCGCCATATTGCCGCCACCTAGGTCTTCGCCGTCCTTACCGCGTTCCCACCTTGTCTGTTCAAACTTTCCGGCCGCACCCGAATATAGCGGCGGGAGTGCTTCAGTTTCTAAATCCTCAAAAGATGAAATAATGTCGCCTTGTAGTTTCTCAAACCAAGCTTTGGCAGTGGATTTGCGAATTTCCATTTGTTCTGGAGATATATCTGTCATAGCGACGGCCTTTTAGTGGAATGTGATGTGCGTGGCATTGTTTGTCTCTGGATAGCTTTTGCACCCTGAACATGAAAAGCCTTAGCGTTCTTAGACTTTTTGTCTATGAGGAGGTTTACGGATAAAGTGTGGGATAGGTGGCATGATAAGTTTTTTTGTTCGATTCGTCGTATTTGTATCTGTTGGCACAATGCTAACGGGATGTGGGCAACAAAAACCAACAGCTATAGAAAAAGCCTGTATCAGTGAAGGAAGCAAAGTGGCCGAATGTCGCTGCATGGGGGATGCGCTAAAAAGCGAACTTCCAGCATCGTTATTTGAGACGCTTGAAACAAAGGCTGACGAAGGTGGAGCCATTGGGCTTGCTCAAGAAATGTTGGCGCTCTCTGAACAAGATCGCCATAAGGTTGGTAATATCATACTAGAAGCGTGTAGCTCGCAGGAGGCAACCGCGCCGGTGTCTGTAGGGCTAGCAGCGTCGAAGCAGCCTATGCTCAGCCCTGATGCAGCCATGAGTCAGGCGTGTCAGATTAATGGCAACACACCGCAAATGTGTGCGTGTTGGGCAAATCATTTAAAAGAGAGTGTTTCAACTAAACTCTATAATCAGCTTGCAGGTGGAGCTATAGATTCCGGCAATGCAGGGCTAACGCAAGCTGTTCAAGCCTTAAATGAGCAGGATCAAATGTCTGTCGGGTTGGTGATGATGGAGGCAGGGCAGACTTGCGCTCAAGCTGAGTAGGAGTGGATATATCCTGTGGAAAAGTTTTACTAAATAAGGTGTTAGCTAAAGTGTATACCATTTTTATTTACGATTAGGTAAGGGTGCCCTTTTACAACCGCCTAATAATCTAACGGAGTGTAAAATATCTTCGTGTGGAGTCTCTAGGTGAACGCATGAAGAGTAAAGGGAATACTTATGAAATCCAAACTCGCACTTTTATGTGCTGTTATTACTTTGGTTGGGTGCAATAGCGAACCAAAACTGGATCTGTCAGGCATTCAAAGCTCATGTGAGGCAGAAACAAAAGGGGACGTAAACTGCACCTGCATTGTTGAATATGTTGAAAAAAATCTAGATACCAAATTGCTTGAGCAGCTTGCTCAAGGCGCAGTAGACAATGGTGAGGATGGACTTGAACGCGTATCAGATACATTCTCTGTAGAAGATAAAACGGCCTCACGCCGTGTGTTTAAAGACGGCCTAAAAGCCTGTCAGTAATACGAAGCCAACTATCTTTAATCTAAACGAAGGCATTTGCTCGGGCGCGGTATTTCTCTCGATAACTTGCTGAACACAATGAGAGAAAAATGAGAAAAATCATACTCCTATCGCTTGCAACACTTACGCTGGCTGCCTGTGGCGGCGGCGGAAAAGCAAGTATTGTTAATTCCTGCGTGGATGAAGGCGAAAGCAAGAAAACGTGCACATGCCTTGCTGATGCTATTGAAGAAAATACAGACGAAAAGACTTTCAAGCTTATCGCTAAAGCTGCAAAAAGTGGCGGGATGGAAGAAGGTCTAGAGGATCTGCCGATGGACAAGAAAATGGCCCTTGCTATGACAATGGTTGGTGCGGCCACTAAATGTTCAAAGTAAAATAATTTGTACTGTAGATCTAAAAAGCCAGCCTTTCACATGTGTTGGGCTGGCTTTTTGTTTGTGACTATTTGGGTAATCCGCCAGTTTGTCGCAATGCTTCATGCAGGGCGATAGCCGCGCTAACCGATAAATTTAGGGAGCGCGCTTCCGGATTTAAAGGGATGACACATCTGATTTGTGCCGAATCATGCACCTCTTGAGGTACGCCCGCGCTCTCTCTTCCGAATAAAAGTGTGTCTCCTGATTCGAATTTAGTCTCCAAAAGGGGCGTAGCGCCTTTTGTTGTGAATAAAATTAAGCGACCTTTTTTTCGATCCGGTGATTCTTTGAATGCAGACCAGCTATCATGCTGTTCTACATCCACTAATGGGCCGTAATCCATTGCAGAACGGCGTAGTGCTTTGGCCGTGAGCGGAAAGCCACACGGGCCAATAATGTCCACTTTTGTTGAAAAACATGCAGCAATTCTTAGGTTAGAACCAAGATTTTGTGGAATGTCGGGTTGATAGAATGCAATCTGCACTGTACGCGCTTCTCCTAATATTTATTCTGGGGCTGTTGCGACATTGCGTCACCATGCGTTTTTCGTAGCTATGTATACAAGTTCCTGCAATAACTCCAATTGCGCTAGGGGTCTGTTCGTTGTCTGACGCACACACATCAAATACCAAAGAAGTTGGCGAAACTCGCCGCGACTTTATTCATATTGCCGCTGGTACGGCATTCGCTGGTGGTGTTGCCGCCGTTGCATGGCCTTTTGTCATGCAGCTGGGGCCAGCCGCTGATACTCGAGCTGCATCAAGTGCAGAAGTCGATACATCGAAAATTCCTCTAGGAGGAGAAATTCGAGTGTTGATCGGTGGGAAACCATTCTTCGTGCGTCACCGTACAGAAGGTGAGATTGCCGCTGCTGAAGCTGTTGATGTATCCAAGCTTCCTGATCCACAAACGGATGATGAGCGTTTGGTGCCAATGATGGATGGTGAGCTTAATCGCGCTATCCTCGTGACATCAGGTGCCTGTACACACCTCGGGTGTGTGCCAGTTGGCCCTGCTCAAGGCAGCACTGGTGACTTCGGCGGTTGGTACTGCCCATGTCACGGTTCGCACTATGACACTTCAGGACGTATTCGTAAGGGGCCGGCACCTAAGAACTTGCCAGTTCCAACTTACGCATACTTGTCTGATACTCTCATCAAAATTTCGTTGTAAGGGGACCATCGCATGAGTGGACCGTCTACATACGAACCTAAATCCGGTTTTGAAAAATGGCTCGATACGCGCCTACCGATTATTAGGTTTGCAAATGACACGGCGATTGATTTTCCAACGCCAAAAAACCTGAACTATTGGTGGACTTTCGGGGGCATCCTCGCAATCTGTCTTATAATTCAGATTGTAACAGGTGTCGTGTTGGCTATGCACTATGTGCCAGACACGACAAAAGCTTTCGCGTCTGTTGAGCGCATTATGCGTGATGTGGAATTTGGTTGGTTGGTGCGTTATATCCACGCAAACGGCGCATCCATGTTCTTCTTGGCTGTATACATCCACATGTTCCGTGGCCTCTATTACGGATCATACAAGGCACCTCGTGAAGTTCTATGGATCCTTGGTGTTGTGATCTATTTGATCATGATGGGAACTGCATTCTTGGGTTATGTTTTGCCTTGGGGCCAAATGTCATACCACGGTGCTAGTGTGATCACGTCTCTTATTGGTGCGATCCCGTTGGTAGGTGACACGATCAAGACTTTCCTTCAAGGTGGTCCTGCTATTGGTGATCCAACGCTAAACCGCTTCTTCTCACTTCACTATCTGTTGCCATTTGTTATCTTTGGTATCGTTGTGCTGCACATCTGGGCGCTACACGTGCCGGGCAACAACAACCCGACAGGTGTGTCTGTACAGGATGTGAAAAAGGACACGGTTCCTTTCCACCCTTACTACACAGTGAAAGATGGATTTGCGATCCTCGTTTTCCTTATGATCTTCGCGTACTTCGTGTTCTACGCACCGAATGCCCTTGGTCACACGGATAACTATATCGAGGCAAACCCACTACAAACGCCGGCACACATTGTTCCTGAATGGTATTTGCTTCCATTCTACGCAATCCTACGTGCTATCACGTTTGATATCGGTCCGATTGATGCAAAATTGGCTGGTGTTATTGCGATGTTTGGTGCGATTGCGATCTTGTTTGTCGTGCCATGGCTGGATACTTCAAAAGTGCGCTCCATGCGTTACCGCCCACTTGCTAAACAGTTCTTTGTTCTGTTCGTTCTTTGTGGGATTGGTCTTGGTTTTGCGGGGGCAAACAATCCTGATGATTTGCTGTTTAAGTTTAGCGATGACAAATTGGTTGTATCATATACTGATGCAAACGGTGATGCTGCTAAATCAGAAGCTTTTGCAGATTATCATGATGCTGAGCACTTTATCGAAGAGCTTCCTGCGACTGCAAATGCAGGCCTTGAAATTAAGAAGACAGGTTTCAAATGGTTGTGGGCAGCGCAGATTATGGGCCTTTACTATTTTGCCTACTTCCTCGTTATCTTGCCAATTCTTGGTGTGAAAGAAAAACCAAAACCACGTCCAGCTTCTATAGCTGACAGTGTGCTTGGTCCCAAAAAGGCGGCATCTGGTACCTCAATTCCGGGGGCGGCGAATGCTTCACCCGCTCGTGATGATGCTTAAGGAGATTTGACATAATGCGTATTTTCAAACTCCTTGCTAT
>CAYGPD010000025.1:0-36072 GCA_964351655.1 uncultured Hyphomonadaceae bacterium | reverse complement strand
CGCGGCTGGCGATACAAAACATCCGCATCCACCTGAAGAGGGTTGGTCATTTGAAGGTGCGTTTGGCACTTTTGAGCAGGATCAGCTTCAGCGCGGTTACAAAGTTTACCGTCAGGTTTGTGCATCATGTCACGCTATGGATTTGATGCGCTTCCGTAACCTTGGGCAAAAAGGTGGACCGTTTTATGATCCAGCTTACCCAAACCCGAATGACAACCCGATTGTAAAGCAATTGGCGGCTGATTCTGCGGAAGTTGACATTATCAATCAGGAAGATGGTTCTGATGATGTGCGTACGCGCATGACGTCTGATCCTTTCCCGAACCCGTTTGCGAACAAAGCCCAAGCGCGATATGCGAACAATGGTGCACTTCCACCTGACTTCTCCGTGATCTCTAAAGCCCGTCATGGCGGCGCGTCTTACATTTATTCTCTTTTGACAGGTTATCCTTCAGAAGAAGAAATGGCGACAAAATACGCTGCGTTGAACGTGCCTGAAGGGCAATATTACAACCCGTATTTCCCTGGTGATGTTACACCGAACTGGTCTGGAGACCCGCGTCACCGTCACAGTGATGATGAGCACGGACGTACAATGTTGCCGCCGGGTGGTTTCCTTGCGATGGCTCCGCCATTGATGGAAGACATTATCGAGTATGATGATGGTACACCTGCGACAGTCCACCAAATGGCTGCTGACGTATCTGCATTCCTTGCGTGGGCGGGTGAACCAAAAGCTGAGACACGTAAGAAACTTGGTTTCAGCGTTATGATCTATCTTTTGATCCTGACAGTGCTTGTATTCTTCTCTTACAAGCAAATCTGGCGCAATGTAGAACACTAGGTTCTTGTTTTAAGTGATAATTTGGAAGGGCCGTAGTGTAATACCTGCGGCCCTTTTTCTTTATTCAGCCTGTCACGAATTTGTGGGTTGCGTTGTTCTTGAGAAGAGCTGAAGTTTAGCTCTGATAGAAGCGACGACTAGTTAGGGGTTCAGTTATGGGTAGATGGACACTTGGTGTAATCGGCGGATCAGGCCTGTATGGTATTGATGGTATAGAAAATGGCCGCTGGGAGAGTGTTGCGTCCCCGTGGGGGCAGCCGTCAGATCAAGTGTATCGTGGAACGTTGGAAGGAGTTGAGGTTGTGTTTCTACCGCGTCATGGGCGCGGGCATAATATATCTCCGTCTTATTTGAATTACCGTGCCAATATCGATGTATTGAAGCGGTGCGGGGTGACGGATATCTTGTCACTTTCAGCAGTTGGCTCTTTGCGTGAAGATTATAAACCGGGTGATTTTGTAATGGTCGATCAGTTTATTGATCGCACGTTTGCACGCGAAAAAAGCTTTTTTGGTCAAGGTGTTGTTGCGCATGTGTCAATGGCGCATCCGGTATGTGAGCGGCTTGCTCACATGGCGGCAGAAGCTGCTGATATGCTTGATGTGACAGTACACAGAGGCGGGACATATCTGGTGATGGAGGGGCCGCAATTCTCATCACTTGCAGAATCAAAGCTCTACCGCCAATGGGGCTGTGACGTGATCGGGATGACAAATATGCCCGAAGCAAAACTCGCACGGGAAGCTGAGATGTCTTATGCAACAATTGCGATGGTGACCGATTTTGATTGTTGGCATGAAGAAGAAGAGCATGTGTCAGTGACGAATGTGCTGGAAGTTTTGAAGGGCAATGCTGATTTGGGGCGTGGAACCGTATTGAACCTGATCAAGATGATGGCTGCAGTTGCGCGGACGCCTAGCCCGCAAGGTATTGAAACTGGGTTAGATTTTGCAATTATTACGCCTCCAGAAGCGCGCGATGAAGAGGCACTTTCAAAGCTGGATGCTGTCGCAGGGAGGGTGTTGAAATGTCGGTAAAGCTTTATATTGGCAATAAAAATTACTCGTCTTGGTCCATGCGACCGTGGCTATGTTTTAAAAAAGCCGGTATTTCTTTTGAAGAAGTTATCATACCTCTGGATGTTGCTGGATTTAAAGAAAAGATACTTTCCATTTCACCCGCTGGGACTGTGCCAATTCTTGAAATTGATGGTGTCGTAATTACGGAAAGTTTGGCTATTTCTGAATGGGCAGCTGAACAAAACCCTCAAATATTGCCATCTGATAGTGTTCTGCGTGCCCAATGCAGGGCGGCAGCTAGTCTTATGCATGCTGGGTTCAGTGCTTTGCGTACCCATTGTCCTATGAATGTGCGTGGCCGTAGCTCTAAGCCTGTTCATACTGCAGCGCTTGAAGATGCTATGAGGGTGGACGCATTTTGGTGTCGTTGGCTTGAAAAGAATGCGACGGTCCAAAAGCCATTTTTATTTGGCAATTGGTCAATGGCGGATGCATTTTATGGACCGGTGGTCTCTCGGTTTCAGACCTTTAATCTGCCAAGGTCAGAAAAAGCGCAAACATATATTGATGCAATGGAAAACGACGTCCATTATCAGGAGTGGGCACAAGCTGCCGCTAAAGAAGATTGGCGTATCGAATCTGCGGACGGGTATCTTTCCTAATTCGTGTTTGATGTGAATTTAAACAAGAAGGAAAATTTCTGTTGGCGTTTGATCGTGTGCGATTTGATATTGGCGACCGCAAGCTTATTCCTATGGAAGAAGCGTCATCTATTGGGATAGCTACGTTTCATACGCGAAATCGTGAACGCTTTGCGCCTTATTCACCGATGCGAACTGAATTTTATTATACAGCTGCATATTGGGACAAAGCTAAATCGCGGTCCAAAAAGGAACGTAAAAGCGAAACGGCACTGCGTTGGGTGCTAGTTGATGTAGATGGCGTTTATGCGCAGGTAAGTTTAGATCAAGTTACATTTGGCATTTTGCAATGCGCTTCGCTTGGGTATGTGCTGGATACAGAGCTAGAAAATCAGGGCATTATGACTCAATGTTTGAATCTGGTCATTAAGCACGCATTTGAGGTTATCAATTTGCACCGCGTTGTTGCCAACCATGTTCCCGAGAACGAAAAATCAGCTGGGGTGCTTAGTCGCTTGGGATTTGAACGTGAAGGCTATGCAAAGTCCTATTTGCAGCTAAATGGCGTATGGCGAGATCACGTGTTAAATGCGCTTGTAAATCCAGCTCAAAAATAAACAAAAGAAACAAGAAGACCCCGATGGATATGAAAAACTATGTGCGCACAATTCCTGATTACCCAAAACCGGGTATCATGTTTCGGGATGTGACAACTTTGATGGGTAATCCAAAAGCTTTTCGGCGTGCGGTTGATGAGTTGGTACAGCCATTTGCTGGGCTAAAAATAGATAAAGTTGCTGGAATTGAAGCGCGGGGATTTATTCTTGGCGGCGCGTGTGCGCATCAATTATCGGCTGGATTTGTGCCTTTGCGTAAAAAAGGTAAGTTGCCTTACAAAGCTATTTCTCAATCCTATGAATTGGAATATGGCACAGATGAGCTGGAAATGCATGAAGATGCTATTGTGGCTGGGGAACGTGTTTTAATCGTGGATGATTTGATCGCGACGGGCGGAACTGCCGAAGCAGGGATTAAATTATTACGCAAAGGCGGTGCAATTGTTGAGGCCGCAGTTTTTCTTGTGGACCTTCCAGAATTGGGCGGATGTAAGAAAATTGAAGATTTAGGCGTGCCAACAACGTGTCTAATGCGGTTTGATGGACATTAATTGCATGATGCCAAGGTTTCAGAAAGGTTTCCTGCGTGATAAATGCAGGCGAAAGATGAGGAAGCCCCATTGACCCGGAGGCCAATGCATCACACCTAAGGTGTATATGATTTTTATTTTCCCGAACGCTCTGGGAGCACTATAAGATAATGACTATTCGACTAGACGACGAAACAAATGAAAAGCCACTTGGCGAGCCAAACGCGTTTCTTGAGGAAGCGCTGTTTAAAGCTCGTACTATTTTGCTAACGGGTGGCATTGATGACAATCAGGCGCGTCGTGTGTGTGAGCGCTTGCTAGCGCTTTCATCAAGCAGCCAAGAGCCAATTCTATTGGTGCTATCATCACCCGGCGGTCACGTCGAATCTGGTGACATGATTCACGACATGATTAAATTCGTGCCTGCACCTGTAAAAGTGCTTGGTACAGGTTGGGTTGCATCTGCGGGTGCTCTTATTTACGCAGCTGCGCAAAAAGAGAACCGTTTTGCATCTCCAAACACACGTTTCTTGCTTCACGAACCACGTGGCGGTGTTGGCGGCCAAGCATCTGATGTTGAAATTCAGGCGCGTGAAATTATCAAAATGCGCGAGCGTTTGAATAATATCTTCGCAAAAGCTACCGGTAAGACTTTGAAGAAAATTCAAGCTGATACAGATCGTGACTTCTGGATGAGTGCTGAAGAGGCTGTTGAATATGGCTTTGTTGGTAAAATCGTGACTTCACAAAAAGAGATTACCTGATCTGGAAACCTCATTTATAAAAAGTGTGAAAGCGCTATTTATAAAATAGATTAAGATTTAAGCCATACGACGAGCCATCGTCGTGTGGCTTTTTCGTTTTGGGCTATCGGGCAAATTAGGTGGCCGTGCGGGCTTGGAAATTAGGGCTAGGGAGGGTAATCATTGCTGCTTATATTTTTGATTAGCCAGTCCAGCAAAGTGAGTTGCTCGCATGAACTATCGTCACGCCTTTCATGTCGGGAATTTTGCTGACATTCTAAAACATCTTGTCCTGACTCTATGCATTGAGCATTTGAAGAAAAAGGACAAACCCTTTCGCTATATCGATACACATGCAGGGATTGGTCGCTATGACCTGACAGGTGATGAAGCACGTCGTAGTCCTGAATGGCAAGAAGGCATTGGTCGGTTATGGGAAGCGCATAAGGCGGGTGATATTCCTGACGATGTGGCGAGAATTTTGAAACCGTTTTTAGATGCAGTCTCTGAAATCAATTATGATGGTGCACTCGAAGCCTATCCTGGATCACCTGACCTCGCAGCGACTTTAATGCGTGAGCAGGATGTACTGCGTTTAACAGAGCTTCATCCGCAGGATAAAGAAACGCTGAGTGATCACTTTTTTCGCGATAAACGCGTGAAGATTGAAAACCGCAACGGATATGAAGCGCTTAAAGCATATATGCCACCTCCAGAACGCCGTGGGGTCGTGCTGGTAGATCCGCCCTTTGAGCACCGTGATGAGCTTGCGCATATGGCTAAGGGCGCGATGGGTGGTATATCGCGCTGGCCCACGGGTACATTTATTTTCTGGCGTCCTTTGAAAGATATGGAGAATACCCAGAAGTTTGACGATGGGCTTGCTGAATGGGTGCTCGATGACATGGAGTTGTCAGCCGATAAGGTTTTGCTTGTTGATGCTTGGGTGAGAGAAATTGTTGAGCCTGGCCCATTATGTGGTGCGGGTGTTGTGGTGATTAATCCACCCTTTGGATTGCAAGATGCATTGTTGACAGTGTTGCCGTGGCTCACTGAGCTGTTAGCTCAAGGAGAAGGTGCAGGCTGGCGCATTAATACGCCTGAGCCTGATCCAGACTTTGTCGCAATGGCTGAATTGGATGCTGAAGAGGGCGCTGAAGATAGCCCATTTTCTCCTGATGACGGCGATGATGCACTTGCAGAGCTGGGTGAAGAAGAGCTGGCTGCTTTGGGCCTTAAAGGAGAGGATTAAACCTCTCCTCGTTTAAAGAGTCTGCCGCGTTCTGTGATTAAGATTATTCCAAGTGCGAGAAGAAGACACACAGCATTGGCAACAAATAGTGGCCCAAGCGTGCCATCATAATGATCAGCTATAAAGCCGCCTATTACAGCCGCAAGGAAGGTCGTGGCAAAGCCATAGAGCGCTGAGGCGGTTCCGGCAATATGACCGAGCGGCTCCATCGCTGTGGCTGAGAAATTCGGGCCGATAAAGCCGATGCAAATGAATGATGCAATCATCAACACATAGAAAACGGCGAAACTTTCATTGCCGCTATGGGATATGATAGCGTGCAGAACGTTTACTGAGACCATAAATATGAGCGCCCAATGTGATAAAAATCGCATGCCTAGCTTTTTCACAAGGCGGGAATTCAGCAAGTTTGAAACAGCCATACCTGCCGACACACCTGCAAACCAGAGCGCAAATGTGGCTGCTTTATCAAATGTTTCTGAGTAGATCTGTTCGGAAGCACTGATATATCCAAACAGTGTTCCGAAGATAAGAGCAGAAGCCATGGAATAGCCGATCGCTAAACGGTTCGTCACAACTGTTTTGTAGGATGCAAAAATGACTTTCGGCTGTAGGAGGCGCTTATCTTCCGGCGCAAGCGTTTCAGGAAGACGTATCCATGACCAGATAAGCATAGCAGACCCGAGGATAACCAGCGCCCAGAAGATGGATCGCCAATCACCAAACAGGTATAATATTCCCTCCCCAATGCTGGGCGCAAGGATTGGGGCTGCCATGAATATTAGCATCACGACGGACATGATTTCGGCCATTGCACGGCCTGTATAACAATCTCTTGTGACGGCAGCAGCGACAACGCGAGTTGCGCCGGCGGCTGCACCCTGAATAGCGCGTGCAAATATCAGAAGACTGTATTCTGGTGCCAGCAGGCAGGCGATGCTTGCCAGCACATAGACAATAAGCGAAATAGCGAGAATGGGTTTGCGGCCAAAGCGATCTATCAGCGGGCCGTAAAAGATTTGAGATAGGCCCATTCCCATAAGATAGACGATCACCATTTTCTGGCGCTGGTTATCATCTTCAAACTGGAACGTGTTTTGGATGTCGCCAAGTGCAGGTAACATTATGTCAACGGCGGTGGCGTTGAGCGCCATTAAACCGGCGATTATGCAGATAAATTCCCATACAGGTAGGCGCTTAAAACTTGCAGATTTCGCCGGATTCTCGGAATTTTCATTCGTTCCAGTGTTTGATTTAGACATGAAACATCATCCAATTGACTATTTATAGAAATTCCAGTTTAGATGTGGAATGCGGCGCGGTCACAATTGACAGATGCTCACCTAAAGGCAAGTGTTCAACCCTAACAATAGCTCATAAATACAGGAAATAACTGTCAGTTATGACGATCATTCATTGTGCGTGTGTGCAGTTGCGGTCTAGCGAGAATGTTGCCGACAATATTCAAATTGCAAGTGAGCTTATACGTGAAGCTGCTGGCAAGGGGGCGGACTTTATTCTCACTCCGGAAAATACGGGTTTTATGGATATCCGGCGTGGGGGTGCAGTCGGCAAGGTTGTGCACCAGAGCGCGGATGCTTGCCTTGCGGCACTGTCTTGCTTAGCAGGAGAATTAGGGGTGTGGTTGCAGATCGGCTCACTAGCTGTGCTGGATGAAAAGGCGGAAGCAGACGCTAAATATTCCAACCGCTCTTTTTTAATAAACCCTAACGGTCAGATCGTGGCCCACTATGACAAGATACACATGTTTGATGTGGAGGTGGGGGATGGGCAATCTTATAAAGAGTCGCGTGCCTATGAAGCTGGTCAGCAAAGTATGCTCGTGGAAACGCCATTTGCTAAGTTGGGAATGAGCATTTGTTATGATTTGCGGTTTCCCTATTTATATCGCCAATTGGCGCAAGCTGGCGCTAATCTGATTACGATACCGGCCGCGTTTACGAAGGTGACTGGTGAGGCGCACTGGCATACTTTAATACGTGCTAGAGCAATAGAGAATGGCGCTTTCGTGATGGCGGCTGCGCAAGGTGGTTTGCACTCAGATGGACGAGCAACATTTGGTCACTCGCTTATTGTATCGCCTTGGGGAGAGGTTTTGGCTGAAGCGGGGGTGGATCCTTGCGTGATTACGGCGAAACTGGATATGGAGGATGTTGAGCGGGTTAGAAAACGTATTCCATCACTTCAGAATGAACGCGTATTTCAAGTACGCTCATTGCGTGTGGATTAGCTTGCCAAACACCAAAGGCCCGAGCAAATGCCCGTCGTTAATTGAATGAGCAGATCTAATGCACCACCGATTAATAATATGGGGAGACCAATCCAAAGAAAGATCAGCCATATTGCCATTGGCGTTATGTGAGGTTCTTTGAGGGTATGGCCTGAAATGGTTTGTGTTTTCACGCGCGCCATGTGCATTATTGCCTTTCCAGTCAGATCAGCGGAGTGTATCTCTTCGCATCGTTAACCCTAAAGACTAATTTTTTGTTTCATGAGTGAAGTCCTACAGGTTCGTTGGAACCAGATTAATAGAAAAGAGTGGGACAAGGCCCATGCTGATGCTTGTGCAAGCTATCAGCAGGACTGGGCGTATGGAAAAGTTCTAGAAAAACATGGGGCTAAGGTGTGGCGTGCGAGTGTATCGGATACGAGCAATCGGTTACTTGGGTTGGCTCAGATTACATCCAAGCCCTTTGCAAAAGTTGCGAATTTCGGTTTGTGTACACATGGTCCAATATGGCTAGAAAAACTTACCGCGGATGATAAGCGGTTTGTCTACCGTGCTTTGGGCAACGCTATTCCGGTAAAATGGCCCAGATTGGTTGTATTTACACCTGATGAAGATCAAAATGATTTAGCGCGTGTTTCTGGCGTTAAACGTGTAATGACGGGCGAAGCAACAGTGCGCATCAATCTTGAGCAAGACTTGGAAGTGATGCGCGCTGCGATGGATCAAAAATGGCGCAACCGCCTGAATTCCGCTGAGAAATCAGAGCTGAAATTTACAATTGGTGGTACAAAACCATCTCAATACCGGTGGTTGCTAGATATAGAAGAAATACAGCGTGAAAAGCGTGGGTATCGTGCTTTACCCGCAGCGATGACGCTTGATTGGCAAACGTTTAAGTCAAGCGCGGAGAATGGATCCAAAAACGGCGGAGTATCAATATATCGTGCGGATTTAGGTAAAGAGTGTGCTGGTGCGATGCTTGTATTAGAGCACGGCACAATGGCAACATATCATATTGGTTGGAGTTCAGACGAGGGGCGCAAACTTGGCGCGCACAATTTGTGCCTATGGAATGCCTGTTTGGATTTAAAAGCGCGGGGCTTTAAGAAATTTGACCTTGGCGGCGTCAATACGCAATCAGGCGCAGGCATAGCTCGGTTTAAGATCGGTACCGGTGGAGATGTGTTTCAGCGCGCGGGTGCATTTGTATAACCTCCGCGCGCTGAATTTCAGAATTATACGTTGAACTTGAAGAGTAAAACATCGCCGTCCTTTACGATGTATTCTTTTCCTTCTTGGCGAACTTTTCCAGCTTCTTTTGCGCCAGATTCACCTTTGTATTTGATGTAGTCGTCATAGGCGATTGTTTCAGCGCGAATGAAGCCGCGTTCAAAATCACCGTGGATCACGCCAGCTGCTTTTGGTGCTGTGCAACCCTGCGGTATCGTCCATGCGCGTGTTTCTTTAGGCCCACATGTGAAGTAGGTTTGTAGGTTTAAGAGGCGGTAACCTGCTTGGATGACTCGGTTTAGTCCTGGCTCTTCAAGGCCAAGCGTTTCAAGGAATTCCGCTGCTTCTTCATCGTCAAGAACAGCGATTTCACTTTCTATCTTAGCTGAAATAGCAACAGCTTGTGCGCCTTCCTTTTCCGCATGGGCAAACACTTTTGCTGAAAAATCATTTCCTGTGGCAGCGCTGTCTTCATCGACGTTTGCAATATAGAATACAGGTTTAGACGTGAGGAGCTGGAGCATACGCCATGCTTTGCGTGTATCGGCATCGTTTGGAATGATGGCAGCACGTGCAGGTTTTCCTGCTTCAAGTTGCTCCATTGCGAGTGCGATTAGCTCTATTGCGAGCTTGGCATCTTTGTCATTTCCGCGCGCTTTTTTCTCGAGTGCTGGTTTGCGCTTTTCTAGGCTTTCCATGTCTGCAATCATCAACTCTGTCTCAACGACTTCGTAGTCAGACATAGGGTCGATTTTGCCTTCAACGTGCGTGATATCATCATCTTCAAAGCAACGAAGAACATATGCAATAGCATCTGTTTCACGGATATTGGCTAGGAATTGGTTTCCCAAGCCTTCACCTTTGCTGGCTCCCTTAACAAGACCAGCAATGTCAACGAAGTTCATGCGTGCCGGAATGATTTCTTTTGAACCGGCAATATCTGCAAGCGCACGTAAACGTTTTTCTGGAACCGCGACTTCACCTTCGTTCGGGTCAATTGTACAGAAAGGGTAGTTGGCAGCTTGTGCATCTGCTGTACGAGTCAGGGCGTTGAAGAGTGTGGACTTACCTACGTTTGGAAGGCCGACGATACCGCATTTAAAACCCATAAAGGTTGGCTCCGAAGTTTATTTGGCCTGTTAGCACCCCAAGACTGGCTGTGATTGCAGGCTGATCATTATTTGCCTTGGGATAAAGCCGGAATTTAGCTTTAAGGCAATGCATTATGTGAGATGAGGTAAGGGAATACCCCATTCACGGCTGAATTAGGTGTCGCTTCGATTCATTCGGCGAGACATATCTTCTTTAGGAGCTGGCGCTAGGCGCATGACTTCAGCTTGGAAACGTTCATCATCATTGGCAGCAAGAAAGTGGATTGAGCGAGCGCAACTATCAAGCATATCGTCGAGCCATTTTACTTCTGATTTTGCAAAATCTGATAACACATGGCTTTGAACCAAGGACTTATCGCCGGGATGTCCAACACCAAGTCGTGTGCGGCGTACATCCTTGCTTGCTTGGGCCATGATGGAGCGCATACCGTTATTCCCAGAATGCCCGCCACCAACTTTAACACGCACGCGCCCCGGCGCTAGATCAATTTCATCGTGGAAAACCATGACGTTTTCTGACGAGATTTTGAAGAAATTCATGGCTTCACCCACAGAGCGCCCACTATCATTATAAAATGTTGTTGGTTTGAGAAGTAGCGTTTTGACACGCTCACCATTTGCATCTGTGATGAAGCCTTCGGATATCTTGCCTTGAAACTTCGTTTTCCATGGCCCGAAATTATGCATGGAAGCGATGGCATCTATCGCCATGAAACCGACATTGTGACGATTGCCTTTATATTGATCCCCCGGATTTCCAAGGCCGACGAGTAACAACATAGCAGGCTCCACACTCTCATTAGTCTTGTTTGCAAAGGGTAATAGCGTGCGTAGCTTTGAAAGCAAACCGGACATCTTGTATTATCCCTTTTGATATATAGAAAAACGGCGCTGAATTACTTCAACGCCGTCTATTCTTATTTTAGATGGAAGCTAGAAGCTATTATGCTTCTGCATCATCTCCATCTTCACCTTCTGCTTCGTCATCTTCAGCATCATCAGCTTTAGCAGATGCTGTACGGCCAACGATTGTCGCAATTGTGAAGTCACGGTCTGTAATTGTTGGTGTTGCGTTCTCAGGAATATCGATCTGAGAAATTTTGATGTTATCACCAATATCGAGTGCAGACACGTCCGCAGTCAAGAATTCAGGAATGCTTCCAGCAGGAACCTCAAGTTCAACTTCGTGACGCACAATGTTCAATGAACCACCACGTTTGATACCTGGAGCAACATCGTCACCTTTGAAGTGTACTGGTACTTCAACTTTAACAAGTTGATTTTCTTTCACGCGGTAAAGGTCTACGTGCAACGCGATCTCAGATACCGGGTGGAATTGAACATCTTGTGGAATCACAAATTGCTTCTTGCCTTTGAAGTCAATGACAACAAGGTTTGAAAGAAATTTACCAGAGTTTAGAGCTTTAAGAATCTCAATACGGTCTAGGTTGATAGACACAGGAGCTTCTGTACCACCATAAAGAACTGCAGGAACGTGGTTGTCACGACGTGCTTGGCGTGCGCCGCCTTTACCAGTGCGTTCACGTAGTTCGACTTTCAATGTAATTGAAGAAGCCATAATTTTTATCCTTCCGTTCTGAGGTCCATGCAGCACCATGCTGCACAACCCCCAAACATAACAGGGCTTGATACCCTTGGAGTTGAACGGGGCTTATAGGGGGATGAGATGAGAAAAGCAACATAGAATCGAGTTGGATCAACTATTCATAGTTTGGAAGGGTGGTTTGATGAAGTGAATTACTTTTGACAATGATGTGTTACATGTGTAGTGTTTGTGTAACGGGGATAATTTTAATCCATAAAGTTAGAGCGATAAAGCAATGAGCCAGCAACCGAACAAATCTGAATTGACCGTCCTGAAGCGTTTTTGGACTGTGGGTGAACAAAGTGCACGAGAAGTGCATGACAGTGTTACTGCGGAGACGGGGTGGAGCTATTCGACAACGCGTACAGTTATCAATCGGATGACGGATAAGTCTTGGCTGACGCGCCGAGATTCTCATGGAATTACGGTTTTTGACGCTGCTATCTCTAAAGTTGCTGTATTTAGTAGTCTTGTAAAAGATTTGACGCGCAAAGTTATGGATATTGAAGGTGATCTTCCGGTGTCAATGTTTGCCGGCAGTCCGCATTTATCAAGTGATGAACTCGATGAGTTGGATAGCTTGATCAATATGTCTGATCTGACAAATGAAGAGGCGGGAGATAAGTCATGAATTTCGTGATGTTGTTGGTGCTCTCTGTTGTTTGGGGAGGCGTGGTTGTTGTTGCGGCGGCGGGTATTCAGCGTCTTGGGCTATCAGGCCGTACGCGCCAAATGATGTGGCGATGTGCAGGTGCAATGTTATTGGCACCATTTCCAGTCGCGATGATTTATGCATTGGCAGAGCCGGGTAAGATTGCTCCTATTTGGAATTATGGGGAGGGAGAGGCACCGTCTATTCCGGTTGTGTTGGAACATGTTCCAACGATGACCACGACACCAGTGGTGCAAACTGTATCTCAAGGAAACGCAATTCAAATTGACTTTATGACAGCACTCTTTGTTTTTTTGGCATTGGGATGGATGTTCCGTGCGTTACGTGCGCGCTGGGCCTCCAGAGAATTAAAGCAAATAACATCCAAGGCAGTTCCTATCCGGAGTTATAATGTGCTGAGTGCTGCGGACTTTTGGCAAAAGCGTTTAGGTCTTGTTCGTAAGGCTTCTTTTCAGCTGATGCCGGGGGATTATTCTCCTTTTACTCAAGGGATAATTAAGCCAGTTGTTTATCTTCCTCATGGCTTAGAACGTGAGCTAGGCGCAGAGGAATTGGCGCTAGTTGTTGGTCACGAATTAATGCACGTCCGTCGCTTGGATGCCTTATGGCGACCAGCTGAGCGTGTGATTGCTGATATTCTTTGGTTTAACCCGTTTGCATGGATGGTGCGTGCTGAGTTGGACCGCGCGCGGGAAATCGCGTGTGACGAAGCGATGTTGGTGTCCAAAGCTCCCCCAAAAGTATATGCGCGAGCTCTTGTAGCTGCAGCACGATTTGCCGAAGGATTACCAACACGCGCACCAGCAGCGGCTATGTTTCCATTCAATAAGGACAAAGAGCTTACAGAACGTGTAAAAATTGCAGTTGCGAATTCACAAGGCAGTTCATCCTTTGTTGGTTTAGCTGCGTTTGGGGTGTTTTTGCTGGCAGGTTTACCTTTCGCGGCAGCTCAGGGGGCCGGTGCTGAAAAAGTGCGTGCACCGCTTCCAGAATTTGAGGCAACCGTTGTAAAGTCTGAAAAGGCGCGCATCACTTCAGGTTTTGGGAAACGAAAACACCCGATTTCGAAAGAAATTAAGGACCATGCTGGTATAGATATTGGCGATGAAATTGGAACTAAAATACATACACCAGCGCATGGAGTCGTAACATTTGCAGGCTTTAAAGAAGGGTATGGAAATGTCGTTCAGGTTAATTATAACCCTGAATGGATGGGGCGATTTGGGCAGCTAAATAAAATTTTGGTGGAAGAAGGCCAGTCGGTTCAGGCAGGAGATATTATCGGTTTGCTAGGTGAGTCTGGTGCCGCAACCGGTCCTCATCTTCATCTGGAGGTCTATGGTCCTGCATCTGACTACACTCAATCAGGTCGCAAGATCGCTTATGATCCCGAGTTGTTGGGCGTTGCACTCATACCAGCACTCGAAGATCGCGCAAAACAAATCCGAGAATTGGGTGTTGTGTTGCCAAACCAGATAGCGGGCAATCAAAAGGTGACGGACATAATTGCACCTATAGCACCGCCTGCGCCGCAATACTTGAAAGCTCCTTTGGCGCCTGAGGCACCCAAAGCGCCTAAGGTTACGGGCATTACTTATCTTGATGATGGAAGAGTTCAGGTGCTCGACGCAGGCGTGGTATTTATGGAGTTCGCGCCTCTAAAGGGGGACTTTAAGCCTCGTCTATTGGATCCAAAATCGAATCTTTCAGAACGTCGAAAATATAAATATAAAGAAGTAAATGGTGACAATGTAGAGTTGTACGCTGGAACTTCTGATATTTCACCTTCCAAATTAGGTGTTTGGGTGAACAGAGATAAAATTGAAACAATTGAAGCTTGGAAAAAATGGCGTGCAGATGTCGATGAAGACTTAGAAAGCTATATCAATGACACCATCGAGCGTGAATTGGAAATGCATTTAGAAAATGTGACGGGAGCAAACGAGAGCTGGGAGGCAGCTCTTGAAGCTAAGGCTGAAGCTCGTGCACAAAGTTTTGAACGATCGTTTGATCAGGAATTGTCAAATAATACGCAGAAATGGCAGGAATATGCGGAATCTCTGAGCCATAATGCAAGTGAACATGCACGTGCGTTCGCAGAAGCTCAGACAATTTCATCACGCGCTTTTGCACAAGATTGGACTTGGGTTGGCCAGAAAAAAGCAGCGGAAATACATGTGGAAGCATTGGAGAATGCTCTGCATGATTTAGATGATGAATTAACTTCTCTTGATGAGCAATGTGATGTTGCTGAGGAGAGCGGGAAGGCTGGCTCCAAGTATGAAATTCAAGGATTGAAGATGGCTAAAAAGTCTGTAGAGCAAGCTCGCGCACAGGTGGCTGGGCAATTGCATGAAGCTAGGGTAACGTTACGGAAACAAGAATTGACCCGAGCTGACTAGGAAGAAAGACCCCCGAATTAGTTAGGCGTCATAGAAAACGCAGCTCCTTGCCCGGAGCTGCGTTTTCGCTTTTTATGGCGATATGTCCCAATTTGAGACGTTGATATCGGTTGATTTCAGTCTAGTTTAGTAATCAAATAGTTTGGATACAGACTCTTCATTTGCAACGCGGCGAACAGCTTCACCAATGAGCGGTGCAATTGAGACGCGGCGGATTTTCTTTGCAGACGCAACTTCTTCAGAAGCAGCGATTGAATCTGTACACACAAGTTCTTTTAAACGTGACTTATCAATGCGGGCTGCGGCACCGGGTGATAAAACGCCGTGTGTCACATATGCTGAGACTGACTTTGCGCCTGCATTCAGCATAGCATCAGCTGCATTGCAAAGTGTGCCCCCTGAGTCAGTCATGTCGTCGACCATAATACAAGCGCGGTCTTTTACATCACCAATAATGTTCATGACTTCGGATACACCTGCTTTAGGGCGACGTTTGTCCACTATAGCAAGATCACAGTTTAATCGATCAGCGAGCGCACGTGCACGTACCACTCCACCCACATCCGGAGAGACGACCATGAGGTCTTTGGAGCCATATTTTTCTTTAATATCTTGAACGAATACTGGACCCGCGATCAGGTTATCTGTTGGAATGTCAAAGAAACCTTGAATTTGTCCTGCATGGAGATCAACAGTCAGAACGCGATCCGCACCGGCTTTATGTATTAAGTTGGCTACAAGTTTAGCAGAAATCGGCGTGCGGCCATCTGTCTTGCGATCCTGACGCGCGTAGCCATAGTATGGGATTACTGCAGTGATACGGCGTGCAGATGCGCGTACCAGTGCGTCACATGTAATCAACAATTCCATCAGATGGTCGTTTGCGGGTGCAGAAGTGGACTGAATAAGGAAAACATCATGTCCACGTACATTTTCGTTTATGCGCACAAACACTTCATTGTCAGCAAAGGTTTTAACATCTGCTTCGGTTAGTCTTGCATCTAGATATGACGCAACATCTTTCGCCAAATCAGGATTGGAATTACATGTAATAAGTTTCATTTCGCCCATCGCCCAAAGGTTCCACTCAGTCTATGTCCTGCCCCAAAATCTAGCGTCCATTCCCCGACAGGTTCGATTTCATAGGGTTCTGTCTTAATCCACGCTATATCGCAACCGTATAAAGAGACGCAGGCCATATAAATTACAAAATTTGTATATACGGCACACTTTTTATCTAGATGTTAGGCCACAAGCATAATTGAAGACGCATTTCGTCCGTAGTCTGAAGCACCTTCTGCTTTTGAACGGCGATAAGAAAAATACTTCTCGGGCTGAGAATATGTGTCATCAGCTATAATTTCACTTTTTCCTACGCCAGCACGAATAAGGCGTGCGCTGCAATACTGTTTCAAATCGAACTTTAGGCGATCGCCTTCACTGTCTTCAAATAGGTTCGCACACCATGGTGACACTTCTAGAAAAGCGCTTTCAAAATCAGGCCCCACTTCAAAACTGTCTTTGCCAATACACGGGCCAATAGCTGCAATCATATTTTCAGGAGATGCCCCAAGTGTTTGCATGCTTTCTATCGCAGCTTCAATGACGCCGGTGACAGCTCCGCGCCAACCTGCATGGATCGCAGCGATAACGTTTGCTTTGGGGTCTCCGACGAGGATAGGAGCGCAATCGGCTGCGAGTGCAGTGATAACCAGACCTGGGGTTGCTGTGACTATAGCATCAGCCTCTGGAGCTTGAGCGACCGACATAGGGCCATCTACAATGATTGCTTTGTTTGTATGGGCTTGTCTAAGTGTGATCATGCGTCCAGGAAGAGCCCCCATAGTGACGCAGATACGGTCTCTATTGGCTTTGACGCGGTTACCTTGGTCATTGGAGCCGGGGCCAGTGTTAAGGCTCTTGTATACGCCCGTTGAGACACCACCTTCACGCCCAAAAAAACCATGTCGCCAATTCATGGTGAATGGTGAGAGAGCAGGTGATTCGATATAGGGTGCGCGGGATGGGGATTGAGCCATATTAATATCAGACAAAATAGCGGGAGTGAATGGAATGCCTCATGTATGCGGTAGACTTGAACGGCGATCAATCATTGTTTGGTTAAAGTGTTTGTGAAGTGAAAGGTAAACAGGTTAGTCAATTGATTAATCTAGCTCTTTTTTCCACTGTACAGACACGCGAGCGCCTGTTTCATTGCCAAACACTGTGCCTACCTCGACATTTTCAACAGGTTCCCACTCAACAGCTAAATCTGATTGTCCAGTGGCGCGGCTGCGAAGCTCTACATAGACGTTTTCAGAAAGGTATTTTCCTGTTTCCAATTGGGCATTGCTGTTTGCGTCTTGTGATATGACAAGACGATCTAGCCCAATCGCTGTTTGGATATCTGAGAGGGGAGCGAAGCCCTGTCCGTCACCTGCCATATTTGCGACTGCAGCAGCGAGTTGAGCAGCTTCTAAGGCGCTCAACTGCGTAGGGGAGCGACCAAATAACAAACGAGATATAATTTCATCTTCTGGAAGGCTTGGAGAAGATGAAAAACTAATCTGCGGGGAACTTACATTGCCTGAAACGGTGATTGTAGAAGTGACACCATCGGACGTTCTGTCGGCTTTAAGGTTAGCCGATGCATCTGCAGGATTTCCTTCTATGCGGACAACTCCACTTGTGAAATCAAATGGTTTGCCAAGGAGTGAGAAATTACCGCGTACAATATTGGCAGTGCCGCGCACATCTGGTTTTTTCAAAGTTCCACGGACTTTGGTATTGGTCGCGAGTTCAATGTCTACCCCGCGGCCAGTCACATAAATGCGCTTGTCGGCTTTAATATCGATGGCTAAAGACATTTTAGATGTGGGTGAAATTTTGGGCTCGTACTCTTCGTCTTCGTTGATCTCATCTTTGAATATGACATCTAGAGTTTTCACACCTGAACTGCCAAATTGAGCGATGTTTACGTGTGCTTCATCAACGATGAGATCCCCTTTAATATCAATACCTTCGCTTGCGCGATTTACATCAAGGCGGCCTGTAAGGTTGACGCTCAGACCATCTTGTTTGACGGCTCCAAAATTTTCAAAATCTAAATGCATGGCCGAGGATTTGTCGGGGTTTAAGAATAATTTTCCCGCCCCCTTAATTTTTCCACCATCAATGCCTGTCGCTGACATCTTTTTTAGTTCTACTCCTGCGGCATCAAAATGTACGTTCGCCATGATGTTTTTCATGCGCGCGCCATACCGATCATGTTCAAAATCAGCATTGGAGACACTGAGTTGGCCTGATGGTCGAAGTTCCAAAATTGGTGCTTCTGCTTGAGCGTTGAGGTCAAAAAAACCAGACAGATTTACGCTATCGGTTCCAGCCAACGCCCAAGCGGCTTCAAGCTTTCCTAATGCGCCAATATCAAGACTTGCAACATCAGTAGTATTGAGCGCAGGTATACCATTTGAGACAGTCAGCGGGATAGATAAAATAGCATCAATATTGAGGTCTGACCCGTTGCGGCCTTCGATAATGTTGACGAGATGTCCGTCCATGAATTCACCATTTAGGAGAAGATCAATATGAGCAATATCGTCTCCTTTATTTCCTGCATTTTCAATGCTTAAGGTGTAGTTTCCGGAACTCTCATTGTCTGACCCTTGCCATGTCACAGCACCGTTTATAGCACCCTCTAAATCATCGCGCCCCAGCAATTGGGTTAGTCGCTCCAAATAAATGTTGGATAAGCTCAAATCGGCATTTAGTGAGGTTGGCGCTTTATTAATATCCGCGGATATGAGGCCACCAAACATGTTAAGTTTAGATGTAATATCAAGCCCCTCAGAAGAGTTTGAGATAAGCATTGGGGAAGCTGTTTTAAAAGCTTCATCATCTACCACCCCATTGATATTTATAGATATTAATTGGGCCTTCTCTGTGGATTTATAATCTCCGTCGATGTTAATAGTTATAGGGGTTTCTGGGTCCACAAGTGTCGTTGTGCCAGTGCTCTTTAGGGTGAAGGCGATAGATTCTAGATTGCCTTTTGCAGCTAACTGAGTTGTTTCCAGTTTAGTACCTTGAACTTTAAGCCCTTTTACAAAGCCGTTAAGGTCAATCAATTGATCTGAAAATACGCCATCAAAATCAATATTTCCTTTGATTCCAAGGGCATCAAGAGGGCCTGCAAGTTTGAAATTTGCTGTGGGGGTCTGTTCACTAGGAAGGCTTGCACTAGCCGCGAGTTCCAAGTCCGCCCATTGAGCAGATAAGTCACTAATTTTTATGCCATTTTCTGTAGATATGTTCGTAGATGCGATGAGTGGGCGGCTATTGGCAATAGTGGTGAGAGTTATATCTGCGAGGATATCACCGTCTTTTATGTTGGCTGTTGCAGATGCGGTGGCATCTTCTAGCGAGTTGCTACCGCTTTGTAGTGATTTGATTTTTATGGATGTATCCAAAGAGAGATCGGACAGTACACCATTTATATCAGCAACTAAATTTATGCCTGTGGACTGTATATTTCCTGATTGAAAAATAGGAATTTGAGCGGCAATTTCAGATGTAAGTGTCTTACCGATAAGATCAGCCTTTAGCGCAATGTCGTTTGCACCGGAAGACAGTTTTGTAGTGAGTTTTACATCGTTTTTTGGACTAATATTTGCTTTTGCGTTCAAACGAGTATCAGCATGAAGTAGCCCTGAAATTATTTCATTTTTGCTGATAAGCGCATTCTTATCGGAGGTGAGGGTGGCTATCCAGTCCGCGTTACTTGAGGCACGTTTTAAGGTGGCATCTATTGATATTGGACCTGAAATTTGATCTGTGACGGTGCTGAGATCCTTAAGGCCTGCTTGCAGGGTGATATCCGACTGTCCCTCGCGTGCTACCCTGCCTGCTATCTGCGTCGTTAGTGCGTCCGTCAGGAGTGTTAGGCGTGTGATGTCTAGTTGTTCAGTATCTAGTTTATAGCCGCCATCAAAAGTAGCTTCTAGCTGATTGCCGATGAGGGCATCTGCTTGGCTAATTCCAGACACAGGCGATTTTGCATCTATATTTGTTTTTAGGTCGAGTTGAGCATTTGCAAAAATAGCATCGATATCAATGTCAGCCTTATTGATGCTGCGTTGTTCATATTCAAAATTGTTTGAAACCAACTTGCCGTTCAAACTTGAACGTTTGGGTGTGTATTTCCAATTGCCATTAAATGTTGTGGTTCCGGCATTTAAATCGGTTAGTCCTGAAAGCATTGATAGAGATAAAATATCGGCCGTGATCGCCCAATCGTCGACCATTTTACCGTCGTTTAAGTTGGCCAATCCTGATGTTTCAAATGCTATCGCGCGTGAAGATAGGGCTATGGTTAGCGGGGCAGACTTGAGTTTATTGAGATCTGCATCTATTTGCGCATTTAGGGTGGTGCCCAATCGGTCAGTTGCGACACTTGTGAGTGCTACATTTTCTAAATCGGCGAGCACACTCAGGCGCGCCACGGATTTTTCGCTATTTCCTTCAATACTTAGGATATTGCTTTCACCTAGAAATGCTGCTCCGTTTCCGGACCAGTTTTTTAGATCTCCGGTACCCGTGAAATTGACGACGAGATCATTTTCAAGTGGTTTGGGTAAGAAGCTTGCGACAAAGCCATTTTGCGGAATGTTGATATTCACTATTCCATTGAGAAGCTTTTTAAGGCTCCATTTTAGATCAATATCTGCTGTATCTCTAAATTCCGAAGTGGGATTGCCTAAATTGTCTGCTCCGGTGCTTTTGAGGTTTAGTTTCAGAAAGCTATTGGATGTTCCTACATCTGCGCTTGCTTTCAGGTTTAGTCGTGTTTGTGGGATATCCAGATTTTGGCTGGCAAAAATTTGAGGAAAATGCACATTCTCAATTACAATCCGTTTGATTGGACTGGATTTTGAGTTTGTGGGAGCTGGTTCTTCTTTTTGTTCTTTTGCCGGAAATACTGGTTTCTCATGGGTGTTGATTTGCGCAATGGAAATTGTTTTTACGTGAAGTGTTTTGGAAAAGAGAAGTTTAAGCGGCTTCCACTTTAGGTCTGCATCTTTTGCATCAAGCCATACCCCATTGGCATCCGTTATAGTGAGTGATGAAAATCCAAATTTACCCAAAACATCGCCGTGAAATCCCTCGATCTGGACGTTTTGACCAGCAATTGTGCGGCCCTCAATTTGGCTTTCTATGATTGAGCGGCCTATAGGCGTTGCAATTAGCATTCGTAAAACCAGCACAAGGATGAGTAGACACAGCAAAGTGCAACCCACTGCCTTGATCACCCACTTCGTACGGGAAGGTTTGTAGTGAGGCTCTGAATCAATTGTTTCAGGAGGCTCAGAAGGTGGTGGCATAAATTGCATTAGAAAGCCTGCCCGATACTAAGGTAGATAAGCACGCTTTCATCGTCATCGCGTGGGTCTATTGGTGTTGCGATATCAAAACGTAGGGGACCAAAACTGGTGTAGTAGCGTACACCGACACCAGCACCCATACGAAAATCTGTGAAGGCAGGCGTTTCAGCAGCACCAACTTCACCAGCATCTACGAAAACAGCCATACCAAGATTGTTTGCAAATCTTAGACGGGCTTCAAGGCTTAATTCAACGAGGCTACGTCCACCCACGGGGTCATTGTCTTCATCCCTTGGCCCAATGGCTTGGTATGCGTACCCACGCACAGAGCCGCCGCCACCTGCATAGTAGCGTTTGCTGGATGGTATGTCTGCAAAAGACGAGCCGGAAATGCCGCCGACTTTTACGCGGCTGGCAAGTATGAGTTTATCATCATTTAAGCCAAGGTAGCCACGTGCTGTGACATCGGTTGTAATGAATTGACCTTCTGCATCTCCGAGCGAATATGCAGGTTCTGCGCTTAATTGAACACGGAGACCTTGAGAGGGGTTTAACGCGTCGTCTGTATTGTCAAAACGTAAACCACCGCGACCGGAAATGATTTGAAAATCTTGTTCGAGGTCGTTCTGGGTTTCTTTTCCAATCTCTGCCCCCGCACCAGCAAAAATATCGAAATGTTTTATCCATGGACGCTCATATAAAGCATTTACAGCGAGGGCATTGCGATCAAATGCGTCTGTTTGTGTGCTGCCAATAGAGGCACCGAGCGTTAGTGCATGGCGGTAGCCGCCTTTAAGCGGTTGTTTCCAGCGACCTGATAATGTTTGTTCTAGATTGTTGAGGTGAAGATCGATGTTTACAGTGTCCGCGCGTCCTGAATAATTGCGCATTTCGTAACCGGCTTGAATACCCAAACCTTCGGTCGTGGCGAAGCTGGCACCAGCGGAAACGGAGCGACGTGATCCATCTTCCACTGTAACTTCAACATCACGCACCTGACATTCACCGATTTCGTCTTGAGTTGCTTCCAGCTGTTTTAAGTCGGAAGGTGTGTCAGCTAGTTCGACTTTAACAAAAGTGAATAGCTGAGTTTGCGATAAGCGGGTTTTGTATTCGGCAATTGTATCGGTTGTGTATTTATCACCAAATTTATAGGGAGAGAGTGTCTCCAAGATTTTGGTGCGCGTACGTCCTGGGTTGTGGGTAACGATTTCACCCAGACAAATTTTAGGACCAGATGAAAAGTTGTAAGTGAGGTCTATGTTTGCAGCATCTCGATCGCCTATTACGGTGCGGTCTGCTTTCTTTGCATACGCAAATCCATCGGATTTCAAGCGACTTAGAAGTCGTGATTCTTCGTTGATGATAATGTCAGCTTGCGCGAACTGTCCTTTGCGGATTTCAAGAGGCGGTAAGTCTCTTTGAGAGATGAAATCGTCTTTTAACTTTATCTCTACAGTGTTGAGCGTGAAACGCTTACCTTTTGTAATTCGGACAAGTGGGCGTAAAGGCGGTCCTGCTTCCACAGCGATATCCGCCTTTGCGTCGAGCCAACCTTTAGAGTTCAACACATCCAAAGCAATTGTTGCTGTACGTCGTGCTTGGCGTCGGGCTGCAAACTTTGTCGTTGGAACTTCGAGTTCACCCTGTAGGGCGAGGATTTCCGCTCTTAAAGTGTCATCAACACCTTCACCAGTTATTTCCATAGATTGCGCGCTCGCAACGACATTTGCGCTTGCTAATAATGCAATAGAAAGGATGAAAGGGGCAATTGGCGTCATAAAAACTGTCTTTGAGAGTGCAATCGCCTTGTTGAGCGTATCCAGATAATTCTACGTATATAAACTAACTTAATAGTATTGCTTATTGGTAGAATTTGACGCGAATATATGGCGTAATTTGGAACGATTGGGAAAGAAATTGCACATTCACTATGAATAGTTTCAAATACATGTCTCAAGTTTCAATCAACACAAGAAATGTGCAAAATTATACTCCAGATAGGCGATTTGTACTGTCGGGATTAAGCGGATTATTGCTCGGGGTGAGTTGTTCTCCAAATCCAGATCAGTTCATGGGGCTTAATGAAGGTGAAACTGGACGTGTACAGATGGTACGGGATGGTGATGCGTTGGTGCTGGACACGGGACTGTCTGTGCGGCTTGCGGGGATTGAGGCACCGCGAAAAGCTTGGAAAGACCGAAACGCAGACCCATTTGGAGACGAAGCTGAAAAGGCTCACGCATTAATTGCGATTGGACGTAAATGCCGTCTGTATTATGGGGGATTAACCCGAGACAAATATGAACGTGCAATAGCGCATGTGTTTGTTGAAGATGAGGTCGGGCGTTTGATCTGGCTAAATGGTCATTTGGTGACTGTTGGGGCGGTACGGGTTCGCACTTGGGCCGATAATTCTGCGTGTGTGCGAGAATTGTATGCACTTGAGGCGCAAGCAAGAACTGACAAGACTGGGCTGTGGGCGCTACCTCACTATGATATTTTAACGCCATATGAGCTGGTTAAGGCACCGTATGGGTTGGCAATTGTTGAAGGCGTTGTATCGCAAGTGAGCGAGACATCTGAGGTCTCCAGCAAATGCGAGTTGGCCGATGATGGGCAGTTGCAGCTGAGTCTAGGATTGGCACTCGCACGCTCTTTGGAGCGTATTCCTATCCGAGTCGGGCAGAAGATACGTGTGCGATCTTCAAGTCGACGTGAGAAGAATGCTGAAGGAAAATATGCTGGAAATGCTTATTTAGCACCTGACCACTGGGGGCAGATCGAAGTTTTGTGAAGGAAGTAAATCTGTGTTGGAGTAGAGTTTCAGCACGAAAAAGGCGCTCTTCAATTAAGAAGAACGCCTTTGAAATTTTCAACCAAATAGAGTTAGCTCTATTTATGCTGCGCGTTGTGCCAAAGAGTGAGACAGGCGCGCAACGGCTTCTGTGTGCTCAATATTTTCAACGATAGCAAGTTCACGTGCCATGCGGTCTAAAGCTGATTCGTACAATTGACGCTCAGAGTAAGACTGGTCTGGTTGGTCATCAGCACGGTGAAGGTCACGTACAACTTCAGCGATTGAGATTAGGTCGCCTGAGTTGATTTTCGCTTCGTATTCTTGAGCGCGACGTGACCACATTGTACGTTTGATGCGTGCGCGTCCGCCAAGTGTTTTGATTGCATCGCCAACAACTTTAGTTGAGGCAAGGGAACGCATGCCTGAACTTTTGGCTTTTGCTGTTGGAACACGAAGGATGAGTTTATCTTGCTCAAAAGCAACAACATATACTTCAAGTTTCATGTCTGCGACTTCTTGGACTTCTACAGCGGTAATGCGGCCTACGCCGTGGGCTGGGTATACAATGTGCTGTTCGACTTCGAATATTGACCCGTTTCCTGCTTGATTAGCCATTCCGCAAATTTCCTTTACTCAACCTGACGGCCAAAAAAGCCTAACTCGCTGACACTAGGGAGGTGTCACGATTAGGACTATCTGGCGCGGTACTATTATTAATCTGCTCGGCAGCAGAGTGCACAATATAGCAAAAATTAGGGTTTTGTTCAAGTCTTGGTGATGCAGTAGGAAAGTTTGCCTACAGAATGTTCTAAAACTTTAACAGAAACAAGATTTTGCTAAAGGATTTTATTCGTCACCCGTGCCAGGTTTCTCTGAGAAGTGATCACTTAATTTGTTCTTTACTTGTGACCATTCATCAGCATCGGCAGGTGCATCTTTGCGTACTGTGATATTAGGCCACTTTGCAGCATACTCGGTGTTGAGCTTTAGCCATTTTCCGTCTTTGTCATCTTCAGTATCTGGAACGATGGCTTCAGCAGGACATTCAGGTTCGCATACACCGCAATCGATACATTCTTCTGGGTCAATGACCAGCATGTTTTCACCTTCGTAAAAACAATCGACGGGGCAAACTTCGACGCAGTCTGTGTACTTACATTTGATACAGGCGTCGATGACGATATAGGTCAAGGGAGGTACTCCAAGTATTTTGTTTAGAGGGTGACATCCAAAATTTATGCGCCTCTGTCAATTGAGGAAAGCTAGTAGGCAGGTTTAGCCATGCTTTTGTGAAGTGTCTTCGAGTAGATCATAGCAAGCCTGAGCTTCAGGTGCGGGGCCGCGCCGATACGGGAATTTAATCACATTTAGGGTGATGATTTCCTTATTGCAATTGAAGCTAACCATATCTCCAATAAAAATATTCGCTGCGGGCTTATCTGTACGGCGCGTTTCGCCATAACGCGTTATTCTTACACTCTTTTTTGATATTTGCGTACTTGCTAGAGCGCGCGTTTTAAAGAAGCGGATGCGGTGTAAGAATAAATCTAACCGCATCCGGTCTATGGTTTCAGCGTCAGGAGTAGTTTTAACCAAATACGCCTCGCATTAAGCTTCATTGTCCTTTGAAGAGGTTGATTCTTGCGAATTATCCGTTTCGGAAGAGGTGTCTGCTACGGCTGTGCTTGTGGCCTGCTCTACGACTGGTATATCAGTGCTGGTCTCTTGTTGAGTAGCATCTGGTGTAGTGCTAGGAGCCTGCTCACTCTCTGCTGTCGGTGAGCCTTCTGGTGCTGCAACTGCATCAGAAGTTTTTGCTTTTTTGCGCTTGCGTTTTTTCTTAGGTTTGGCCGGAGCATCTTCAACTTTAGTGATTGTTAAAGCTGCCAGAGCTGCAAACGGGCTATCAGCCATTGCTTTAACTTCACGCGCAGTTGGTTCTGAAGATTTCTGCTTTTTCTTCTCGCTAACATGTTGCTTGGATGAAAAACGCCACAAAGTGATTGCGTTTGTTTCTTTATCTTTTTGCGCGGGCATTAATCCCATCGCTTTCAAGATTTCGATAAAGTCATCTGCAGGAGACCCAACAAGGGCGGCATGCTCTGGTGGGATAGCGAATGTAGATGTTTCAGATTTTTTGCGCTCTTGGCCTAATGTCCAAGAGAGGCGTTCAGCCATATCTGCACGCACTGCGCGTGGCCCGAGGCGCACATAACCAGCTGCTTCAAGGTTTGCGCGATTCCATCCTTTTTCAGTTTTGAAAGATGCAGATGAAGGTGGCTTCATTGGCGCATAGTCGGTTCCAAGTGCACGTAATTTTAAACACAAGCCTGCTTGGGCGGGCTTTAGAAGGCCCGGCATATACGCAGCAATACGACCTGTGCGAACGCCGACTTCTTTGAGCGCGGCGCGATCATCACGAGTTAGGGATGAGGCCACTTCATCTTTGCGGCGGTCAATGGCGGCACCTGCATCGACGAGCTGGTGTGCAACGCCGCGTGCTAAACCTGTAAGGCGGCCAGATTTTAGCGTGACCTGTAGATCGAATAACGGCGTAAGGACTTCTTTAATGTGATCAGCGAGCCATTTGCGAAGGCGTGTTTCAGCGAGTGCGCGAAGGCTAGTTTCAGCGTCAGGCGCACCAACAAGATCAGCACTTGGCGATAGCCAGTGACTGCCCGGAACCATGCGGCCGATTGTTTGCCCCTGATATGTTATGCGGTAATCTTCGAGCAGAGAAAAATTGCCGTCTTCAGCGACGCTGATGGTGTTCAATTTTTCTTCGATGAGTGTTTTGAGGGCTTTATAAGCGGCATTGCGTACTGCACGGCCTTCTAGCGTTTGGCTTGTCACTGCGGGACTGAATGTTAAACCATCCAACCGTCCGACACTGTGACCTTCCACAACGACTTCTCCATCAAGGCCGACGCCTGCTTCCATAGCTTCCTCCGAATTCAGACTCTTCAATAGCGCCGACGTGCGACGGTCTACAAATTTTTCTACCAGCCGCTCGTGTAGCGCATCTGATAGCCTATCCTCAATGTCTCTTGTACGAGATTGCCAAATTTTTGTGTGTTGGACCCAATCTGTACGATTGGCGGCATACGTCCAAGTGCGGATGGATGCAAGCCTTGACTGGAGGGTATCTATATCGCCCTCAATGTTATCAATCTTCTCTAACTGCTTGTTTATCCACGCATCTTGTAAGCGGGCATTGGGGTTTATTAGTTTTTCAACAAATGATTGCACAAGGCGAACATGTGCGTCTGGGCCATGTTTTCGGAAATCTGGTAATGTACAAAGATCCCAAAGGCGGCGGACATGTTCTGGTGATTTTACGCTATCTTTTATCTCGCTATCGTTACGTAAGGCTTGGAAAGTAATCTCATCAAGTGCGTCCGGACAGCGCTTTAGGCGGCGGTGAGGAGATGGTTTGTGCAAACTATCTGATAAGCTTTCTAGCGTTTCATAGTTGAGTTTTGAGTTTCTCCAAGTGAGGAAAATAACCGGATCAAATGTGTGATTTTCAATGCGTTGCACGTCTTCTTCTTCAAATAGACGGCAGTCACTTGTCTCTCCAAATGTTCCATTGTCTTTAAAACGTCCCGCGCGACCTGCAATCTGAGCTGCCTCATCAGCGTGAAGTGAGCGACTGCGGTGTCCATCAAATTTTGAACGGCTGGCAAAGGCGATATGGGTCACATCGAGGTTTAGTCCCATGCCGATAGCATCTGTTGCGACGAGGTAATCAACTTCTCCGGACTGGTATAGCTCAACTTGGGCGTTGCGTGTGCGCGGAGATAGGGCACCCATGACCACTGCGGCCCCTCCGCGTTGGCGCTTAAGGAGCTCTGCTATGGCGTAGACTTCTTCAGAAGAAAAAGCGACAATGGCTGATCGCTTGGGCAATTTTGTGAGTTTGAGTGGACCTGTATATGTGAGTGTTGAAAAACGTTCGCGATGCTCAGTATCAACTTTGAGATTAAGTGCATGTAGAACAGGGCGCATTGTATCAGCGCCGAGCAGCATGGTTTCGTGGCGACCGCGTGCATAGAGAATGCGGTCTGTGAAAACGTGACCCCGATCTGGGTTATTTGCGATTTGGATTTCATCGATTGCAAGAAATGATACAGGAATAGAAAGCGGCATGGCTTCGACGGTGCAAGCATAATAGCGTGCATTGCGTGGAATGATACGCTCTTCACCTGTCACCAATGCGACCAAGCGTTCACCCTTAATGGCAACTAATTTGTCGTAGACCTCTCGCGCGAGCAATCGCAGTGGCAAGCCGATCATGCCGCTATCGTGTGCAATCATACGCTCAACTGCGAGGTGGGTTTTGCCGGTATTTGTTGGCCCCAAGACCGCACGCACATGGCTCATGCTATTGGTCATTGATGGCTCCATAGGCGTGTATTAATTGCGACACCATCATCGCGAACTCTCTAACGTCGGCTAAGCTAGTGCTTGGCGGACATAGTTTGCAAGAGAGTTTCGGCTTTATTTAAATATAATCTGACTAGCTATGATCAGCTTCTGCTTTGTCTGTCACATTTGCACGGTCAACATCAAGGTGTTCGTATTTAAGGTTACTTGCGACAACAGTAATTTTTCCGCGTTTATTGGAGCGTGCTTCAATCTTGATAGGGACACGCAGCTCGCCCGGTCCCATGTCTGCGAGGGTCATTGAGACCCAGCGTAGATCTTTTGCTTCTTTTGCGCGCTGAGCGGCGGTTTTCTTTTTATATCCTGCAAGTTCTTCATAGCGCACACTACAGACATAAGCAGGACCGGTCCAAGCTTCTGATTCAATGCTCTCGACATGTGTGCCTTCTTCAAGGTGAAGATTGTAACGAGCTTTGCCATCGAATACTTTGGCGACGCCGCTACAGGGTTTGTTTGCAATTGCTTCAGGAGCGATAGCGAGTTGCAATAGCGCTGCTATCGGGTCCATTGCTTCAAGTTTTTGTTCCATAGTCGCGGCGGGATCGCCTAAGTTTCCATGCGCAGGATTGACGTCTACTTCTACAAAATCGTCAGTGTGCTTGATTTCTGTTGTGCGGTTTTTGCGCCCTTCATCATCTTTGGCGCGGTAGAAGCGGGGTTTTAGTCCTGTTTCTGTGATCTCGCCATTTGAGGTGAGCGTTGAGGAATAGTCGATGAACCAATCAAGGATTCCTGCAACACTTGCACGTGTAACTATTTTGTAGTGGTCGGGGTAAACTTCCGCTGTAATTGTCGCTTTGCCGCCTTTGATTTGAGGTAGCCAGCTGGTTGGCGGCACATAGCCGTCCATTTCAACAACGAATTTGCGCGCCTTGCCATTTTGAATTGTATTCAGTGGTGTCGTAAAGTTTTTGTCAGCATCGGCATAAGCAGCATTTGAGCTAGCCATTGCTAAAACCATGAGGCCAGAAGAGATGAGGCCAGAATTTAGGATGGTTTTTAAACGTGACATGAGCGGAACTTTCCGGTGGAACTATAATAAGGTTCTGTTTAAATGCGAACATAATGGCAATTTGCTGACAAAATAGACTCTTTGTGGCGCCGATGCGAGGTGTTAGATCAAATAACTGTCACAATATGAAATAGTTTGTGGAATGACTAAATGCTGTGTAATCATCACTATTAATAGCGAAAGTGTGTGGTTCCGACAAAGAATTCTACATTTATGCGCTATGAGTTATAAGTTGGGAGTTGACGAATGAACTCCAAGCATGTAATTCCGGCCCTTCGAATTTTAATAGACCGAGCGCGCCCACTAAGTTTGAAGCGGCTGCGCATCGCTAACATAAGAGACTAAGCACATGTCACGCGAATGCGAGCTAACAGGTAAGAAGCCAATCACAGGCAACAACGTTAGTCACTCAAACCTAAGAACTAAGCGTCGTTTCTTGCCGAACTTGGTAAAGATCACTTTGCACTCAGAAACATTGGGTCAAGATTACAAATTCCGCATTGCTGCGTCTGCACTTCGTACAGTGGACAAGCGCGGTGGTTTGGATGCTTTCCTTGCGAAAGAAGCAGATGCAAACTTAAGCGCGAAAGCTTTGAAAGTGAAACGCGACGTTGCGAAAAAAGTGTCTGAAGCTGCAGCAGCTTAAATCGCTTTTTTGACGATAAGAATTTTAAACGCGCTCTGATATTTTCGGGGCGCGTTTTTTCTTGTCGCATTTCCTTTTGGATGACAGGCATATATGTCTAATAAGCACGATTGATTGCCTAAATTGCAAGCGAGTACACATTCATGAAAATTCACCACAGATTTGCTCAATGCGTTGCACTTGTATCAGCTGTTTTGTTGTTGAGCGCTTGTGGCGGGCAAAAACGTCCTGACGTCATTTATCTTGGCGGAAAGATATATACCGGAAATCCCGAGCTGCCCGTTGCAGAAGCTGTGGCGACAATTGGTATGCGGATTGTGTATGTTGGAGATGCCAATGGTGTGATCGGGGATACGCATCCGAAAACTACGCTGGTCGATCTCAAAGGTGCAGTCATGTATCCTGGGTTTATTGATACGCATGTTGGTGCGCTCGCCAATCGCAAAGATGATGCTCTGGGTACGCAGATTGAAGCGTCGGCCCAAGCGTATGCAAAACAAGGTTGGACGACGATACACGCTTACAATGTGCTGCCTGATAATGTGCGTATAATGGAGGATTTGGCAATGGCGCGTAAGCTGCCGGTGCGGGTCTATAACGTGCTCAATCAGGCTGGATTCGAAAGTTTGGCTGTATACGGGCCGGGAGTGTCACCGGGTGGTTTAGTTGAAACCCGTGCGATTGTGCTGGATATTGAAAAGCCATTGCCTCCATTGGGAAAAGAGGGGGCAATACCTGACGTGTCAGACGTGCTTAAGACGGCGCTAAAGCAGCATGTGCAGATTATGTTTAAAATACCTGCTGTCGGGTTTGACGCCTTGTTGGATGAGGTGGAGGCTGTACTAGGCGAAAGCTCGCCAGACGCTGATCCGCGCTGGGGGTTGCTCTATGATCCTGAAGTGGATCCTGAAGCGCTATTGCGTGCCATGAAAGTGCTAGAGCCGTCCGTTCTAAATACATTTAAAAGCGAATCAGAGTTGAAGGCGGAGCCAGTATATCTTGGTTTTAAAGGTAGAAAGCCTGAGAAGCGTCAGAACATGTTGGAATACATCACGTTGAAGGCAGCCAAAGCAGGGTTTCGTGATGATATGATTGGCTCCATTGAGGTTGGAAAACTGGCTGATTTTTCTATTATGTCCGGTGATTTGCTGACGCTGTCAGACGAAGAGCTTGAGACGGTTACGCCTGTCATGACTGTAATTGGTGGCGCGCAAGCATGGCCACCTGTAGAGCAAAAGCTTCCTGTGTTTGGTGAGTGATTTGGCGCTACTTAGCCAAATATCGTCACCATTTGACGTCCCATTAAAACGCAGTCTCCGGATGTGTTCCAAATTGTCATGTTTTGACTGGTGAAGCCTCCACCTGCGCTATCAGATGTGGAGCGTAGCAGCCACCAGCCTTGTTCTGTTTTTGGGGTGTCGGTGAGGATGTTGATCATCCAAGTCATACTAGACATAGGCGTCCAGTTCTTCATGGCTGTCCCATAAGCTGGGACGAGTGCATCACCAATTGAGAGAAGATCTTCGATGGTGTTGTGGGCTTTGGAGTCTTTGTGACGGACCCACCAAATGATGTCAGGTTCTTTTGCGTTCGTGAACGGTAAGTTTTTAACGGGGGAAACTTCAAACTGATTATAAAACAGTGGGAATGTTGGCTGAAGAACTTCCAAGCTAGGGTCATCTGCTGGGGAGGTTTCAGCAGGGCATTGGGGCGGGGCAAAGGTAAGTTTTGAGTCTTCTCGAAGGTCTGCGAATGTGAAAATAACTTCAGTTGCAGATATGCCGTTGCTTTTCACCTCTGAGCGAATGCTCGCAGTTGTACGTCCACTACGAAGGGGGGTGACATTTATTGTTACCTCGTCAGTGGTGGGGCCAACAAATGAAATCATTGCGCCTCGAAGTGCTCGTTTTTCATCTGAAAGCTGTTTTACGCCGTGATATGCAAGCGCTGCTGCAAGCCCACCAAAGGCGGTGCGCCCTTGAGTCCAATTCTCTGGGATCGGTGCCGTGAGAGTGTCACCTGTGCGTGTGATGTTGGCAAGAATATCAGAGAATTTCATAAAATATGTCCGTTCAAATTACACGCAATGCGCGAAGCTTTGTGCGTACAATGACGAAAGAAAATTGCCTTGAAAACCCTGCCGCAAGGTGAGGAAATAGCAAAAAATTGTTTGTTGGCGATTGGTGGAGCTGTCGCAATTAGAATTGATAGGCAGTTGCTAAGGAGGGATCTTTGGCTGCAACCTGTTTTGCAAGATCGACCATGACTTTTGCCTGTTTCCAGGTGGCATCGTCCTGCATCTTGCCGTCTATCATATGCACACCTGTGCCATCAGGCATGGCAGCTAGGATTTTTTTAGCAAATAAGACTTCTTCGACATCTGGAGAAAAGACGCGTTTGGCGATGTCGATCTGTTTTGGATGCAGTGACCACGTGCCAGCGCAGCCCATTAAAAAGGCGTTTTTAAATTGTTGTTCGCAAGCTTCAACATCTGCAATATCGGCGAATGGCCCATAAAATGGCTTGATGCCTGCGGTGCAGCATGCATCAACCATTTTCGAGACTGTGTAATGCCATAAGTCTTGTTGCGCTGCAGCGCGTTGCCCGCCATCATTGCGTGGATCTTCTATGACTTTATAAAAAGGGTGCCCGCCACCGACACGGGTTGTTTTCATAGCGCGAGAGGCTGCTAAATCAGCTGGGCCAAGTGAGATTCCATGCATGCGCGGCGATGCTAGACATATTTGTTCAACGTTTTGAACCCCTTCGGCTGTCTCCAATATCGCGTGTAGCATAATGGGGCGTTTAATGCTGGCTTTGGCTTCAAGCTGAGCGATCAATTGATCTGCATAGTGAATATCCCACGGGCCTTCTACTTTTGGCAACATGATAACATCTAGTTTATCGCCGGCTTTAGTAACTAATTCTGTGACATCATCTAAAAACCAAGGTGAATTCAGGCAGTTAACGCGCGCCCAAAAGCCTGTTCCGGTCGCTGCGAAGTCAATATTTTCTGCCATGTCCAAAGCACCTGCGCGTGCGGCTTCCTTTGCATCGGAAGGGATAGCATCTTCTAAATTGGCAAGTATGACATCAGCTTGTTTTGCAATCTCGCCAGATTTCATACGTACTTTCTCGATATGCGGAGGTACAAAATGTATCATGCGTTCAACGCGGGTTGGGAGGTCCCGAAAGGGAGCGGGTGCGCCAATAGCTAATGGTTTAAAAAAACTACGTGGTGGTTTTGAAACTGACATTCTATGGCTCCCCGATTGCGTTATTATATATATTAAGGAGGAGAGGTTAAACGTAATGCTGCACCGCGTCAATCGAGGTGGCTTTCAAAGATAAATCAGCGTTGGCCAGACATAGGGTGGGCGAGTTCTAGTAGTTTTTGTAGCTCGTCCGTCATGACATGGGTATAGATTTGAGTAGTTGAAATATCAGCATGTCCAAGGAGCATTTGTACAGCCCGCAAATCTGCGCCACCCGATAATAGATGTGTTGCGAATGCATGACGAAGCGCGTGCGGTGTCACACGTTTTACGGGGATGTTTGCTTTTGTTGCAAGTTCTTCAAGAATTTGAGCTAGACGCCGGCGTGTGAAGTGTCCAGTTTTACCGCGAGATGGAAAAACAAACTTTTCAGCAAGTTTTCGCGTGGCGTTTGTAGGAAGAAACTGATCGCGTACATCCAGCCACTGTGCCAGAGCATCACGTGCAGGTTTTCCAAGGGGAGTAATACGATCTTTGTCGCCTTTTCCCCGTATAATCAGTGCGGTATCTTTGCCGCGAGGCAGGGATGAGAGCGGTAATTCACAAGCTTCTGAGGCACGAAGGCCGGCACTATAGAGTAATTCTAAGATGCACCGATCGCGAACATCGGCGGGAGTATCGCCATTGACAGCAGTTATAAGGGCCGCGACCTCTTCCTTGGATAAAACATCTGGCACATTACGCACGATTTGAGGGCCATCAATACGAGATGTCGGGTCATCTTCGCGCTCGCCCTCTTCTAGTTCAAACTTGAAAAATGATTTCAACGAGGAGAGGCGGCGTGCGGATGTAGATTTTGCCATGCCGCGTTGGGTGAGGTCTTTCATATAAGCTGAAATTCCCTCACCATTTGCCAAAATCAACCCATTTTCAAGGTTGTAGCCGCATAGAAACTCTGAAGCATCAGACAAATCACGCCGGTAGGCATCTAGCGTATGTTGTGATGCGCCGCGAGATGCACTCATCATTTCGATGAATGCATCTATACGACGAAAATCCATGCGGACAGGCATTGGTGTGAGTGCTCTTTCTCAAATATAGAAGGTTATGTTGTTGATATCCCTAGTTGTTTTTGGGAGGAACGTTCCATGGTGCGAGCGCTTCAAGTGCAATAGCCTTTGCATCATTGGTAAGACCGTTCTGACTTAGGGCAGATAATGCATTGGTATAGGGGATCAGGTCACCATCCTGTGGCGAGGTATCGCGTAGGGTGATGAGTGCACGCAGGGAGGCTTCACCAACTGCATTGTCACGTAGCGCATTGGCTAACTTATAATCTGCCAAAACTTGCTCCAGTGAAGGGACAGTGTTTTGGTATCTAGCTATGACAGCACGTGCGTCTGGTGACATTAAATAGCCAATTCCAGATAAAACTGAGAGGTAGCGATTGACCTCTACAGGGTGCATTTCGGCCATAATAACAAGATTTGATACGACCTTAGAGCTTGTTTTGTTGTCCTTTTGTGGGTTTGCCAACAAAATTAGTGTATCTAAACGTGCTTTATCCCAATCTGAATGAAGGATGGGTTGAAGCTTAGGTTGAGGCGCTAAAACTTGAGGACCATTGGGTTGGGGCTGTTGTGGAGTGGTGCCGTTGTTGAGCGCTTTTAGCTGCTCATCTAGGGACAGGGGCTGGCCAGCTGCTTGTGCCAAGCTTATGGGCTGACCTGCTGGTGCAAGGCCCGAGCTTCCGCTCATGGGTTGGGCAGGTGGAGTAGATGTCTGTCCTGTGAAGGGAGGCTGCGCCGGCGCTGGTGGTGGCGTGTCGAACGGATTGCTCATCGCTTCTCGCCAACGTATGGCCAAAGCAATATCTCCTGCCGCTAATGCAGCTTCAACAAATGACGGACTTAAAGGTGCTGTTTCACGCGTTTGCGGAATTGACTTCAATTCAGGCAAGAGCATTTTTGAATACAGCGCAAACTCTTGAGGCTTGCCGCGTGAAGGCACCAAGGCTGCGATAAGGCTGACGGCTTTATCTTTCAGCAGGATTTCAGGATTGGTCACATTATCAACTGCGCGCTCTATTGGAGTACGCATCAAATCTGATTCGTCCACGGGCTGCTTGTCGGCTGGCAAAGTTGGGTCAGGTACAAGTGCAGCAGGTTTCGGAGAAATCAGTGTTTTACGGGCTGTTTGAGCATCGATGACGCCAGCACGCGCTGCATAGAGAAGGGCTTCTTTGCGAATGTCTTCTGGGGCATCAGCACGCTGTGCAAGAAAAGCAGCATATTGTGGTGTGAGCGAAGACACTGAATCTTCAGAAGGTTCAAGTTTTGCAGCTAATGACAAAGCGATCGTGGCACCGGATGAATAGTTGGCCGGTGGAAGCTTTGATAGTTCTTTGCCAGACATAACATCTGCCACTGACGACACAGCTTCAAATAACCAAGGGTCTTCTTCACCAGAGGAAACGGCCATTTCTGCTGATAAGTTTGCAGCTGTTGCGTTGCCTGCAAGCGCAAAACATGCAGCGCGTAGAGATTGCCAATAATAATCATCGCTTGGTGCGACATCCACAGATGCACATGCGCGCTTAATGTCACCTGTAGCAAAATACAAGTGCTCTTCAAATATGCGACGATCGACTGAC
>CAYGPD010000024.1:0-45962 GCA_964351655.1 uncultured Hyphomonadaceae bacterium | reverse complement strand
TTCTAATTAGGCGGCGCAGGTAGTGGCGTTTGTAGCGTTTCGTCATGGCTGCGCCTTCTTCTTCGCCGTAGGCTGAAGCGGCATACCGATGAAGATATAGGAACCAAGAGAATAATTCTATGCGTTTAGGTGCTACGGACGTACTTGTGACTGTCGCATCATGCTCACGCGTATGAGCTAGATGTTCATGACACATCCCAAGCTTCCATGTGCTTAGCGTTCTAAGAGCCGCCTCGGTATCTGCAGACATCACTTGTTCGTCGAAGAAAGGGGTGTGCTGGTTGATGACTTCCATTCGATACAGTAGATGCGGTGCCATCACCTGACCGCAATTGTCGAAGAAGCGGCGCTGCGCAAACTTGCCATCAAAAACAGTTTGATCTTCTGGCCATAAATGTGGGTCGATCTTTCCGTTTATATCGTGGATGCAACCTACATAACCAATGTCAGGATCGCTTTCACCGACAGCGATCATTTTTTCAATGGCTTCAGGCATCATTAAATCATCTGCGCAAAGCAGCCTGTACCATTTGGTTTCTGCCGGAAGAGCTGGAAAGGTGGAATTCCAATTTACGAGTTGAGGTAGTAATTTCTCGTGACGTATACATTTAACTGGAACTTTTGCATCCATAAAATCAGCAATGATATCAGCTGTTCCATCGGTGGAGGCGTTGTCTATTACTACATGCAGAACATTTGGATATGTCTGCGCCTGCACACATTCCATTGTTTCGCGCAAGAAAGCTTCGCCATTATAAACTGGTGTAGCTACCACGACGAGTGGCAATGAGGAGGGGGCTGAAGTTGCCGACATTTAAGAGCCTCTTTGGGACAGATATATGTGTGTAGCGGAAAGTTTGTTTTGGTGACGAGGGGCTTGTTAGAATACTCAAGTTAAGAAACCCAAGCCATCATGATCTTAAGTACATGACGGCTTGGGTTTGTTTTCTTATGGCTTCCAAGGTGCTTTTCCGGTTTCCCACAGTGCTTCAAGCTTATGCTTCTCGTTGAGGGTATCCATGTTTTGCCAGTAGCCTTTGTGATGGAATGATCCTAGCTTGCCTGCCTCAACCATGCGTTCCACAGGTTCTTGTTCCCAGACCGTAGTATCGTCATCGATTAGATCATAGACACCGGGTTCACATACAAAATATCCACCATTGATCAAACCACCATCATTCGCGGCTTTTTCGCGGAAGGCATGCACTCTCGTGCGGTCACCTGTGAGGCCTAGTGCACCGAAACGACCCGGTTGGGTAACGGCTGTTAATGTAGCGGTATTTCCAGATTTTTCGTGAAACGCGAGCAGGTCGTCTATATTTAAGTCAGTTACACCGTCCCCATAAGTAAGGAAGAAACGCTCTTCTCCAATAATGTCACGTGCGCGCTTAACTCGGCCACCTGTCATAGTGTTCAAGCCAGTATCGACAACTGTTACATTCCAGTCCTCAAGGTCTGAACGACTCCACAAGATTTCACCAGATTTTGTGTTGATAGTGAAGTCTGAGTTTTGGCGGTGATAATTTAGGAAGTAGTTGCGGATGTATTCTGCTTTGAAACCAGCTAGAATAACAAAATCTTTGTGTCCGTATTTGGCGTAGCTATGCATAATATGCCAGATAATCGGTTTGCCACCAATTTCCACCATTGGTTTCGGACGGATAGATGTTTCTTCAGATAATCTGGTTCCGTATCCACCGGCAAGTATAACGACTTTCATTTTTCTGTCTCTATTTAGCAAAGTATATAAGGTTATGGTGCGAAGCAGTGTGTATGTATTCTCGTAAAGCAAGAAATATGCCTGCAAAAATCAACTCATTGGGTAGTTTTGGGAAAATATGAGTTAGTCATTGCAATAGCGTTGTTTTTCTCCAGTGAAGATTTGTGGCCTAACAAGCAGGATTCCTGCCAGTTTGTTCGCTATATCTGAAATTCGACCGAATGAGCCGCAGTCTTCGACTATTTGGCCGAAGACTTTTCCAATATAGTTTCATATGCTTTGATTTGGTTGATGCTGAAGGCTTGCATGTCTTCACCAGCTTGATGGGCTTTGTACCATGAGACAGTTTCTTCAATCCCTTTTGGGGTCGACCAAGACGGTGTCCAATTTAGGTCAATTCTAGCTTTTGAACTGTCTAGTGCAAGACGCTGAGCCTCATGCAAAGGAGATCCTTGAATATCTACTTTCGGAGCATCCCAGTATTTTCCAAAAGCATCAACGATCTGCAGAGTTGTCACTGATGTTTCGTCTATCGGTCCGAAATTCCAGCCACCAAGTTTGGATTTGTCACCATTGAATAGATGCTCTCCAAGTTGGATATACCCGTGACACAATGCGAGAACGTGTTGCCATGGGCGGGTAGCTGCTGGATTGCGAATTACTAGCGGTGAGTTTGTTGTAAGTGCCGATACAATATCTGGGATCAAGCGATCAGCGGACCAATCACCACCACCAATAATGTTGCCGCCACGAGCACTCGCGCATAAGACGCGATCACTATTAAGAACTGTATCTACATAGCTTGATATGACGAGTTCACATGCTGCTTTGGACGCGCTGTAGGGGTCTTTGCCTCCTAAACGATCTGTTTCTCGATAGGGGTGAATCCATTCTCTATTGTGATACACTTTGTCTGTAGTCACCAATACAGATGCTTTAACGCTGTCGGTTTGATGAATGGACTGAAGTACTTCGGCAGTTCCCATTACATTGCTACGATAGTTTTCAATCGGATCTGCGTAAGATTGGCGTACAATTGGCTGCGCTGCCAAGTGAAAGACGATTTCCGGTTTTACTTTGTCGAAAACGGGCTGAGTCGTGTTTGAGTATCCAATGTCTCCAATGAATGAATTCCTGTCTGACCATATATCCAGCATGGAGTGGAGGTTGGGGGTTGTGTAGGGCTCTTTTGACAAGCCGTACACATCTGCGCCAAGACGTTTGAGCCATAGCGAAAGCCAGGAACCGCAGAAGCCGGAATGGCCTGTGACAAGAACGCGGCGTCCTCTTAAATACTCAAACATTTCTGATGTCCCACCTTCTAAATAATCTTGTAAACCGCTTAAAGGAAATTACCTTAAAAAGAGTCAAAATAATGCCAAGAATAGTTCGGGTTCTTTGGTTTATGGCTTCGAATTTGAAATTTCAAATTGCTTTGAAATAGAAAACACCTCCATCCAATGTTGGAGGAGGCGTTTATTATGATATCAACTGTAGTTCATTATCATATTGGCAGCACGTTCACCTGAGATGAATGAATCATCAGTCCAAATATATGCCCAGTCTCCGAATCTACCACAATATGCAATTCCAATATCATTGAGGTAGTCATGTACCAATTTGAGACATTTAGGTCGGTCATGGTCGAAAATGACGTTGCCCCACGGCGCATATAAGGTGCTTTTATGGATAATTTCTTCGCGGTCTTTTATTAAGCCACATTTCATAAGCCCAACGATGGTTGGCTCAATTAGATCATCGAGTGAGCAAGTCATTGGTTTCCATTTATCAGAAAAGTAGATTTCAGCTTGTATTGCACCACAGCCTTCAGGGGCGACTTCAGGAGAGAAGGTGTGCGGGAAACTTAAGCGTGAGAATGGAAACTCGTCATCGTAGAAATAAGTCCATTGATTGTCGCTAATGTTGGCGCGGTTCAGGCCTATATTTACGAGTGCGACTTGAGAACATGATAGAAGAGAGGCGGCTTCCAAGACTTCTTTAGGGGCACCTTTAATGAGTGGAATAAGAGCAGGAAGCGGAATTGATGAAATTAATTTCTCAAAACCTGCTTGGCCACCATGAGAGAAGGTGAGCTTTTTCTCTACCATATCAATTACAGTAACGCGATGATTTGTATGAACCTCTGAACGCTTCTCAAACATGCTTAAGTAGGAAACAAACCCACCATTAGTTGGATAGCGAAAATCAGGAATGTAGTGCACATCTTTTGTTTCTTTCGTAAGCGCACCATATAGAACTTCAGAAATGTCAGGTTGGTATAGACGTGGGCCTAGCCAGTCAGTTGTGAGGTTTTTTGCATCTGTTGTGTGATATTTTTTGGTATACTGACCAGGAAATGTATCTGCGAAAGTTGGACCAAAAGCCGCGTGCAGCCAATCATGGTAGTTATTGATTTCACCATAGGGGTTGTTCTGAGCATGTATGAAATCTTTGATACAATTCACAACAATATCATTTGGTAGTCCTGCAAGATTTACTTGAGCAGGATGTTTAATCCAATGTCCTTGCCAATAGTTGTTAACGTTGGATTTGAACGCCTGATATTCTTGTCCGCAGCTCTCTGCGAAAAGATCCTGTATTCTTTTGTTCTTAGTAAAGGAGATATGCGGTCCCTCATCAAAGATGAATCCGTCTTTATAGATGTGGCTTGTGGTATGTCCACCAGCTTGGTCATTCGCTTCGTATATGACAGGCTTTATACCCTGATTGTAAAGCTCATTGGAGGCCCCAAAACCAGCGCAGCCTGCACCTAGAATGCGAATACCTAGATCTTTCATCTTCTACCCCTTTTTGCACAGACAAGGTTTGCGCGTGTTACCCTATATCTTAGGTTATGTTAGCAAATGCAGCTATTGCAAAATCATGTTTATATTACGTTACGTTTTTGGCCCCATTTGATCGATAAAATGGTTTAGCTTTAGGCATGTGGATTGCAGGTTTGAAATTAATTCATCAATAGCGCTTATTACATCGGTGCTAAACTTTGCTGCGAGGAGTGAGTTTCTTGAAATTCGTTAAGACCCCATTGAAGGATGCTTTTGTTGTTGAGCAAGAGGCGTTCTCCGATGAAAGAGGCTATTTTGCACGTGCATACTGTAAAGAAGAGCTCGTCGAAATTGGTGCGGATTATGATTTTGTGCAAGCAAACATGTCTGGAAATGTCTCTGCGGGAACGCTTCGAGGTTTCCATTATCAAGACGAAACAGCACCTGAGGCAAAGTTGTTAAGGTGTGTAAATGGCGCTGTATATGATGTTATTGTTGATATGCGTCCAGATAGCCCTAGTTTTCTGAAGTGGTTTGGAGTGGAGTTAACTGCTGAAAATCGCAAAGCTATTTTGGTGCCACCTCTTTTCGCTCATTGCTATTTGGCGCTCACTGAAGGGGCGGAGGTGTTTTACCAAACATCTCATTATTATGTAGGTAGTTCAGAGCGGGGGGTACGTTATGACGACCCAGCTTTGAATATAAAATGGCCCAGTCCAGTTCTACATGTGTCTGAAAAAGATTTAAACTGGCCTGATTTAAGTGAGCAAGGAATAAGTTTGCCAGGTTGAGCTTGCGTCGTCGCCTTACCTAAAAATAAAAAATTTAAAATGCAGGACAATTGAAAATGACAAAGCGTATCCTTGTGACAGGTGCAACTGGATTTATTGGACGTCATTCACTCAAAGAATTAGTGTCTCTTGGATATGATGTCGTGGCACTGTCCAGTCGTGAGCTGGACAGTGATATTGATGGTGTTGAATTTGTAAAATGTGATTTGTCAAACGACGTAGAGATGAATTCTGTTGTAACAAAAGTTGGGGCGTCACATTTACTTCATATGGCGTGGCGAGCTGTAGTTGGTGGACTATGGACTGCACCTGAAAACATGATGTGGTTACATACGAGTTTGAAACTTGCGCAGGCTTTTGTTGAGGCAGGTGGTAAACGCATAACCATGAGCGGTAGCTGTGCTGAATACGATTGGGCAGGGGGGCTTTGCAAAGAAGGTGTTACACCTCTCTATGCTTCCACGTTTTATGGTGATTGTAAGCTGGGTTTGTTTCATGCTTTGAAAGGCTATTGCGCGACGAATAATGTAGAATTTTCGTGGGGGCGGATATTTTTCGTTTATGGTCCGGGTGAACATCCGAGTAGATTAGGTGCAGATGTGATTTTATCTCTATTGCGTGGGGATGAGGCGCGTTGTTCACATGGTATGCAATTGCGAGATTATATTCACTGTGAAGATGCTGGAAGAGGGCTCGCGTGTTTGGCAGACAGTGATTTGATTGGGGACTACAATCTCGGGACAGGACAGGCCATTCGTGTCAAAGATTTGATCGAAGCTTTGGCGCATGCTGTTGGGCGTCCAGAATTAGTTAAATTAGGTGCGCGGGAAGCGCCAGCGTATGAGCCTTCTCTAATTGTTGCAGATATGGAAAAAACCCGCAAATCAGGATTGAAATGGGCACCGAAATTTGATCTGAAATCAGGTGCTTATGACACTGTTGAGTGGTTTAAGAGAAAGCAAGATTAGAAGTATAAGCCAAAGTTGAGATTGGATGTGTTTTGCGGTTTTTTACGAAAGTTATCTTAAAAGCTGATGTAAGCAGTGGCGGAACGTCGCTATTATTGTGATAGGGCTTGCGTTTGCAAACCATTCTCAATATATCTGGATTCTAATCTGGAGTGGTATGATGAAGCTGAACGAACTGACAAAAGGCGCGGTTGCACGTGTATCTGGTTTTTCGTCTGATGAGACCTCGCAATTGGTGATTTCCAAATTGCGAGAAATCGGATTTGCAGAAGGCGACGAAGTTGAGCTTTTGCACACTGGTTTGTTTGGCGGTACGCCTTTATCTTATCGCTTGAATCGGACGATGATAGCTTTGCGCAAGGGTGAAGCATCCCTTATTGAGATCATCCCATCAAACAAGGCCGCGACCGCGTGACTTCTTTAAAATTAGCATTAGTTGGTGCTCCAAATTCTGGAAAAACCACACTTTTTAATGGGTTAACAGGCGGTCAAGCCAAGACTGCAAACTATTCAGGCGTCACAGTAGAGACACGTATTGGGCGTTTCAAAACACCCAAAGGTGTTGAAGTTGAGTTGATGGACCTGCCTGGAATTTACGGTCTTGAAGCCCATTCGATTGATGAGCGTGTGGCAATTGATGCGATTAGTGGAAAGATAGGGGATAAGACCCCACCTGATGCGTTAATTGTGGTGATTGATGCCGCACATATTCGCACGCACTTACACACAGTCCTGCAAATGATGACTTTGGGCAAGCCGATGATATTGGCGCTCAATATGATAGATCTTGCTGAACGTGATGGTGTGAAACTGGATGTTGCTGCGTTGGAGAAGGAGCTGGGTATACCTGTTGTTCCTACACGTGCAACACGGTCTTCTGGGCGAGAAGCATTTATTACCGCAGTTGATGCGCATGTTTCTGATTTAAAAGGTGAAATAAATACAAAATTAGAAACGAATGCTGACTTAAAGTCGCTTCAAGCTGATGCACGAGCGATTGCTAATCGCGTCATTTTGTTTGAACCTGTAATGAATAAAATCACGCGCAATATCGATAAAGTCGCATTGCATCCAATTGGGGGTATAATCGCGCTGTTCTCAATTTTGTTCATGATGTTCCAAGCTGTATTCAGTTGGGCGACACCATTTATGGATTTGATCGAAAGTGGCGCAGCGGGATTGGGCGATATTACGGCAAGTGTGCTACCTGATGGATTGTTACAGGATATGATTGTGGACGGAGCCATAGCTGGTGTTGGTTCAGTGGTCGTATTCCTTCCTCAGATTATTATTCTATTCTGTTTTATTCTTATACTTGAGGCGTCTGGATATATGGCGCGTGCAGCATTCGTGATGGATGAAGCAATGATGCGAGTTGGTTTAAACGGACGTGCGTTCATTCCTTTGCTGTCGTCCTTTGCTTGCGCAATTCCAGGTGTGATGGCTGCGCGTACAATTGAGAATGAGAAAGACCGCCTGACAACAATTATGGTTGCCCCTTTGATGACATGCTCGGCGCGATTGCCTGTTTATACATTGATCATTGGTGCGTTCTTTAGAAATGATGTTGTATGGGGGCCAATAAGGCTTCAGGGCGTGGTGATGTTTGGCTTGTATATGGCCGGAATTATTAGTGCGATTATCGTTTCCTTTGTGTTGAAAAAGACCTTGACGAAAGGGCCGTCTCAACCACTTATTATGGAGTTGCCGACATATAAGTGGCCGCAGCCACGAGATTTTTTTCTTGGGCTGTGGGCGCGCATCTCTGCTTTTTTGAAGCGTGCGGGCACAATAATTCTCGCGACTTCGATCATACTTTGGGCTTTAGTGACTTTTCCACTTGGTACTAGTTTGAGAGACTCTATAGCCGGTCGGATTGGATCTGTAATTGAGCCTATTTTTGCACCGATCGGGTTTAATCTAGAGATGGTAATATCTCTTATTCCGGGAATGGCTGCGCGCGAAGTTGCTGTTTCTGTTCTGGGAACAATCTATGCGATAGATGGCGGTGAAGAGAATGTTGAAGGACTTTCGGCTGCACTTCAGAACGCTTGGTCTGTGCCGACTGCACTCGCATTTTTAGCATGGTTTGTGTATGCGCCGCAGTGTTTTGCGACACTTGCGACAGTGCGTCGAGAGACCAACTCATGGGTGTGGACTGGAATTATGACGAGCTATCTATTTGGGTTAGCTTATATTGTTGCGGGGATCACTTACTGGATCGCGAAAAGCGTGGGTTTGTAAAGGATAACTTTAAGGACAGCGAACTTTAAAACACTTTAAATACCGTTTTGGGTTCGCTGCATCTCCTCTGAATAGCTTCTGAATACGCTATGGTATGGTACTGCATATCATCTGCTATAGTTCTTTTGAGTAGGCGTTGAGGGGAAGGTGGCGTTTAGGAATATAGGAACATTCAAGCTGCTTCTGCGTTAGTTTTAACGTAAGGAGAAATCATATGAATGATAGTGTCCCACCACCAGAGAACCAGCGTGTTCCTAACACAAACGAAGAATATCATGAGGAATTGAGCCCGACCCAAGCGCGTCAGGGTGAAAAGCAAAAAGGGATGCCAAGTGTATTGGTTGTGTCTATTTTTGCTGCAGTAATAGCTTTTATATTTGCGATAATCGCAGGCTTTATAGCGATTTAGATTTCTAAGAATTTAGACATAAAAAAGCCGGTGCGTTTGAAAATGCTCCGGCTTTTTGTATGTTTAAATTAATAAAAGAACTATGTCTTAGAGAGGTTTTAAATCGCCAGCAGATGTTTTGCCGCGTTTAGGGTCTGTTACAAGTTCGAACTGAACCTTTTGGCCTTCGTCTAAAGCTGCAAGTCCAGCTTGTTGAACAGCTGTGATGTGAACGAATACATCATTGCCACCATCGTCAGGTGCTATAAAGCCATAACCTTTGGTCGCGTTAAACCATTTTACTGTACCAGTTGTCATAATCTGTCTCCTAGGGAAGCTGTGTGCAAGACTTCCAAATTATAGGTAAAGAGAGTGTGCGGTCGCCTGCTGGGACAGAAGATGGACGGCGGTTTGCTGTCCGAATAACCAAGTCTTTAGTCCTTCCGCTAATGGCAAGTTTTAAGGCTCGCTTCAAAGCTCTATCAAGTCCGGTTCGACTGTGCCGAAACACAGGCTTCCCCGGGCAGTTCGATCCGGTCGCTCCGAACTCTTTTGGAGTAAAGAGCAACGAGCATGGTGAATGCTCGTTGCCAATATACCATAAATTAACGTGATTGCCATGCACTTTATTCGGCTAGAGATTTATCCCTAATTGCACGGAATTCATTGCCTTCGTACCAGTTTGGCCAATCACTAGAATTAGCAATACCAAGTCCTAAAGCGTGGAAAGCTTGAGCATCTTGAGCGACGCCATCAAAATTCCAATTTGGGTTAAATTCATCAGAAGGTTTGTGGTAATCTTTTGCAGTGTAATCCGCTGCAAATTTAAGACCTGCTTCAGTTCCTCCATCCACAAGATCAGCACCGCCATCAGCATAGATCACTGGTACACCTTTTTTTGCGAGGCTGATGTGATCTGAGCGGTAGAAATAGCCGTTTTGAGGTGTTGAATCTGGACTCACATAACGGTTTTGAGATTTTAGAATTGCTTCTAGTCTGTCTTCCAGTTGTGACGAGCCTGATCCGATGATTTCCATATTTTTGGAAAGTCCGCGAGGGAAAGTTGCGTCAGTATTTATACCTGCCACAATTTTATTTAGAGGAATGAAAGGGTTTTCGGCAAAATAGGCTGATCCGAGCAGACCGCTTTCTTCAAGTGTAACTGACATGAACACAACAGAACGATCTGGTTGTTCGCCATTTGCGAAAGCTTCTGCGACTTCCAGCATAAGGCTTACACCACTTGCATTGTCGATTGCGCCATTGTGAATGGCGTCATCTGTCGCAAAGTTTTTCTTCTCACCAAGGTGATCCCAGTGCGCCATATAGAGCATGTATTCATCAGGGGAGGTTTTGCCCTTTACAACGCCCGCGATGTTTTGGCTTTCTTTGCGCGTAACAGTCTGTGTGATTGAACCCGACGCTTTTATGCCTTCCATTGGCACAGCTTTAAATCCGCGTGTGTAAGCTGCTTTTTTCATATCCGCATAATTAGTGCCCATGTGTGCGAACAGTTTTTCTGCGATTTCGTTTGAGATCCAAGCTTCCATTGGAACGCGGTCCATGCCGTCACCAGCGCGAACTAAGTCTGCTTGTTCACCCGACCAAGAACCAGAAACGACGTTCCATCCATATGCAGCGGGAGCAGTTTCGTGGATGATAATGGCGGATTCGGCACCTTGGCGCGCAGCTTCTTCAAACTTGTAAGTCCAGCGACCATAATATGTCATCGCTTTACCATTGAAGAGTTCTGGGTCTTGCGTTTCAAAACCGGGGTCATTGATAAGAATAACAGCGGTTTTGCCCTTCATATCCAAACCTTCATAGTCATTCCACTTATATTCAGGAGCGTTGACACCGTAACCCACGAATACCAAATCAGAATCAGCAAAATCGATAGGGCCTTCAATCTGCCGCTTGGTCCAGAAAACTGCGTCTTTTCCAGCTTGCAATTCAAGTGTTTCATCACCGATTTTTAGGCTTAGGTTTGATTTTTCTAAGTCTACGGTTTGTGCATTCATCTTCACAGTTTGGGAATATGAACCGTTTACAGCAGGCGCAAGGCCGATGCGGGCCATTTCATCTGCAATCCATTGAGCAGAGGCTTCACCTTCGACTGTACCAGGGGCGCGGCCTTTGAATGGGTCGGATGCGATGATTTCTAAGCGTTCAGCAAGGTCGTCTGCTGTGATTTCTGGAGATGTGTTGGCTGGAAGAGCTGGCATTTTAAAACCAGATGTTTCGGTCTCTGGAGCGGTCGTTTCAACTGCTGTAGGTGTCTCTTCCGGTGCGGCGGTTTCATCACCTGCTGGCGTACAGGCAAACGCGCCAGCCAATAAGATGGTTGAAATAACTGTCGTGAGGGCGTTTCGCATCATTTTATTGTGCTCCGTTGTGATTTTCCGCAAGCTTAGGGCGCATTTGCGTTTCTGCAAGGGGGAATGTTGTTTCTGTTGGGTGTAGACACAGTGCAGATGATCAGTGTTCTTAGGTTTGAATAAACGAGAGATAGGAAAAAGGTGCTGAATTGGTGTTGAGGTCTGTGCGTGATTGTTTGGTGCTAATACTTATTTGTGCCAGCGTATTGGTGTCGTGTGCACCAGTGACACAAGGGGAATTAGGAGTGCGGTCTAACGAAAATATATCAGCGCGTTTGGGGAAGTTTTATCCAGATGAGGCGGCTTTTGTGTCTTTTGATGGCGCAGAACTGGGACTGTCCATGTGGGCTGGGGATGTTGCGGCAAATGCTGGATCACAAGAAATTGTGTTTCTGGGTGTGCACGGTATGAATGATTATGCAGGAGCTTTTCGGTGGTCAGCGCCATATTGGGCCGAGCAAGGGATAACGACCTACGCTTATGATCAGCGTGGATTTGGGCGCTCTCCGCAATCGGGCATTTGGCCGGAAGAGGAATTGATGCGCGAGGATTTGCGTGTTGCAACGAAGGAAGTGAGGCGGCGTCATCCAAGTGCGAAGGTTGTCGTCATTGGAGTCAGTATGGGGGCAGCTGTCGCGATAACAGCGTTTGCATCTGATAATCCACCTGAGGCAGATCAGCTGATTTTATCCGGTCCGGGATTACGGGGGTGGGGAACGAACCCGATTTTATATCGCGCAAGTTTATGGTTGAGTTCCCATGTAAGACCCTCATGGATTGTTCGTCCACCTAAAATGGTTTTGAAGACGATTACGCCAACGGATAATGAAGACGTTTTACGTACGCATTGGGAAGATCCGTATTTTCAAAAAACAAATAGGATCGACAGTGTATATGGCGTTGTCGAGGTGATGGAGAATGCACACAAATTTGCGCCGAAGCTCCCTAGCAGCGTTCCAACAATATTGTTGTATGGCGCTAAAGATCAAATTATCCCGCCTAAAGGTGTTAAACGGACGACGCCAAAACTGCCAGAGCATGTGCGAACAGCTTATTATAAAGACGGCTATCACATGCTGTTGCGTGATTTGCAAAGACAGGTTGTGTTGGATGATATAGTTTCGTTTGCACGGAATGCAGATGCGTCATTGCCTTCTCAAGCGCCAGAATTGCCTTGGAGATAAGTATTTGTCGTATGTTTACGGCATTGAATTCATGGAAATGATCAATTCAACCCTTGGAAATATCCTAATATTAACCACAGGGGAGTAGGGTTAGCCAAAGTAGGAAGCTAATTTTAGACGGTTGAGCTGTTTTGGAACTTGTTGAGCAACTTAATTCATTTACCGAACCTGAGGGCCGTGCGGAACTCAAAGCGCGCCTTGGTGCGTGGTGGAATGGTAAGGATTTCGACAGGGACGCATACTTAGCTAAAGTTGCCGAAGGTGCTGATACTGCCGCTCCCTCAAAGATTAAGCCGCTAGATGACTCCAAAAAAATATCCAAACCGCCTGCGCGGATTGCTGCTCTAGAGACGATCTGGGGGCGTGGACGCTACACGCCAGGAGATGGTGAATTGGATGCGTTGCTTATAGAAGCTATGGGGCGTGTGCGCGGCCGCATTGGTAAAATTGGCTTATTGGGTATTGATGCTGTCTCGACTGATATTTTAGCTCAAGCAGCTGGCGAAGCGATGGAGTTGGTTGAGTGGCGTGAACCATGCGGTAAACGCTCTTCTGAATTAACTGAAAATGCGCGTGTCACGAATGCTGATTTAGATCGCATGAACCGCTTTGAAGATGGCACGCTAAAGTGTGCTATTTCTGTGGATGCAATGACTTTCGTGGATCATAAAGCGGGATTGAGTGCGCGAATCTACCGAGCTTTGCGCGATGGTGGTCGATGGGCGTTATTAGATTATTCGGCTAACCCTGATTTTATCGCGGATACGGCATTTGCGTCTGCATGGGCTGAGCCGCAATTATGCCATGGGGAAGACCTTCAGAAGACACTTGAGATTACGGGTTTCAAGCTCGTGCGCCGCGTTGATGCAACTCCTGTAGTTATAGAAACAGTTAAGGCAGCATTTGCGCGCCTTGGGCCAGCGCTAGAAGATGTCGTTTCGGAAGGTATCGGAGGGCGTGATGCAGCACTGATGTTGCAAGAAGTTTCTTGGGAAGTTGTCGCGTGGCGTTCGCGTTTAAAAGCACTTGAAGCAGGACAGCTTCGTGTTGATATCTGGATCGTTGAAAAGCCAGGAGCATTGAGTGAAGAAGACGAACCGCTGAATGAAGCTTTTGTATTGCCTGAAAAAGCGCAATCTCTTGATTCTGAGCTGTTTGCTTCTGAGTCCGAAGATTCCAATGATGATGTTGTTGCACCGACGGTAGATACAGTGCCGACCGCCAAGCCTGTCAAAGTTGAGGATGGTTTCATTAATTCTCCTAAGCCAGCGGAAAGCGCTGAAGAAGCTTGGGATGTTGATGGAGAATCTGAAGATGCAACCGAAGAATTGGATCAAAGTGCCGTAGATAGCCTTTTTGACTAGGTAAATTGAACGCTTATAACGAAATACGCACTTTGCTTATATTCCAATGAGAATCTGAAATATCATACGCGAATGAGGTCTCCAACATTCGCAATTCAACCATTGCCCTACGCTATAATTTGGGCTTATCAACCTTCTTTTATTTTGCCTAATTTTCGGCAGCTTTGGTTCTGGAGTTAGATATGTTCGACACGGATGCATTCGCGGGTCACGAAAGTGTCCACTTATTCCACGATGAAGCCACTGGATTGCGCGCAATTATCGCCATTCATTCGACTGCTTTAGGGCCGGCGGCGGGTGGTTGCCGCATGTGGAATTATGTGGATGGTGCGGCTGCGATGCGAGATGCACTACGTCTCTCTGAGGGCATGAGCTACAAAAACGCAATTGCGGATCTGCCTCTTGGTGGCGGCAAGGGTGTTATTTGGGGAGATAGTAAAACACAAAAATCACCTGAATTATTCCACGCATTTGGTCAAGCAGTTGACAGTTTGAACGGTAAATACTGGACAGCTGAAGATGTTGGTATCTCGCCTGATGACATCAAATATGTCGGTGAACAAACCCGCTTCGTTGCAGGGCTTGATGATGGTGAGGCTGCATCAGGAGATCCATCTCCAATTACAGCTCTTGGTGTCTATAAAGGTATTGCTGCAACAGCAAAACGGGCTTTAAAAACAGATAGTCTTAAGGGTGTACACGTTGCAGTGCAGGGTGTCGGGCATGTTGGTGAGTATGTGTGTGGTCATCTTGCAAAAGCAGGTGCTGTGCTAACGATCACTGATATAAACAAAGAAAACTTAGATCGCGTTTCAAAGGCGACAGGCGCAAAGATAGTTGCCCCTGACGATATTTATGATGTTGATGCTGAAATTTTCTCTCCAAATGCTTTGGGTGCGATCATAAACGATGAAACGCTTGCACGGTTTAAGTTTAAAGCAATAGCGGGTGGCGCAAATAACCAGCTTGCAACTTCGGATATGGGTGAAAAAGTACGCAAGGCTGGAATATTGTATGCGCCGGATTTTGTGATCAATGGCGGCGGCATTATCAATGTGGCTTCAGAGATTTCTGGTGTGTACAGTTTGCCATGGGTTGAGTCCAAAGTTGAAACACTCATAGCGACGCTGGGTACAATATTAGACAAAGCTAATCTGGAGTCGCGTCCAACGAGCGAGATTGCATTGGAAATGGCCAAAGCGCGTATTAAAGCTGCTCACAAGTAAGCTGCTATTTTATACAGTTATTATCCTGATTGCCCAATGCCTTATCAGTATTGGGCAATTTTGTTTTTAAGCGATTATTTCACCATTACAAAATTTACGGTCGTTGGGGAATATGGCGCACTTGTTGCATCTATCAGGCTAATAGTCTGGATTGTCCTACGCGTTGACGATTATCCTGTTCAACACTGGATAGTTAGTTGGGATGACATTTCAGATATAGTAGAGTTCTGGGGACGGATATGACTGAAGTTGTTGTGCGGTTAGAGGGTGTAGATGCAGGTGATGGGATGCGTTTAGCGTCTGCTTTGGATGCATTTGCAAAATGGTGTGAAGAGTCGGCCACGTGTGATGAAGCTGCGCATGCGTTGGATTTCATGATGACGACAGAACACACGGGTTCGGCATTGCGCCGCAAGCTTATTTTTCAAGACAGATCACATGCTGCAAAATTCTTGATGTTTTGGCGTACACAGCGCCAAACTCACGATAAAGTTGCTTAAAATACATTTTGCGCGTGTTTTTGAGTGCACTCTTAAAGTAAATTGCTTTTTTTAGCGAAATTAGCACCGCTATTAGGTGAATTAGGGTGAAAGTCACAAATTATCCAACTATATCGGTTCTATGACTTTCTATGATTCAAAAAACAGTTCGAAAAAGCGTATCCTCGTTGTAGGGGCGGGGCTTGTAGGTATGTGTACTGCATTGCGCCTGGCCCAATCAGGAATGCATGTCGTTTTAGCTGATCAGGCAAAGCCTGCTACGGGAGCGAGTTGGGCAGCTGCAGGGATGCTTGCACCCGCCTATGAAGCTGCACATGAACCAGATGCGCATCCTGAACTTTTTGAATTGTGCATGACAGCGGCAGATGTGTGGCGTGATTTTGCGCCTTGGTTGCAGTCATACTCTGATACATCTCTTGATTATTTTGGTATGGGTACACTTGCGTGTGCCGTGAGTGATACGCAAGCAGCACATCTTGATAGGCTGGAGGAAGCGTGTATCGCGCGTGATGTCCCTGTGCGGCGGTTATCTGGAAAGCGTGCTCGCGCTATTGATGGAGCGTTGTCTGATAATTTGCAGGCAGCACTCCTACTACCAACGGACCAGCAAATAGACAATTGGGCTGCGATCGGTGCATTGATGTCCGCGCTTGCAAAAGCGGGTGTTAAACTTATGCCCGATACTCCAGTGAAGCATCTTCACAGGTTGGAGAATGGGTGGCGTATTAAAGGTCTTGGAGATTTTGATACACTGGTTTGGACTGCCGGAGTGGGTACTAAAGATAGTGTATATGTTGATGGTGAGCGAACATATCTTGTGGATGAGGGAAGTATCATTCCGGTCAAAGGTCAAATGCTCGCGGTTGATCCAATAGATGATGCGCCTGAAAAAGTTTTACGATTTGGAGCGGGCTACATTGCTCCTAAATCAACGCGTATTGTGATTGGTGCAACTTCACAGTGGGGGGCGTCTGATAAGGTTGTTGTCGATACCGATATTCAAGCTCTTAAAAACGCCGCGGCTGAAATATGCCCTATTCTAGCGCGTGCTGATGTTAAGATGTCTTGGGCTGGCGTGAGACCTGGGACTAAAGATCATGCTCCAATGATCGGTTGGAGCAATGTTGAGGGAATTGTTGTCGCGGCGGGCCATTATCGCAATGGTATATTGTTGTCGCCGCTAACAGCAGATATGATTGTTAAATTGGTGATAGGACAAGAGCTATCTCCGCTTGAGCAAAAATTTGCAGTAAATCGGTTTTCAGTCAAAGCTGATACTGAGCACGGTCGTGATATAGCGAAGGTTTAGATAAGCGCAGACTCACGTCGGTCTCTTCCTTTGTAGGAAGGGTCATCGACACGGCGACGATCAGGACCAAAATAATCCGGTGTTTTTAAGAATTGGCGACGGTGGTTTATCACAGAGATAAGTCTTTGCCATATCGCGTCTGGACGCACAGGCTTTGTAAGAATTTCATCTGCACCTGCATTGATGAGCTGATAAATACATGAACGGCGCGTATCTGCTGTGCAGACAATAATTGGGATCATTTTGTTTGAGCTATCATCGGCGCGGCGGATCATGGAAATCAATTCTGTCCCTAAAATATCCGGCATCACGACATCGACAACTGCTATATCAACATCTTCGTCTCGTAAAATTTCAAGTGCGCTGGCCGCATCTGAAGCTTGCAGGACTTTTGAGATACCAAAACCTTTCAAAATGGAACGCCAAATATGACGCATATTCTGATGGTCATCGACAACCAAAATGGAAACGCGATTTAAGGCATTCATGTCTAAAAGTCCTGATTTAGAGGGCTCATGTTTAAACAAGAATTTGAAGAAGAGGGGAAGAGCTTGAACTGTTATTCTATAGAGAGTTGTGAATTGAAATGGAATTGAAATTTGGTTTGTTAACCGAAGATTGACAATGGGGGTGTAATTTTACCTATGGAAAGAGGATAAAGTTCACAATGGATTCAATGTCACGCGTATCATCATTGGTTGGTGCTCCTTCAGAAAAGCTTGATCCTCAAGCTGCAATCCGTGCAGCTGCAAAGGAGACGGGGGCTGATTTTAATTATCTTCTAAAAACAGCGAAACGCGAATCTGGAATGGACCCTACGGCGAAAGCGTCAACGTCTTCTGCAACGGGACTATTTCAATTTACCGATGATACATGGTTGCGCATGATTGATCGATACGGCGCGAAATATGGTTTGGATGATGCGGCACAATCTGTGAATGTTGGAAGCGGTAAAGCTGTTGTAGCAGATGTGGATGATAAAGCGAAGATTTTAGCTATGCGAGAGGATGCCGTAATGGCATCTCGGATGGCGGGCGAACTGGCAAATGAAAATGCCGCCATTTTGAAGCGAGGAATTGGGCGTGAACCAACTTCTAAAGAGCTATATGTGGCACATTTTATGGGACCATCAGGTGCTGTTGAGTTGATTAATGCTGTTCAGAGTGGATCTACCCAGAAAGCCGAAGAATTATTTCCTGCGGCAGCAAGAGCAAATAGGGCCATTTTCAACGAACGTGATGGGGGAGCTAGAACTGTTGGGGGCGTTTATGCGCATTTAACTGGTGGACGTACGCCTCAAGCAGTGGCAACCGCCTCGAATGAGGGAGCTGACACGCAGTTATCTGGCATGCAGTCGGCTGCTTCGTATGTGGCAAAGTTTGAAAAACCAGATAGAGCACACATGCCAATTGAGCCGATGGGTAGTTTGAAAATTGGAATGCAATTGAGTTCTACGATGGTGATGACCCTGCTCGATTTGCAGTCGCGCCATTTTGAAAATGCGGAAAAACAACAAGAAGATAAAGTTTTGATTCAAAAAACTTAAAGCTTATAAAAGCTTCGTTAACGATAAAAGCTCATTGTGATTAAGCGCTTGATAGTATTTTCGGAGCGCTACTTTACCATAGGTTAGTGTATTATGTCCGTCGCCACGATGCGTTCAAATCTCACCCAAGAAGATATTCGCCGCCTTGTTAAGGGGGCTACTCCAGAAGCGCGCGCGAATGCTGCACACAAGATATGTCGCCGGATTGATACAGCTAAACTTTCGCCTAAAGACCGTGAAAACGCAGATCAGATCATGCGTATTTTGGCTGAAGACGCTGCCGCGCTTGTGCGTCGCACGCTTGCGGTAACGTTGAGATCATCGCCGAATTTGCCACGTGACTTAGCTGTACGTCTTGCTCGCGATATTGAGAGTGTTGCGACTCCTATCTTGAAACACTCACCGCGTTTATCTGAAGATGATTTGATAGAGCTTTTGCTGGCGTCATCTCCAGAAAAGCAGGTTGCAATTGCCGAGCGTGATACAGTGTCTGAAGCTGTGGTTGAGGTGATTGCTGAGCATGGAAATAAAGAAGCCGTAGAAGCGGCGGCCCTCAATGAGGGAGCTGCGTTCAGTGATCGGGCATATGAAACTACGATCAGTCGCTTTGAGCAGGATGATGATATTAAAGGCGCGATTATTTCTCGCAGCCGAATTCCAATTCACATCGCAGAAAAAATGGTTTCCTTGGTAACGGGGGAGTTATTTGATCGACTTGTAAATGATCATGAATTGCCACCGAAACTGGCAATAGAGATTGCATCAGGTGCCCGTGAACGTGCGACATTGGACCTTGTTGAACAAGCAGGGAAAACAAGTGATCCAGGGCAGTTTGTGGCACATTTGAATATAAGTGGCCGTATGACGCCTTCGCTCATTATGCGCGCTATGTGTCTGGGACATATGACGTTTGTGGAATGGGCGTTAGCTGAACTTGCTGGTGTTCCGCATTCCAAAGCATGGTTGATGATTCATGATGCTGGAAACTTGGGGCTAAAAACGATTTTTGAAAGGGCGGGTCTGCCCAACGGAATGTTCCCCGCCTTTAAGCTAGCAATTGCTGTCTTTCACGAGAATGCAATGGATGGTGGTGACGGTGATCTGGTGCGGTTTCGCAAGCGGATGACCGAAAGAGTGCTGACACAATTTCAAGCCATTCCACGTGCGGACCTTGATTATCTTCTTGATAAATTAGACTCTCTAGATGAAGTCCATCAAGGACATTCCAAAAAGCTTGCTTAATAAGTCTACGCTTGCTCTTAACCGTTTAGGCGAGGGTTTACTGCGTATTGAATACCTTGATTATTTAGCGCTTCGGCGTCAGTCCAATATGCATTTTCAGCAAATAGCATCGTGCCAGAGCCATATGCATTTTCGATGCGGTCAGCCGAACGCGGTAGTTCAGATATGGTACGAGAGTCTAAGCGAACAGCTTCAATGACTGAGCTCATGTAGGCGCCAAATGGGCTTTTCCAAGACTGGCGCGCATCAATCCCAACCCGGAAACCGCGAGAATAAAAGCTCTCAATATATGCGGGAGCGATGTCCTCTGCCTCGTAGATGGCTGCATCTGGAAACTCAATACGAAATTCTTGTAGACAAATATTTGCCCGACGTGCTCCAGCTTCAGCAGCCATCGGTGCATCTGGGTGAGTAAGTGCGGCCAATGGAGCGACGACTGAGATGGGGCGCGCTTCCATACCTGTTTCGTTAGCGAGGCGACCTGCGCGCTCTATCTGATTGCCGAGCCATTGTGCGGGGCTTTCAATGCTTGATTTGCCGGCCGCAAAGCCAAATAAAGCTGCCTCTTCATAGGAAGTTTCCGTTTGTGCATCAGCACCTACGACTTCGCCTGATTTTAAATCATGGATGCGTGCAAACCGAATTTTAGACTCACGAATTGGCGTGACTTTATTGTCGTTTGCGATGACTTTGAATGGGGAGGCGAGGGTCATGGCTTGGTCCATTATAGTTATGTTTATGGGACCAAGATAACAGGATTGCTTTTAAACTCCGCGAAGTTGAAATGCTGAATTTGCATCAATATCGAAGGAGAATAGTTAGGGTTTGGCAGTAATTTATTAAGCTTGCCCATCTGTTAGAATGGAGTTTTTCGCTTCAAAATCTGAAACTTGTGTTTCCATTTCTGTAACAAGTATAGAGCCAACAGGGTGTTCTTCTGTTTTAATGTGGCCTTTGATAGCAGCTCGAACGCCATCAATATGCGCACGGATTAAATGTTCTGGTGATTTTGAGCGATCAACTTCATCATTTGTAAGGCGGCATAGAGAGGCTGCCATACGGCCAACAAGGGGATACTCGTATGTTTTCGCTAACCCCTTTAGGTCGTGGGCTACAGCGTGAACATTTGTAACAGCTTGTATTTTGCCATCGGCATGCGAGAAAGATTGCCAAGCATCTTCTAAGCGTTTGAGCTCGTCTTCGATCCAATCTTGGAATTCGACAGAAAGTTTGGCTAAAGCTTCATCTGCTTTTGCAATGGCTCGCTTATCCATAGGAGAGAGGCTACCACCGACTTTTGCTTTTAACGCGTTTGGGGGCGTAAAAATCTCAATTGGTTTGGCTTTGCTCATAAGGGGGCCTATCTAAAACATTGGTCAAAACAACCATGCATTTTGCGGTCGTTCAATACTTTTCTACATAAACATAAGTGAAGATTGGTTAACAAGGCGTGTGGATAAGAGCTGCATTTAGAATGCAAATTGTTCCTGCAAGATACGGTCATCAAGAGCGTGACCTTCATCGAACAGAAGTGTAAGCGAGTTTTGACGATCTTCTCTTACTTCGACAATGCGAACATCTCGTACTTCCTGAGTGTCGGCGGTTGCAGCAACTGAGCGTCGTTCACCTTCTATTGTTTCAAACCTTACAACCGCATCATGGCGCAGGAGGGCACCGCGCCAACGTCTCGGGCGGAAAGGTGATATCGGTGTTAATGCTAGTAAGTTGGAGCGAATAGGCAGGATGGGGCCGTGGGCGGATAGATTATAAGCCGTTGACCCGGCAGGGGTGGCGACCAGAACTCCGTCACATGCAAGCTCATTTAAACGCTCTTTGTCATCTACGAAAATGCGAAGTTTTGCTGCTTGTGCAGATTGTCGGATGAGAGACACTTCGTTGATTGCACGATAGGTCACTTCATCGCCGTTAAGCAAAGTTGCTTTCATTACAAGAGGATGGATGATTGCACGAACCGCAGTATCTATCCGTTCGTGAAGGTCAATGTCGGAATAATCATTCATCAAAAAGCCTACCGACCCACGGTGCATACCGTAAACGGGCAGGTGATCTTGAAAGCGCGTATGCAGGGCTTCCAGCATAGTGCCGTCACCGCCCAATGCTACGACAACATCAGCGGCATCTAACTCTACCTGACCATAGCGACGTGAAAGAGTTGCAAATGCGGTTTGAGCATCAGGGCGCTGGCTAGCTATAAAGTGGATACGTGGGGATGTCGCACTCATGCGGTTTATCTCTCTACTTAGCGCTTCATCGAATTGATCTGAACAGATCGAAAAACTTGAATGGATTGGTGAATATATGGGACCATTCGTCAAGTATTATAAGGGCATTTGACTTCAACTCATAGGCGAGTGTTTTGAAAATATAGGGGAAAGTGTTTGTTTTTGCATATTTATTGTCGCACCACTTGAGCATTCAAACTGTTGGGGGCGTTTGGAATGGGGTGTATCGATCTTAAAAAGATTGCAGCTGGTGTGGCAACCGGAAGTGTAAAAGCTTTGTTTTTGTCGGATATCTCGCATGCAAGTGCTTGGACTTTGCCCAAGAACACAGGCTATCAATCTTTAAATGTGGGGTATGAACGAGGAGATTACGGCGACAATTGGCGTCAAGATAGTTATTTGGAATTTGGTATGACGAATGACTGGACTGTGACCGGAAAAATGGAAACGGTCTGGCGCGCGGAAGCTAATTACAATGACCGCTCATCGGGACAAATTGGTGTTAAACGTGAAATTTGGCAAAAAGATGCTTGGCACGTTACGGGGCAATCCACTGTTTATGTTGGAGAAAAATTAGATGATGAGGCTTGCGGCGGTTTAGGTGCGGAGGTGGGTGTAGCTGCTGGGTACTCTAAAATGTGGGGAGATACCAGTCTGTATGGGTTTGTTGAAACGGCTACAGGCGCGCGCCAAGGATGTGAACATGTGACGGTCGATGCTGTCATTGGATATCAACCTGACCGCAAATGGGATGTGCAGGTGAAAGCTTTCAGTGAGCAATATCCCGGACGAGAATTTTCTAAGTTGGAAGCGGGGATAAGCCGGAAGTTCGGGGATAGTTATATCGGCGTGGGAGCGCGACAAGAAATGAGTGGCGCTTTTGAAGAAAACAGCGTCTTTATGTCCATCTGGAGACAGTTTTAAGACGCTGTTTTAATTGTTTTTATTCTATAACTATTCTGTCGTTGGTTCTGCGTTTGGGGCTGTTTCTATCATGAGATAAGCGATCAAGTTGGTGCGCTGTGTTTCATTGGAGATACCAGCGAAAGTCATACGGTTGTTTGGCAGAAATTCTCTTGGATTTGCAAGCCATTGATCAAGCTGTTCTGGCGTCCACTGGAAGTCAGCGTCTTGTAATGCCTGGGAATATTTGAACTTTTCTGCTTGCCCGACTTTGTTGTTGAACAAGTTATATAGATTGGGACCAACGCGATGACCCGCGCCTTCATCTAGTAAATGGCAAGAGCGGCATGTTGCAAATTGTCTGCGCCCCTTGTCATAGTCTGCAGTATTGTATGGCGCAGGAAGAGCGGCTATTTTTGCTGGAATTGGGTCAATTGCTACCTCTGTGTTTGCTGTCTGGTCACCTTCAGCTGGCGTTGAGGTCTCGGTTGGGGCAGTTGCTGATTCCGTTGTGCTTGGCGTCTGAGTGGCGTCTTGTTGACCACACGCGATTAAAACTGGTGAGGTTAACATCGCTATCGCGAAAAAACGGAATTTTAACATGCTATCTGGCTCCTTAGGTACGTGACCCGCATTTGAAACAAGTGTATCAGGCTTTTTGAATGCCACCCAATTCCTTATGAGTGGTTTATCGCAGTGCAAATAAAACGCCATACCTTTGGTGAAGTTCCGAAAAGCAGGGGAAGACGTAACGTTATGACAAACGCATCAACAGGCAAAGAGTATCCGGCGCTCAAAGATATTGTACGTGAAAATGGGCGCGAAGATCGCTTTGTTTGGCGTGGTCCTCATATTGAAGCGGATGTTACACGTCAGCCATTATCAGATTCTGACTTTGAAGCTATGCTAGCTTTTGCTGGAGAGCAAAAGCTGGCGCAAGCGATAAAGGGATTATTTGCAGGAGAGATTGTCAACGGATCTGAAAATCGTCCGGCACTTCATTGGACATTACGCGGCAATGCAAATCATTTGGCTGAATCAGCAGAGTTTGATGAGCAAGCCAAAGCTTGCGGCGAGTTTGCAACCAAAGTGCGTTCAGGTGGTTTGGGGTACAACGTTAAGACAATCCTGCACATTGGAATTGGTGGGTCTGACCTTGGTCCGCGTTTGATTTGGGATGCTTTGCGCCCATTGGGGCATGAAGGTCCGGAACTTCGTTTTTGCGCGAATGTGGATCCTGCTGACTTTGCCGAAGCGACTGAAGGGCTAGATGCAAAATCAACTTTGGTGATTGTCGTGTCAAAATCGTTCAAAACACCGGAAACACAGGCGAATGCACAATTGGCCCGTGAATGGTTGATCTCTAAATTGGGCGAAGACCAATTAATGAACCACATGGCGGCTGTTTCATCAGCACCTGAACTCGCGCAAGCTTGGGGCGCGCCGGCGGACCGAATATTCCCAATGGATTCTGCTGTTGGCGGCCGATATTCTGTTTGGTCTTCTGTTGGGCTTTCATTGATGATTGCACTTGGTAACGAAGCTTGGGCGGAGTTTCTGGGTGGTGGATCTGATATGGATGTACACTTTAGAGATGCGCCTTTAGAAGAGAACCTACCAGCGCGCTTGGCGATGATGGATTTTCATGTGCATTCGCAGCGTGGTGTGCCTTCGCGTGTAGTGCTGGCATATGCACACCGCTTGCGTAAATTGCCAGATTTCTTGCAACAGCTTGAGATGGAGTCCAATGGAAAATCAGCGGCATCAGGTCGTGGTGTGAAGGCTGAAATTACAGCACCAATTACATGGGGCTCTGTTGGAACTTTGGGGCAGCACTCATTTCACCAGTTGTTACACCAAGGAACGGATCGTTCTGCGGCGGAATTTGTTGTGGCGATGAATGCGGGTGTTGTCGAAGGCAATAAGGTCAATGGTCAGTCTTTGCTTGCAAATGCGTATGCTCAGGCTGAGGCATTTCTAGTCGGGCGCTCTGAAGCAGAGGCTGAAGTGCAGTTGCGTGAGAAGGGCGTAGACGAAGCGACTATTAAGGCGCGTGCACCACATATGCACATGGAAGGTGGTCGCGCATCATCAATGTTTATCCTTGATGAGATTACACCACGCTCTGTCGGTGCATTGATCGCAATGTATGAGCACCGTACATTTGCTTATGGCATGCTTTTGGGCATTAACCCATTTGACCAATGGGGGGTAGAGCTTGGTAAAGTGATGGCTGAAGAAATTGACAACGCAATTTCGGGTAAATCATCTAAAGAGCGTGATGCAACAACACTGCGTTTGATCAAGAAAACACAAGACGCACGCGCATAATATAGAACAAATCTTAGCTGCTCTGCTCGAAGGTAATAGAGGTGAGCAGTTGGGACAATTTGGAATTGAGATACCTGCATCTTGCGAGATGCAGGTCGGTTGCTTACATAAATACTATGACCAATGAACAGTTAGCCACTTTATTTGAAAAACACGACATGCGTCTTACACGGCCGCGTATGGCGGTTGCGCAATTATTGTTGCTGGATGGTGTTGATCGTCATGTCTCAGCTGAATGGGTTGCAAATCAATTGGCGCAATCCAACGAAAGTGTGTCGTTGGCGAGTGTATACAATACCCTAAACAGTTTTGTTCAGATCGGTGTTCTTCACCAAATTCATGTGGGTGGATCATCCATAATGTTTGATACAAATACCAGAGAGCATCACCACTTCTTAAAACAGTCTACGGGTGAGCTAATCGATATTGAAATCGATGACTTAGTCGTATCCAAACTTCCGTCACCGCCTGAAGGCAGTGAGATAAAACACGTTAGTTTGATTATCCATATCGACTAAAATTGTATGGCTAGAAATAGCTGGATTTGCGCTCTGAAACTTTTAAGGACGCGCGGTCGAAGAGCATATCTAAAAGCTGGCTGGCTGACTTTCCGCGGATATCAATGGATGTGGCGAGGTTGTTGTCTTTGAGGACTTTTTTGATTTGTGATGGCTTCATGGGCGAAAATACGGAGTAGAAAGCTGACTTGTCGCCATCTGCTGCTAGAACATATGGATTGGCGACATCTGTTTTCGTTGCATCATCGAACACGACTTGTCCGCCCATTGCTTTAACAAGGCGGCTCGCAAATTGCGGATTGGTACGCGCTTCATCACGCACTTCATCGAAAAAACGATCTAGAAATGCAACTGCGTCTAATCTCGGATCTTCTGCCATTTGTGTCCTGCTCTTTGACGTAGGAAGTCAGTGAAACGCTCGGCAAGTCTTCCAACATCACCTTTTACACCGCCATATTTTCCACGAAACGTATCGTAGCTATCAGGAGCTGCCCGGTCCATAGCGTTCAAGACGTGGACAGACTCAGGTATTCTTGGGCCAAACCATCTACCTTTAAGGTAAATATCTTGTAATTCACTTGCAACTTGTTTTGCATACGCAGTGTTTCTAAAGCGTGTAATGAGGACAAAGTTGCGTTCTGCTAAGTCGGGCGCAATGTTTGAGCTAACCCAATCGGAAAATTGTTTGGTGCCCCATGTTGAAACAGCATCAGCAATTGTTGGCATGACGAAGACATCTGATAAAGAGAGGCCAGCACGCGATAGCGGTGATAAGTGTGGCGGGCAATCAATTAGGATGACATCATAATAATTGCGTAAAACGTCAAAGCCTTCTTTGAAATGTTCTGCAAGTTTTTGGGAGAGTGATGTTGGCGTACCTGCTCTCGAATACCAATTTTCTTCAAGTCCCATTTCTTGAAGGCGAAGATGTGGATGTGATGGCAAAGCGGAGATCCAGCCTTTGCGTTCATCGTTTTCTTCGGCAATACGCAATTCTTCAAGAGTGACAGCATTGGGCATTATGAAGTCTGCAGCGTTTGATGGTTTACCATCAATGAAACCACGTAAAAGGTGGGTTGCGCCTTTGCCTTGTTCGTATGCATTTTGAACGCCGCGCTCAGTTAAAAGCATTTGACTGGAATTTGCCTGAGCATCGAGGTCAACAACACAGACATTGAGTCCGTAAAAATAAGACAAGCCATCGGCAAGCATAACAGTGGTCGTAGATTTACCTACGCCGCCTTTGAGGTTTGCTATTGCTGCTATTATGGCTGTCATTTTTTCTGGGTGTCTCCAGCATTGGCAAGTTGGTATATTTTGTCTTAGCGGATAACACCACTTCTAACCGAATTAATAACGTCAATTAGAGGTTATACCAGTCCTGTGGCTGAGTTTTTTTGTTTTTTTCCGATAGCAGAGGGTTTCAAGAATTGCCCGTGTAAAGCTTACTGAAAATTTACCCCCTCTAGCGCTATATGCAGCATTCGAAAATGGGTGAGTGGTGCTGTTCTTGCACGTTCGCGATTAGAAAAACGTATATATTTGTGCGTGATGACTAAAGTGGAGTACATAGCGTGTTAAATAAAGTTGATCTTGCAAAGCAGACCTATGCAGTCATCCCCACATTAAACGAAGAACTCTATATTGAAACATGTTTGCGATCCCTGATGAATGGGGATGCTGCGCTCACGCATGTGCAGTTTGTGGTGGTTGATGGCGGGAGCGAAGATCGCACAGTGCAGATCGTCGAGAGGTTGATGAGGGAGTATGCCAATCTTTCTGTGGTGCATAACCCCAAAAAATTACAGTCTGCTGCGCTCAATTTGGCGGCGAAACAAGCACCAGATGTAAGCAAAATAATGGTAAGATGTGATGCGCATTCCATCTATCCGCAAGATTTTGTTCTGACTGTCGCTTCTAAATTGAGTGAAATAGATGCAGCTTCAGTCGTTGTGCCGATGGATGCTGTTGGCACAAATGGATTTCAAGCGGCGAATGCTTGGGTCGTTGATTTGCCGTTGGGGAGCGGGGGATCTTCGCATCGCGGCGGTACCAAGTCTGGCTATGTGGATCACGGACATCACGCGGCTTTTGATCTTGAAGTGTTTCGCAGTCTTGGTGGGTATGATGAAAATTTCTCGCATAATGAAGATGCTGAATACGATCATCGTGTGAATGCAGCGGGTCACAAGGTATATATGTATTCTGAAGGCCGCATTGAATATATGCCGAGACCAACATTTCGGGGTGTTTGGAAGCAGTATTTCAAATATGGACGCGGACGTGCGATGAACATGAAAAAGCATGGCACTGCCCCTAAATTGCGTCAGGCGATCCCAATTATTAATCTGGGCATTATTACCGCATCCCTAGTTGCATGGGGCGTATTGATTGCAACGAAAACTCTGTTTGCATTCCCTTTACTTACATTGTTGACAGCCTTGCCGATTGTGTATCTGGGGGCGCTATTACTTGTTGGGATTGTGGGCGCAGTTAAATTGAAAAATTTGTCTGGTCTACATGCCGGCCTTGCTTTGGGGGCGATGCATAATGCTTGGGCGTTGGGTTTTTTGAAGGGATATTTCTTCGTGCCAGTGAAACAGGATACAACGCCGCCGATTTCTTAAAACTGGTTGGTGAGGGGGCTGGAGGGCCTCCCGTTATTGAAACAAGAAACGGCACATAAACACTCTTGAGTTGGCGTGGTTATGTGGCGTTCCAATTAGATGCTAATGTAAGCCTTTAAGCGTGTTCTAATTTGCGTTTTGTGCTGTCTTTGTAATTTCAGCGTTCTTAATGACTTCAACAGAGGAATTGTTAAGTAACTCTGGTTTGTCCGAGCATTTTTCAGCTGAAGTGTCGTTGAGAGTTGTGTAGGATACGCATCTGAATACAGCGCTAGCTCCATCGGCGAACTTGGCCTTGCCATGCCACTCGTAGATGTTTCCAGTCCAAATTTGCACCATGAGGCGCTGAGGAGCATCTGGGATGTCAAAGTCGCGGTCTGTTGCCGTGTACATTAGTTTATCATCGATAAACCAGCGAATTTCTGTAGGCGTCCATTCGAAGGCGTAAAGGTGAAATTCTTTCGAGGCATCATAGGGAAGGTCAATATGGTGACCGCCCATTTCTTGACCATTTCTATATATATTGAATTGGACAGTCTGCGTATCTTTGCCAAGAAATTCGATATCTATTTCGTCGTGTGGATCTTTAAAATAATCATTCGTATGGGTAAAAAAACCTGTGACAATACCCGACCCCGGCGCTGAGGTCATAATGGTTTCATATCGTCCATATTGAGACCAGCCCTTTTTCTGATACTCCGCTCCACTATAAGGTTTTTGAGCCATTTTCTCGTGGGTAAGGGCGAGGGCGACATCTCCATTGTCCATGAAAATAGTATTGTTGGAAGTCCACCCGTTCTGGAAAAAGTCGTCTTCAATAATGAAGTTGGAAATATACCACTCTGTGTAGTCATGACCATTTTCAAAGGTTTTCACAAACGAAGACAGTAGTTCGCGGTTGTTGGGGTTGCTGTAGGGTGTTTGATCTGAGTGAATTGTAGGCTCTGATTTCTCAGCAGAAGCGAAAATACCAAATGTTGTGATGCTTGAGGCCGCAAATAGTGCAGCCGTCGCGACTAAGGCGCTGCCAGAAGTTAGGCATGGCTTGAAGATATTCATTTTAGTATTTTCCAATAAATAAAGGTGTCCGCCCAGAATACGCAAGATACTAGCCAAACAATCTGTGTTTGAAAACAAATGAGCACGAATAGCTAAGGAATATTGAAAGGGTTTTGTGATTATTTCTCCCTAAATGTTGAGGTAGGTGCTGATTCTGTTCCCTAAGGGAAGAATGAGTCTTCATTATGAGCACAATTAGTGTTTCATTATGAAACATACCTATTAAAGGGCGGTGTGACTCAAAAAGGGCATCATTCTTGTATTAATGCTGTTTAAGTTGCTCGAAGTGTACGTTGTGTCCAGTTCGAGATATGTATCGAGGTTTGTATGTCTGTTTCTTTAGCAGCGAATAAGAGTTCTGCAGATCCACTGAAGCATCAAATGGTTCCTTTCCGGGTTCCGTTTGAGGGCGCTAAGTGGGAAATGGTATTGGTTTCCACTTGGTTCTTTGCGACAGCAGCAGAGTTTGGAGGTATGGGGCCACTTCGGTACTTATGTTTTGCAGCATTCCTTGGTGGGGCTGCACTGAATTTTGAATTTTTACGTCCTTATGTGCGCCATCTTTGGTTCTTATTTCTGTTTCCAGCATGGGTCGCATTTTCTGTGCTTTGGTCACCAAACTCCGATACTGCATTAAAGTTCGGACTTATGCATATCTTGGATATGATCCTACTCATCTATATTGCTGTGCGCTTAAGTCCTCAGCAAATTATCCGATGTTTGTTTTATGCATATATTCCCGTGGCTGCTGTTGTGTTCATGCATTTACCAAGCCTCGGTCCTTATGATCTTCCTATGGGGTTTGTAGAAAAAAACCTCGTTGCTAATCGAATGTTCTTTTTGTTCGTAGCCTGTTTGTTCATGCTGTTTGAGACTAGAACATTTATCCTCGAAAAGTGGTTGGCTGGAGTGCTTTTGCCGCTGACTTTCCTTTGTATTGTTAAAGTTGAGTCCGCAACATCGCTTGTTCTCGCTATTGTGTCTTTTGCAGTCATGATGGTGATGGGAACGGTCTGGAAGTCTGTTACAAAAGTTCAATCAGCTTCTGTTGTGTTGATTATCGGCGCGGTATCTTTGGCAGTAATCGGGTTGATCATCGGTATGTCGATGTTTGTTGATGGCCCGATCGTCGCATTTTTGGATAGCCTAGGAAAAGACACGACTTTAACGGGGCGAACTGAATTATGGGTCTACGCGAAGGAACTAATACCTGAAAATCCAATATTTGGATTAGGTGCAGAAGGGTTCTGGCAGTTAGGTCGTGGTGATGCCGAAGGTTGGTTGGAGTATTTCTTCAAAGAAGAATACACACGGTTTTCATTTCACAATTCCTATTTTGAAATCACGGTTCATTTAGGTTTCGTTGGACTTGGATTTATGCTGTTGTCTCTAGCCTTTGTATTGTGGCGAGCTGTTGTGAACTGGTTTCGTCGGCAAGATTTGAGTGCGTCATTTTTTCTTTTGATTACATTGGTTTCATTAGCGCGTTCGATGACAGAATCAGATTTGTATAATGTGTTTGAAATGAATAAAATAATGCTGTTCCTTGGCGGGCTTACAGCACTCTCTTTCAAGACTATTTTGATACCAAAAAGTCATTTTGAACGCCAGGCAAAGCCTCGCCTTTCAACTTCATCGCAGTGGAAAGAGCTGGCAAAAGAAAAACAATCATAGCGGTGATTGATGAATACAGAATGTAAGTGAAAGCGCTCGATTTATTGGACTGTGGGATAGGTTATGACGACTCAAACGGATGTTAGTGTGATTATTGCTGCGTGGCGCGCGCAGGACTTTATCCACAATGCGATTAAGTCAGCTTTGTCGCAAGAAGGGGTGAACTTAGAGGTCATCGTTGTGGATGATGCTTCTCCCGATCAAACGTATGACGTGGTGTTGAAGCTGGCAGAAGAGGACGAGCGGCTTAAGGTATATAGGTTGCCCCAAAATAGCGGGCCCTCGGCTGCGCGAAATATGGCAATTGCAGTTGCGTCTGGGCGATATATTGCGGTGCTAGATGCTGATGACTCTTATTTACCTGATCGTCTTGCTGCATTGGTGAGTGCTGCGGACGCAGAACGTGCAGATATTATTGTAGATAATATTGTACGCGTTGATGTGAATGGCAACTTGATTGACCATGGGCCCTTCCTAGAGCATGAAGAATTTTCTGAACGTCACATTATCAACCTTGAGCACTATATTCGGTGCAATATGATAATGTCTTCGAAGCCAGCGTTAGGGTATTTGAAGCCACTATTTTCGAGCGAGTTCCTAAAACAACATGCTCTTCAATATGACGAAAAGCTGAGAAATTCGGAAGATTATTATCTTGTAGCGGATGTTCTCGCGAATGGTGGACGCATGATTTTTGAGCCGATCGCGAAATATGCCTATCGGGTTGAGGCAGGATCGATATCACATCGACTAAATACCAAGCTTACTGAGCAACTTGTTTGTGCTGCTCGTAGGTTTGATGAGCGTCATAGCGGCAAGATGTCATCGGAGGAAATCAAGGCAGCTCGCTTGCATAGGACTCGGTTAGAGCATACGCATGTTTTTCAACAGATAGTAGAAAATTTAAAATCTAAACACTTATTAGGCGTATTTGAGAGCATATGGAGGCACCCACGTTCTCTTGGCTTTATCTTGGGCCAGTTTTGCGCAATCGCTAGAAAAAAATACTTAGTTTAAATTGAGAAACCAACATTTTAAGTGTTCACGTCAAAATATGTACACATTTGTACCAGATTTGAACACTTAGCGAAGGATAGCTTTGGAAGTTTACATCGTAAGACGAAATTGTCGCTGTGTTTATATTTGTTTTAGTAAATTAAATTAAGGTTTTGTTTTCTGATGTCAATCGGGCGTGAATTGCAAGTATAAAATTCTACTTTGCAATTGAACCTGATTGAAGGTGTCTTTGAGTTAGAAGTCTGCAAAATTGTGAGTTTGGCGGGTAGGTGACGTCAAATTCTAGGTTAGGCGATGTTTTTTTAAGAAAAAGTCGTAAAAACCGAATAATTCTCACCTGTGGTGAAATCTTGGCCTCGAAATTGCTCCAGTTGGGGAAATCTAGGTCTCGTGCACGATGTGCGAAAACTAAAAGGGGATGCAAGTGTCCAAATTGATCAAAGCTATAAGTGTTGGTGCGCTGACAACAGTTATCGGAACGCAAGTTGCCGTCGCTCAAGAAAACATGTTCAGCAGAGACCGTATTGTCGGAGCCGGGGAGCATTACCTTCCTGAATTTGAACCCCGTATTATTCGCGTGGGCTCTTTCAAGTTCCAACCAGAGCTTGGTCTGGGCGTAGAGTCAAATTCGAACATATATGCTTTGGAAACAGAAGAAGTTTCAGACATTATTGTATCTGTAACACCTGCTCTGAATTTAGAGTCAGACTGGGGACGTCACTCCTTAGGAATTACAGCTGAAGCAGATCACAATGAGTACACAGATAATGGTGATGAAAGTCACACAAATCTAGGTGGTTTTTTGCGTGGTCGTTTAGATGTAACACGTGAGTTTAATTTCACTGTAAATGCAGGTGCTCAAAGTCTAACAGAACAACGTGGGCTCTGGGGTGGAAGTGTTGATCTGGCGACATCACCATCTGAACCGGCTGAATATGATGTAGCAACAATTGGCGGTGCGGCGAACTTTACGCGCGATGCAGTTCAGTTGTCTTTGGGTGTTAACTCACGTCAACTTTCTTTTGACAATGTTACATTGAACAATAGTGCCATTGATGACCGTTCTTTCCGTGACTTCAATGAAACTGAGATAACAGCACGCGCTGGCTACGCTTTGAATCCAGATATTGCTGTGTTTGTTCAAGCCCTAACTTATGAGCGTGATTACAGCGAAGACATAAACCTAACTGACTTAAATCCTAACAATGATATACGACGTGATGCTGAGGGATACCGAGCGACTGTTGGAACAAGCTTTCAACTGTCTTCTCTATTGCGTGGTGAAGTTGCTGTAGGTTATTTACACGAAGAGCGTGAAGATACTCGCTTTGAAGATCTTGAGGGCTTAGCGGTAAATGCCGATATCCAATGGCTTCCAACTGCATTGACAACACTTTCAGTTGGTGTGGACCGTTACTCATCGGATACAGGTCAAATTGATATTCCATCTGCTTTGGTTACGAGCAGTGAATTCCGTATAGATCACGAATTGAAACGCAACATTATCTTGTCTGCTTCAACGAATGTCGGTGTTGAAGAGTTCGAAGGTAACAATGTGGCTTCATATAACCAAGACTTTTTCGATATCGGAGCGGGCGCGGTTTATAAGTTGAACCCGAATGCTCACCTTGATTTCAACCTTCGTTTTTTCAGTCGCGATTCAGACAACGTGAACCGTGGACGTAATTATGATCAAACCGTCGTTGGTGTTGGCTTGAAGCTCTTCCCATAGGGGAGAGCCGAAAGGCTATCAATTTTAATAGTATAATAACAGCTGTTTAGCGCTGAAGGACCAGAGTTTTGACCAAGGCATATCCTTATCCAATTGAATCGAACGCGATAAGTTCGTTTCCAGGCAGTCAGAGTGGACCGAGTCAGGTGATTAGTCTTTCTCAGGTCGTTCGTACTGTTAGACGGAATTTGATGTTACTTTTGATAGTCGTCGCGACAATTTTCTCGATTGTCGCTTTCATGACATTTCAAATGGTACCAATCTATCAATCCTCCGCCAAAGTGATTGTTGATCAACGACAAAATAGTGTCCTCGATGTTGGTGTTCTTTCGGGATTGCCAGAGGCACCAGGTGTATTTGAAACAGAGCTTGAAATTATAACAAGTCCTGTGCTCTTAAAGCGTGTTGTGCGTAAATTGGAGCTTCAAAAATACCCTGAATTTAATCCATCTTTATATGTTCCTTCTTCGATGGAAGTGTTCAAGGGCCGTGTCACTGATGTGATTAAATCTCTTATTCCTGGTGGAGAGACTGAAGTTAAGGAAGAAGCTGTTCTCACTGAAGAAGAGAAAGCTCAGGCTGTAATTGACGAGGCAGCTCGGATTCTAGCTGGTCAAGTTAAAGCAGAACGAGATGGACGCAAATTTCTATTCTTGGTAACGGCGAGCAGTGTTGATGCAGATAGATCTGCATTAATCGCAAATGCGGTCGCAGACCAGTATCTTGTCGATCAGTTGGATACAAAGTTTGATGAAACGCGCCGTACTAATGCTTGGTTGGACGAGCGTTTGTCTGGACTTCGTCAAGAATTGAATTTGGCCGAGAGTGCTGTGGAAGCTTACCGTTCAGCAAATGGTTTGTTGAGCACGAAAGGTAGTACACTTACTGAACAGCAGATTTCAGACATTACTGCGCAAATGATCACTCAGGAAGCTGAGTATTCAGAAAAACGCGCGCGTCTAACGGCTGTTCGTAACTCGCTGAATGCTGGAGCGGGCGCTGAAGCAATGTCTGAAGCACTTCAATCTGATGTGATCCGTAATTTGCGGACACAGCAAGCTCAAATTACGCGTGAACGCGCAGACCTTGAAACCAAATATGGACCACGCCACCCGGATGTGATTTCAATTGTGGGTGAAGAAAAAGATCTTCGCGCGCAAATTGATGCTGAGGTGCGCCGTATCGTATCGAGTCTCGAGAGCGAGGTGTCTATTTCTCGCCGTCGCCTAGATAGTTTGCGTGAAAGCTCAAACAGCCTTAAATCTGAATTGTCTCAGAATAACCGCGCAACAATACGATTGCGTGAGCTAGAGCGAAATGCAGATGCATCACGTACTCTGTATGAAGATTTCTTGTCCCAGTTTAAAGAAACAAACCAACAAGAATCTATTCAAGATGCAGACTCTCGCGTGCTTGCGTATGCTGATGTGCCTCTTTCGCCTGCATTGCCGCGCAAAGCTGTAAATCTTGCGCTTGGTCTCTTCCTTGGGATAGCAGTTGCAGGTGCAATTGTGTTGATCATGGAAGTTCTTGATAACCGTGTATCATCTGGAGAAGAGATTGAAGAGCGTAATGGAGTTCCATTCCTTGGAAACGTACCATTGTTGCCATCAGGTATCGGGACAAAGGTTCAGCCTGGGAAATATCTCATCGAGCATCCGATGTCTGCTTTTGCGGAATCTATGAGAAACCTTAGAGCTTCAGTGAAGTTTGCAAACATCGATAACCCTGCCAAATTGGTGACAGTAACGTCTTCTTTCCCTGCTGAAGGTAAAACAAGTCTATCACTATCACTGGCACGTATGTCTGCGATGACTGGTTCTCGTACTTTGGTGATTGATGGAGACTTCCGTCGTCACCAATTGACAGAGACATCAGGATTGAAGCCTGAAGTTGGCCTTGTGGAATACCTATTGGGTGAAATCGAGCTTCAAGATGCAATTCACCGTGATGCAGAAACGGAACTAGATATATTGCCGCTTACGTCGACGCGTAAAACATCTCGTGATGTATTCGGGTCAAAAACGTTTGATGCAATGATTGAGCGCCTCAAAGTAGATTATGATTTGATTATTGTAGATACTGCGCCAATTCTATTGATGGCTGAAACACGTGTGATAGCGGCTAAATCTGATCAGGTTCTGGTTGCTGCTCGTTGGCGTCGCACAAGCCGTGCAGCTTTGACACAAACCCTCGGTGTCTTACGTGAATTCAACGCAAATGTTGCAGGTGTAGCTCTTACATTTGTTGACTTGAAGCGCCTATCGAAACACTCAGGTGCGGCATTGAGTAACTATAAAGCTTATTCAAAATACTACATCAACAACTAGTATTTCGTTCGATATTTAAGCGCCCCGCATGTGAAAACGTGTAGGGGCGCTTTTATATTTTCTGCTATATGTTGAATCTATAGTATGAAATTCCCCAAATTGCTGGCCTTTTAATTGCAAAATTGAGGTTGAGCCTAAAAGTTTTGTCTCGCTATGAAGCGGGAGTGGAGAGTTGTTACATGCCAGATCAATCCAAACGCCTAGCAGTGTTTGTTACAAACCGTCGCTTAGATGATATGCGTTCGGGCAGTGCTGTGTATTTACGCACGTGTATGGATGCTGCGATTCAAGCGGGATATGAGGTTCGGCTTGTTTGTCTTCCGGATACCGCGATTGGAAATAAGGCGTGGTGTAAAGTTCAAGGTGAATTTACAGAGCGTGCAATTATTCATTGGCCGTCAACACTTAAGATTGGAGGCACATACGTGTCGACATCTCCCAAAGTATGGGCACGGTTCATTTGGCGAATTGGCGTAGCCGGACTCTCTAAGCTAAAAATAAATCTAGGAGGCTTTACGAAAGTAACCTCTTTGCTTGGAGTTGTGCCGTCAAAATCAGAACTGCAGAGGACAGCTAAAATTGTCCAAGCGTTGAAGCCAGAAATGGTTGTAGTTGAATATTCTTCACTTGGCCCGCTTTTTTCCCTTTTGCCGGAAGTGAAGCAAAAAGCTGTTTTTCATCATGACCTGTTTTCACATCGTGCGAAAACATTTCGGGAGTCAGGGTGGGAGCCAGATCACTTTGAATTGAGCTTCGAAGATGAGGTCGCACGTTTTGCAGATGCAAATGGATTTATCTATGCATCCAGAAACGAATTGGAAGCTGTAAAAAAAGTGCGTCCAGATGCGGAACATGCTTGGTTGCGTCCAATGGTTACAACGAGACGTGATGCAGCAAAACTGAGGGATGACGCATGTGCTGTCTATGTTGGAGCTAATCACGCTGGGAATCGTGATGCTTTAGTGCACTTTTTGGACGAGATTTGGCCACTAGTATTAGAAGCAGAACCAAATGCGAGACTGAAGGTTGTAGGTGATATTGGGCATGCAACACCAAGTGCTGCTACAACGCCGAATGTTGATATTCTTGGGCGTATTCCTGATCTTGCTGATTTGGCGGGGCCTGATGCTATTGGTATTGCGTCCACACGTTTAGCGTCGGGTGTTTCGATTAAAATTGCTGAATATCTAGCGCTTGGCATGCCCGTTGTTTCTTACCCGATGGGGGTGGATGGGTTTGGAGATGCTCTAGATGCTGCAGTGCTACGTGCAGAGACGCCAAGAGAGTATGCTGACCGCATGATAGAATTGTTTCGATCAAAAGAATTGCGTGCTCAGTATGCAGAAGCGGCATTTAAAACAGCGGAAACAGAACTATCACATGCAGGTTTGGATGCACTTTTTCCAACTGAATGAGGCATGTATGTACTAAATTCAAAAGCAGTCATTTCGGTTAGAGATGGCTGCTTTTTTTTTGTGCACGCTTTTGTTAAGTCTATAGTGAGACTGAAAATTCGTATAATTTTTATGAGAAGAATATTTCGTTTTATCTAACGAAATCAATCTTCAAGTGGTGCCGGCTGCAAGAGTCGAACTCGCGACCTGATGATTACAAATCAACTGCTCTACCAACTGAGCTAAGCCGGCACACCTTGAAGAGTTGCAGTAACTAATCTTTTGCGCGGCAGTACGCAAGTCCTTTTTTTAGTTTTTTTGAAAAAAATGCCGCGCAGTACAAAGACGATGTTTTTATCTAATCGAAGAAAGACAAAACAATCGCACTTAGCATGTACCCAATGATGACATGTCCCACATCGATCCACATTAAAATCATTGGTTTTGCTGCATATATATGGTCGTAAGCTATACCAGTGACGGAAAATCCTAACGCGATAAGGAGGCCATATCCAGCATAAGAAATTATTGAAGTAGCGCCTGATGTAAGTTGGCGTAAAACTATGGCGAGCACTGCGACTGTTACAAGTGTGCTGACAAAGCCTAAGCCCATAGAGAGGCTAGTAGATGCGTTAGGAAATGCTTCATACCAAGCAGACTCAAGGCGTTCGGGAGACATTTGGCGAATCGAATCAATATCCGCCACACCACTCATGGCCAGCGTTTGAGCTGTCCACTCTGAAGTGAATATGACTCCATAAAATACAAAGCCGACCATATAGAATGCTATTGTCGCTAATAGTACGCCAACTACGTTAATTCCGCCAATTCTCGGCATCTTTTTACCCTCCTGTGAAACCGGCTCTTTTCTTTTAGGCTTATAGCGCGTTAAACAGTGCGCTATTGCCGTTTAATAGGGCCGTACTTATTTGCGTATGCTTCGGCCTTATTTGTTACTCTACTCTATTATGACAGAAAAGTAATATGTCACGTATTCTGATAACTTCCGCGCTTCCATACATTAACGGTGTCAAGCACTTGGGAAACTTAGCTGGCTCTATGCTTCCTGCTGATGTCTATGCGCGTTTCAAGCGGTTATTGGGTGATGACGTGCTATATATCTGCGCGACTGACGAGCATGGTACACCGGCAGAACTAGCTGCTGCAGATGCCGGTGTCACTGTTCAAGAATATTGTGATGAACAACACGATATCCAAAAAAGAGCAGGAGAGGGATTCAATCTTTCATTTGATTGGTTTGGACGTTCATCGCGTGAACAAAACGCTATTCTTACTCAACATTTCGCTGAAAAACTGGAAGAGAATGGTCTGATTGAAGAGCGCACCTCCAAGCAGGTTTATTCCATTGACGATGGACGTTTCTTGCCTGATCGCTATGTGGAGGGGACGTGCCCTCATTGTGAATATACAAAGGCGCGTGGGGATCAGTGTGATAGTTGTGGGCGTTTGCTAGATCCTGTCGATTTGATCGAGCCATATTCTTCCGTGTCAGGATCTAAAAATATTGAGATACGCGATACGGTTCATCTTTTTCTTCTTCAAGAAAAAATGCAGGACACTATTCGTGCATGGGTGGATGAGGCAGAGACATGGCCGCAATTGGCGCGATCAATCGCATATAAGTGGTTGGATGAAGGGTTGCAGGACCGCGCAATCACACGAGATTTGAAATGGGGGATTCCGGTTCTAAAAGATGGGAAGCCACGTCCTGGGTTTGAGGATAAGGTTTTTTATGTGTGGTTTGATGCACCAGTTGAATACATAGCAGCGACACAGGAGTGGGCTGAGGCCGGAGAGGGGCGCGATTGGGAAAGTTGGTGGCGCAAAGATAAGGGAGGCGCAGACGTTTCCTACGTACAATTTATGGGAAAAGATAATGTTGCATTCCATACTGTGTCTTTTCCAGTCACTATATTTGGATCTCAAGAACCGTGGAAAACCGTTGATAAGCTGAAGGCGTTTAATTGGGTCACTTGGTATGGTGGAAAATTCTCCACTAGCCAAAAGCGCGGCGTATTTATGGATCAAGCGCTGGACTTATTGCCGGCAGACTATTGGCGTTGGTATCTGATTGCAAATGCGCCTGAAGGATCTGATGCAGGCTTTACGTGGGAAGGCTTTCAATCGACTGTGAATTCAGATCTAGCCAATGTCCTTGGAAATTTCGTCAATAGGATCACAAAGTATACGGTGTCCAAGTTTGATGGAAAATTACCCGATGAAGGGCAAGCTGGAGAAGCTGAGGCTTGGATAGAAAGTGAACTCAAAGTTCGACTGCCCCAATTAGTGTCTCACTATGAGAATATGGAATTTAGAAAAGCTGCTGCTGAAACGCGTGCGATTTGGGCTGCTGGGAATGAATATCTTACTAAAGCTGAGCCTTGGGTGAAATTCAAAACAGATAAAGATGCCGCTGCTGTTGGTGTGCGATATGGATTAAATTTAGTTGCGTTATTTGGTTTGCTTGCTCTGCCAATAATTCCTGATACTGGGAAGAAAATATTAGATGCTTTGAATATTCCTCACGCCAATCGTACGTTCAAATTTGGTGATGATATCGGAGCACTTTTAAACGCGCTTCCGATTGGTCTAGAAGTAACACCGCCTGACGTACTGTTCGCTAAGATAGAAGATAGTCAAGTTGAAGCGTGGGCCGAAAAATTTGGCGGAGGTGTCTGATCCAAACAAAGTGGATTTGAAGTCTATTCAATCTGCTTTTTGGGACCCATATTCTTCGTAGGTTTTACCAAAGCTAAATGCTACCATGCCGCAACCTCGACACATTATATAGAGTTGCTGCATGGTGGAGCGATTTAGCTTTCCTAGGCTAAGAATGTGTAAGAAAGCTGCTCCAGCAGCACCGACCAGTATTCTAACTGTGCCGCCAATGAGAGCTTTTGTTTTGCTGGCAAAGGTTGAGATGTTGCGATTTAGGATAAGAGCATCAGTTATGCCTGTACGATACCAGCGTTTCCACAGCCAGCTTGGTTCTGTGCGGTTTTCAGGGATAGGTTCATTTACAATGCCGTTTGCTGAATTCGCGAGTGAATAGCCGGCATCAATCATTTGATAGAAAAACAATGTATCTTCTCCACCTGATAAATTCATCCGTGGATCAAATCGAAGATTAGCTTCTACAACTGCTTTCATGGAAATGAGGGCATTGCATGTGCCGCCTGGAACTGTGCAAATTGCATCACTTTCTATGAGTGTAGCATGTGGTTTCCAGAGCCGGATCCATTCCGGACAGCTATCTAAGTAGGTGGAGTTTATTGGGCCGAAAACAGCAGCTGCTTGGGTTTTGGATTGCACCTTTAATAGCTCCAACAACCATTGCTCTGAAACGGTTTCGTCGTCGTCGACAAAGGCGATAAAGTCTGCTTCATTATCAATCGCTTTTTTGAGTGCGGTGTTTCGCACAAAGCTCACGCCGCGACGTTTTTCTTGAATATAATTAAGCTGGAAGGGGAAGTTTTGAGCAGCGATACCTACGCACTCTTTGGCTCCACCTTCAGGATCATTGTCCACGATTGAAACACTTATATTTTGTTGCTGTAGTTCGCCAATATCCAAATTTTGGATGCTTGTTAGTAATTCAGCAAGTTGTTTATTGCGCTGGAACGTTGCGACAGAGATAGTAACAGAGCAATTTACCGGATGTTCAATTTTTTGGTCGGGCATCTTCAATCTACCAGCTGAATATAGTTATCTGGTATATGAAGATGCAATAAATGTGCGAGCCTTAATGAACGTTAGGTTTTTCTGCGGCTTCGTCTTTGTGCTTCGTAAAGTGCGATAGAGGCAGCGTTAGAAACGTTTAGGCTCTCCATTTGGGCTTGTATTGGTATTTTCGCCAACTGGCTGCAGCCTTTAGCAATGAGTTGACGAATGCCTGAGCCTTCTGCTCCCATTACGATTGCAAGAGGGGCGGGTGTATCAAAAGCTTGCTCTATTTCGGTGTCGGTATTTCCATCCATACCAACAACCCACCATCCGGCGTCCGTGAGCGCATTTACCGCGCGAGATAGATTTACGACGGCAACTTCCGGAATGATGTCTACTGCGCCCACAGCGGCTTTGGTGAGGGCTCCACCAAGCGTAGGGGAGTTACGCGTTTGCATGATGACCGCTTTCGCACCGAAGGCAGCGCAGGATCGAAAGATTGCACCAACATTTTGAGGGTCTGTGACTTGATCAAGAATCACGATTGGGCCATCGCCATTTGTTAGGATGGTTTCAAAGTCTTCACCGTCTAGTTCTCGGGCATGTAGAGCGACTCCTTGGTGAACTGAATCGGGAGGAAGAATCTTATCAATGTCTTTAGGGTCAGCTAGTTGTGCAAAGTGAGGAAGTTGTTCTGGGTCCAACCCTAATTTCTGTGCTCCATTTCGACTGAAGAAAGCGCGAATTTTCTTCCGAGAGCTGTTTTGAAGGGCTGAAGACACGGCATGAACGCCCCAAATCCAGACTTCACCTTCTGGAAGCTGTTGATAAGTCGTATTTTTTTGCTTTTTTTCAAACTTTTTTGAGTTGTCAGCATTTGACCAGTTGCGTGGTTTGTTCTTCATGTCTATAAAGCGCCCTTCGTAAGGTTGTTGCGAGCAGGCTTTGGATTGTTCCGAAGGCTTCGTCAAGCACTGATCTTGCCGACGTTTTAAAACGTTGCGTCCCGTGGAGGGATGGGAGAGTGGTTAAATCCAGCGGATTGTAAATCCGCCCGCCTTGCGTACGCTGGTTCGAATCCAGCTCCCTCCACCATTTTCTTTCTTTGCTTAATATTTGTGCGGTTCTCAGGAAACATCCTGATATCGTTCAATAGTGTTTGTATTTTTTCTGACGATTTCACTAAGTTCGAGGTATGTTCAACATTGCTGAGGTATTAGTGCGTCATTTCTGTCATTGGAGTGTGTTAGAGGTGTTGCAACAACTTGTTGTCTCATAATTGGAGTGACTGGTTGCTCTTTTGGAAACATCAACAGGTTGGTATTTTAAAAAGCGAACTGCAATACGATGTTGTCACGAACAATAGCGGAATAAAGGGGATGTAGTAAAAATACTTCCGCACGATACCAGGTAGTCGAGGCTATTGAGCGACATTGTTCTAAGTACAAATAGCGAGAACATTTGATGCAATTCTAAGTGTCCCGCCGCTATTTTGCCATTGAACTGTAATGCAGTACTCGTTGAGGGGTCAGATCGAAACAGGCGTGTCGCCTCAAAATGATTGAAGTGATTCGACTATGTGCAATATGGAGGCTCCAGCTATGCATTTTTATATACGAAATTTCGTTCTCAATAGGTTTAGTGCAGAATTGAATTGAGACAGCGGTTTTTAGATGCGGGCGATCGCGGGGCTGCGAGCGAACGTCGAGTAGAGTTTAGGCAGGAGCTTAGTTATGTAATTGTATCGAGTTGGTTTGTTTAAATAACGAGATAGTTTTTATTCTTATATGTACATAATATGTGGGGATTCTGTTTCCTGTATTTGTGTTATTATTGAACATGTAGAGTATTGAGCATCTTCTTGTGGATTTAAATACTGACAGGTGGAGTTTTCGTTGAGTGATGTTAAATAAATTCCCTTCATTGGAGAAAAACAACATTAACTGATTGCAATTCTGTTCTGTTGGTTTATTTGTACCAAAATAGTTTCACAAATCGGGTTGGGTATCTTGATAGTGTGAAATTTCTCCCTCTTAGACGGGGGATGTGGGGTTTCCAAGTGTAGAGTTGAAGAGTGTTTTTTACAGTTTTGCAGATCAATTTGGAAGTTGAATGTGAACTGGCGCGGTTCTTGCGAGGACCCTTGTGTAGAACACGCAAATGGGATGAATAGCTGTGAAACACAATACAATTATAGAAGGTAGCTTCGTTGGTGGATTGGGCGGAGTGGAGCAAAACCAGAGCAACTGGTCTAAAGCTCGTCTGAGTAAAACCAAAAGAGCTATGGATATTGTTTTAGCTTTGGGGATGCTAGTGTTTTTGTTCCCACTATATGTTTTGGTCGCGATATTGATCAAAATGAATGATGGTGGGCCAGCGCTCTTTAAGCAACGCCGCATCGGTGTCGATGGCAAAGAGTTCTACTGCTACAAATTTCGTACAATGGTATTGAACGCTGAGGCTCAGCTGAAAGCAGTGTTGGATAGTGATCCGACAGCAGCCGCAGAATGGCGCAAGTTTAAGAAACTGAAAAAAGATCCACGTATAACAAATGTTGGACATTTTCTGCGCAAATCCAGTTTGGATGAATTGCCGCAACTAATTAATATTCTTAAAGGCGAGATGTCCGTTATTGGTCCGCGCACCATAACACGTGCTGAAACACCGGATTATGGTGGTATGTCTGACTTCACTGTATATTGCAGCGTTCGTCCTGGAGTTTTGGGGTTATGGCAACTTAGTGGACGCAGCGACACAGGTTTTGAAAAACGTGTTCAGCTTGATGTTAAATATGTTCGTGAATGGTCTCTATGGGGTGATATCAAAATCCTATTTGTATCGGTTCCAGCTGTTTTGCTCGGCAAAGGTGCATACTAAATAGAAGAGTGTGCGCACGGCTTAAATTTCTTAAATTTAATTGCCTCGTTTTAAAAAAGCCCCTCCACATCGAAATGTGGAGGGGCTTTTTTATGCTTAGAATATTTGCTTATGTAATTTAGAAGATTGCTCGAAGAGCCATAGCAATCGAAATCCAAAATGCGCTACATGTCGTAACGACAAATAGAGAAGATTTCCACGCTGGCCATCTGTCCTCTGCAATAATGTCTGGTTCTTTGGTGTCGTGTGCTCTTGAAGAGTATTTGTACGCATGAAGATCAATGACGCGAGCATCGTTATTTTGTATGGAAGCGTAACTGTTCATAAAATTCACCAGTCAATAAGGTCTCTGATGACGTAAATATACAGTGGCGTTTCACAAGAGAGTCTTAATATCTCTTGTTGAATTTTTTAGATTGATTGAATTTGCGCGTCAAATCTATACAAAAGTACAATAGAGCGCCTTTGGACATTACTTTGCAGTAGAAAGTACGAGGACTTATTGATCTAGAATGACTTTGCTATTGCTGTTTTGAGTTTTATTGGACTTCTTAGTGAGTCTGTCCTGCATAGATTGGGCCAAGTTGTATAACAAGAACAATATATTGTCTGGTGAGGTTGCGAAATTTGCAAAAAAACCTTTTACATCGTGTTGTTTTACATCATGGATCATTTTGGCCCATCTATACTTCCTTGAGGCATTCGTGCGGGCTTGTGCTGCCAGACGCTTAGCTTGTGCGGATAGGTTGGGAAGTTTTTGATGGGCTATAGTGCCATAGTAAAAATTTTCGAGTTCGACGTGTCCGTGCATCCCACTCAAAGAGTTCGATCGACGTAATGCAACATAGCCTTGCGTGCTGGTTAGGCCCGCATTTGCACCAGCAGCCAGAAGGTGGACGTAGAGGTCGTAGTCCTCGCCTAGGCGCATTTTATCGTTATATTGCAAGTTTGCTGTGTCTAATTTGCTTTTGCGAATGATTGGTTTAAGGAAGCCCAGCTCACGTCTCAGTTTTCCCCTTTGGGGTAAGTTTCCTTGTATAAAAGATTCTAACGAGAGAGGGGATACATCATTTGTGTGAGGAATTTCGAGCATTGGCACCATAGTTTCTGGAGGCGCACCTTCTTGAAGTAGCCACATATCATCGGCTAACAAGTCGTATTCATTTCCTGCCAGAGAGACTAATTTTTCTATACGGCCCTCTAAAAGATAATCGTCAGCATCCAATACCGTAAACCAACTTGCTGTTACGTGTTTAAGTGCGAGATTTCTTGCTATGGATGGGCCCCCATTTTGAGGTAACTTTAGAACTAAGAGCCTGCCAGAATTGTCATCAGCTAATAATGCTGTCTCTGGTGTGCTGTCTTGAGATGCATCATCGACGACAATCACTTGTGATACAATATTTTGAAGCAGAGCGGAGCGCACGGCTTTCTCGATCGTTTGGTTGGCGTTGTATGCAGCAATAACAATAGCAACGGTATTGTTGTTGGATTGATTTAACATTCGCTCACCCGAAGTCCGATGCATTTAATTAGAGACTACAAACATGCCTAGTCTGCTGTTATTAGTATAGCTTAGCTGGAATATAAACTTAAGTATTATCTTATCTATGACTTTACTTTAAAGGATACTTTCCAAGTATTAGAGATGGCCTTAATAAAAAACGATATAATGCAAGAGTGTATAGGAATTTTAAATTTTAGCCATTTGTGATGTCCGACTTAGGACATTTTTGTAATCTTATTAAAAGTAAAGCAAGTTACACACCATGACGCAGCGTCATTGGGTGAATTCTACAGTATTTAGCAATTTGTTGTAAGTGCTTTTTGAGCCAAAGTATCAGGGAAAGAAAAGGTCTCTATACTTTATTTTGGAGCGGGTACACGGAATCGAACCGAGGTACATAGCTTGGAAGGCTAGTGCATT
>CAYGPD010000023.1:0-47580 GCA_964351655.1 uncultured Hyphomonadaceae bacterium | reverse complement strand
GAAAAAGACGGTGATAAGTATATCACATTGCCGAGTGGGCGGATGAAAACGCCGTTGTCTATAAAGCGTTGGCGAATGGCCGCGAGGTCAAATCCTTTGAGCAATTCAACAGCTGCGACTGCGCCTAAAATACGGACTTGTTTAACATCGTCGCGGGCTTCAAGAGGACGCAATTCGCGTTCAAGCTGGGCTTCTATGCTTTTTACGCGCTCCAGTGCGCCTTCTTCTTCGAGAAGATCGATGGACGCCATAGCAACAGCACAGGCAAGTGCATGACCTGAAAAGGTTGGGCCATGCATGAGGGCTTTGTTTGGGTCATCGGCATGGAAGACATTGTAAACTCGGTCCGTGACAATGGTGGCGGCGAGGGGTGTGATGCCGCCTGTTAGTGCTTTGCCTACGGTCATGATATCGGGCACCACGCCAGCTGCATTGGCGGCGAACATGTGGCCTGTGCGTCCAAAGCCTGTAAAAATCTCGTCGAATATTAAAAGTTTTTCGTACTTATCGCAGGTTTCGCGGATGTAGCGCAATGTTTCGGGTGAATGCATTCGCATACCGCCAGCACCTTGGATGAGTGGCTCTATAATGACAGCAGCGATATCATCACGATCTTCTAATATGTCTTCAAATAAGAATTTGCTGTCTTCATCTTCGGGTAGCTCTAAGACGTACTGTTTCGGAAGGGAGGGTCCGAAAAGAGAATGCATTCCTTCGTCAGGATCGCAAACAGACATGGCTGCGAAAGTGTCACCATGGTATCCTCCTTTAAAGGACATGAATTTGGGGCGTACTTTTCCGGTTGTATTGAGCCAGAACTGAACGGCTACTTTCATCGCAACTTCGACAGCAACAGAGCCTGATTCAACAAAGAATGTGCGTGAAAGATCACCCGGCGTCACCTGTGCCAAGCGGGAGGCTAGTGTATATGCTGATTCATGTGCTAACCCACCTAACATGATGTGGGGCATGGTATCTAACTGTTTAATCAGTGCTTCTTTGAGTTTAGGGTGGTTATATCCGTGAACATTGGTCCACCACGAGCCAATTCCGTCAACTAATTGTGTGCCGTCTTCTAGATATATGGTTGCATTTTGGGTATGAGAAACGGCTGCCGGTTTTGGGTTTGTCTGCATTTGTGTATAGGGAAGCCAGATGTGATCTAAACCTGTCTCAAGCCATTCGATTTTGGATGTATCCGAACCCATTTTATATTACTTTCATATTCGCTGTTGCAGCTTGCCGTTTCCACTTAACCTATATTGAGGTCTATCATTTCTCGTAAATCTGCTAATTCTAGCCAAGTTGATGAATTGAACGCGTTTGCGCAAGCTAAACTCGATAAACTTCAGGCAAAAGACTTAAAACGTGGCCTAGATCCGACTACGCGCGGTGTTGGTGGCGCTATTGTTCGCAATGGGAAAGCGTCTATCTCCTTCTGTGATAACGATTATTTGGGGCTTTCACAAAATCCAAGAGTGATAGCGGCGGCAGGTGCTGCGGCAATTCGCTACGGTGCGGGAGCTGGGGCATCGCGACTGGTATCGGGGGATAGCCCCTTAAACCATGAGCTTGAGAGTAAAATTGCACGCATAAAAGGGCTACAGGCGTGCCGCGTGTTTGGCTCAGGCTATATGGCGAATATGGGAACAATCCCAGCTCTTGTAGGTAAATCTGATGTTGTTGTGATGGATGAGTTGTCGCACGCTTGTATGCATGCGGGGGCGCAGTTGTCTGGGGCTGAAGTACGTCTGTTTAAGCACAATGATGTGTCTGATGCTCGGCTGCAAATGCAGAGCTTGCCCGATGGTGCGCGTGTGCTTCTGTTGACTGAAACCGTATTCTCAATGGATGGTGATTTAGCGCCTTTACAAGATTTGCAAGCGCTATGTGAAGAGTTCGGCGCATGGATGATGACAGATGACGCGCATGGGTTTGGCGTTATCAAACAGGAGAATCCAGCGCTTATTCAAATGGGAACATTATCCAAAGCTGTGGGTGTGTATGGTGGGTATGTGTGTGGACCATCCGCGTTTATTGAATTGCTGATTAGTCGCGCACGCACATTTGTATTCACAACAGGACTGCCGCCACAAGTTTTAGGGGCAGCCCTAGAAGCGGTAAGCATTATTGAGTGTGATAAGCAGCTTGCAAAGGATGTGATGAGTAAAACGAAAGCTTTCACTGAAGCGCTTGGATTGCCGGTCCCCACAAGCACGATTGTGCCTATATTGTTGGGTGAAGCCAAAGTCGCATTGCAAGTGCAAGCTAAGTTATTGGAAGATGGATTTCATATTTCCGCAATCCGTCCACCAACGGTTCCCGAGGGAAGTTCTCGATTGCGTATTGCATTTTCAGCTTCTCATGAGCTTGACGATATTCTGTCTCTAGCCGAGAGTTTAAAAAAGCACCTGCCAAAAGGTGTACTCAGGACGTAAAAATCGGGACGATAAGCATGAGTAGCGTTTTTATAACCGCGACCGGCACCGATATAGGTAAAACCTATACGGCATGCCGCATGATTCAAGACTGGCGTGCACAAGGGCTAAAGCCTGCCGCTGTAAAGCCGCTTATGAGTGGGTTCTCTGAAAATGAGCTTCCACAATCTGATGCGGGTCAGATATTGGCTGCGCTTGGAGACGAGGTGACGGCTGATAATATTAATCGCATTTGTATGCGTCGCTTTGAGGCTGCAATTGCGCCGAATCAGGCGGCGCGTGCTTTGGGGCAACCTTTAGACTATGATGATATTCTCGCCTTTATAAATTCGAGAGTTCTATTAGCAGACGGAGCGCCATTCCTCGTGGAAGGTGCGGGCGGGATTATGTCGCCTGTGACGGATACGAAATTGAACATTGATTTGATCGCAGATCTCGCAATGCCTGCCATATTGGTTACGGCGAATTATCTGGGTGCAATCAGCCATACGCTAAGTGCGCTGGATGTGATGGATAAATGGGGTATTCCGATTGAGAAAATCGTTGTGACTCGTCCTACAGAGCAACATGGTGCACCAGAAATTCTGATTGAAGAATTGCGGCGTTGGACAAATGTGGATTTCTTTCAACAGACGTAAATTTAAGGTCCGAAAACAGCGAGATTGAATGTGTGGGTAACGCTATTTGAGTATATTCAAACAGCGAGGGTTTCTCATGTCATTTCAGTTTCACGCACTTTCTCCTGAACCTTTCCAATTTTTGTTCTCATTATCCGATGAAGCGTTGGTGTCGCATAAGGCTGTGCGCTATACAGCGACGGCTAGTCCGGGGGCACCATGCCGTGTCAGCCTTGAAGATGCGCGCGTAGGTGAAAGTCTTATATTGGTGCAATATGCGCATTTGCCTGTAGATTCACCCTATGCATCTAGCCATGCTATTTTTGTGAGAGAAGGTGTGGAACAAGCGCAATTGCGTGTTGGAGAGGTGCCGAAATTGATGCGCGAACGCTTGTTGTCTGTGCGTGCATTTTCTCAAGACCATATGATGGTGAATGCTGATGTTGTGGACGGAATTAGTCTAGAAGAATGTATTGTTGGAATGTTTTCTTATTCCGATGTGGAATATCTGCATGTGCATTATGCAAAACCAGGTTGCTTTGCGGCGCGCGTATCAAGAGCTTGAGGTAATAGTTTAGGAAAAAACAGGAATAGTGCCCATTTGGAAGTTTCTTTCCTAGTGATTCAAAATATCGGACAGCTTATTTGATGCCGTTTTAATTTGATCGCAGCTGAATGGCTTTGTGGTTGCACCAGAGGGCAAATAAGCCAATTGGTCCGAGCAATACCCATTGTGGAGCGATGAATAACTCGATTGTGGTTGGGACGAAGACACATGCCCATAGAAAAGCAAGACTAGAGGCAACCCACAACAGGCCAAAGTGGAATGCAGCCGCGCCGCCTTTCCAGAATACGAAGGCTGACCAAGCCAGCAATACTGTGACCATGTGCCAGCAGGCATAGAGCACGGTTATTGAGGCGGTGGGTATGTTTGATGCGAGGAGGGGTTTTACAATTTCTTGCCCGCCCGCAAAGGCATGCAATGCCGCGACCGCAAGTGCTAAAATTCCAAGAATATACCGGCTCATCTTAGCTCCTAAATCTGGAAGATATACGCAGAAGACTATGTAAGATGGAGGGGTGGAGTCGTTGTGGTGGATTGTCCCGCGTCAAAGTGGCTGATTTAATTGCGCGGAATTGGGCCCGGGATTTTATCGAGACCAAACATAGCCAATTGTAGGCTTTTGCCTATGCGTTCTGCGCGGACATAGAAATAATCTATCGCGGCGGGTGTAGGTGCTATGTCTTCTAATGTCTGACGAAAGAGTTTGAGCCAGATATCAAAATGGGGTGGGCGTGCATCGGTTACGTCCATATGTGCGGGTATGGGGCGGCCTGAATAGGTGCCTGTGTTTAGCGCAACAGAGGACCAAAAATTTTTAAGCGTTGCTAAGTGAGCCGGCCAGTTGTCACCGATTTTGGCATTGAAAATTGGGCCGATTGTGGGGTCTGCGCGCACAGAGTCATAGAAGGTATCGACAAGACGCGAGATGAAAGCTTCATCAATACCCATAGCATCGGCGTCAGCTTGGATTTGCGCGCGGCGCTCTTGGGCGGTTCTTTGAATGCGATTCATGTGCGGACTCCGTGCAGAATAGGAGCTATATTAGTTTTAAAAGCTTGATCAGCACACGCGACCAATTGCGCCTGTGCTGATCCTTGATTGGTTTAAGCTTTCAATTTATCGGTTGTATCAATCAAATTTTTGATGACGCTGCCAAAGAGCGCAAGCTGACTGTCATTTATGAGGGCACCTGCTTCATTGAAAGCATTAAAGCCATTTCCTATCGCTGCCTGATTTGGCACGACATGCACACCTAAATTGCCAAGGAGCATGCGCAGAGGCACAAGCACACGCATACCGCCAAGGGTGCCGGGAGATGCGCCAGCGATTGCAGCTACTTTGCCTTTGAAGGGCACCCAATGCGGGGCAGGCTCTGGGCTTGGTCGCGTGATCCAATCGATGGTGTTTTTGAGGAGTGCTGGGTAGGCGCTGTTATATTCTGGTGACGAGATGAAGAAACCATCATGCGCATCAAATAGCTGTTTTAGTTTTTGTGCGTTTTGCGGCATTCCATTCTCAGCTTCAAAGTCTTCGCAGAAAATTGGAAGCTCATAGTCTTTCAAGTCTATGAATGTCGTCTCTGCCCCCATTTCCTTTGCCAGAATACTTCCATATTTTGCGAGTTTCTTATTGCAGGATTCTTTGCGGGCGCTGCCGGCGAGGAATAGGAGTTTAGCCATTTTAGGTTCCGTTCAGACTGAGGAGGAGCGCCACAAGAAAGCGGGCTGTAAGTAAAAGGTCTGTGTGTTGGGCCCTAATATGGGTGAGTTTGCGTGAGGATCAAGCGCGTTTTTTAAAGGCAGATCACCCGTTTCATAAACGAAGATATTAATGAGCAGATTGGTGTGTTTTGAGGGAAAGATAATAAAAACGCGTAGAAAAAAGTGTGTGGAATATGCCACGTTTCATTGTTTCGTGCAGTAGTTAAGGGCTGTTGTTAGGCTGAAATCAGGGCGATTTGCCTAGCTGACTGCCATATGAATGAAAAGTTAGTTTACCATTCAAAATGTGCTGATAATAGTCCGCGGTTCCTCCCAATATAGGAACGTAGATTATGAAAAAATATTTAGTTTCAATCGCTTTGCTCTCAACTGTGAGCGCAACAGCAGTTGCAGAAGAAGCAAACCAAGGTTGGTCTGGTGAAGGTCAATTAAGTGCGGGTCAAACATCAGGTAACACTGATACGCGTGACATTGGCTTTGGTCTGAAATTGGCTAAAGAATCCGGTAAATGGACTTATGCGGGTGAAGCATCTGCTGACTATGGTGAGATTGACGGTGTTGAATCTAAAAACCGTATTTTTGCTGCTGCAAACGTGGACCGTTTGATTACAGACCGTATGTTTGGTTTTGGTAAAGTTTCACACGAACGTGATGAGTTTACAGGTTTTGACTCTCGTACATTTGCGGGTGTGGGTCTTGGATATCACGTGTTTGACGGTGACCGCACAAAGTGGACCGTGCGTGGTGGTCCGGGTGTGAAATATGATGAAGTGAAAGCGATTGTTGTTGAAGGGCAAGCAACAATTCCTGCTGATACCGAAACATCTTTCTCAGTGTTTGGGGGATCTGACTTCTCACATGCAATCAATGAAATGGTGACTTTCTCAAACCTCACAAGTGTTTTGTATGCTGAAGAGTCAACCCAGATTGTAAACACAGCAGCTGTGACTTCTAAATTCAGTGACAAGCTTTCTGGCCGCGTGTCTTATGAAGTGCGCCACGACACAAACCCGCCAACAGGGTTTGAAGAAACTGATTCAGCGACACGTTTGTCACTGGTCTACGGATTCTAAGGCACGGTTGATCGCTTTTAGCGATTATAAAAGCACTGCATCAGAGATGATGTGGTGCTTTTTTCGTGTAGAATTTCTGAGCTTACCAAAAAAAGAAAGTGAATCTATATGGCTGTAATGCCATGTTATACCGTTCATTTTGATGAATGTGATGTAGGCTACTTAATTTTTACGATTAGAAAATTTAAACTATGAGCAAAAAGGATGTGCATGCAGATTACTGGAAATATTCAAGTAGGCCTGTGAAAAATATTACAGGAAGTTGAGGATTGTGAAACCTACATAAATGCTTCAGCATATACCGGATGACGCCCCACTGAGAGACGACATATCTGGTTGCAGTAAGATACTCTTGCCAAAATGCGTACGCTGGAAAGGCAATTTCACCATATAATTGCAATAGCATATTTTGAGTGCGGAGAGTGTGATGACGGATGAAGTAATCTTCTGGTTTATCTTGATCGGGTTTATAGCCCAAATCGTAGATGGTACGATGGGTATGGCATATGGTGTGATCTCCAACTCGGCCATGATTGCTATAGGTATGCCGCCTGCACACGCAAGTGCGAATGTGCATGCAGCGGAAATGTTCACCACTGCTGCTTCAGGTGTTTCACATGCAATCGCTAAAAATGTGGACTGGAGTGTGTTTTGGCGGCTTGCAGTGTTTGGTTCTATTGGAGCTGTCGCGGGTGCGCTTATTGTTAGTCTTGTGCATACGGAGCTTATTCGCCCCTTTATTGCGGCCTATCTATTTTGCATGGGGATTGTGGTGATTGTGAAAGGTTTGCGGCCTGTCAGCAGTCACGTTCAGATTAAGCGCGTAGGCGTGTTGGGATTGTGCGGGGGAATGGCTGACACGATAGGCGGTGGCGGATGGGGGCCGGTTGTCGCGTCTAGCTTAATCGCCAAAGGCGGTGATCCTGGGAAAATGGTGGGGACTGTAAATTTAGCTGAGTTTTTTGTCACTGTTGCAGCATCTATATCGTTTCTGGCTGTGTTGGGGCCAAACTTTGGAAAAGCGGCTCTTGGTTTATTGATCGGAGGAGTTATCGCAGCTCCGATCGCAGCATGGGCGGTTGGGAAATTTCCTAAGAAAACACTGACATTGGTCGTGGGGTGCGCAATCTGTTTGATTAGTCTGTATAATTTATATCGATCGATCTTTTGATGCAGATTATTTATGTGTTGCACTATTTAGTTTATTTGTTAAATAATTAAATTATGAATATGCAGGGACTTCAGATATTAAAAGCGCTGAGCAATGAGAGTCGCTTGCAGATACTGCAATGGCTTAAAGACCCAGAAGCGCATTTTGAGCCGCAAGTAGATGGCGATCTTGTCAAGGATGGCGTTTGCAGCGGTAGAATTGCGGACAAGTTGGGTATTAGTGCACCAGCGCTTTCAGCTCATATGAGGTTGTTGACGGATACGGGTTTGGTGCGTGGTGCCAAGATTAAAGGCTGGGTCTTCTACAAACGTGAAGATACTCAAATAGCCAAAGCGCTGGCCGAGATATCTGACACGATTTAGGGGTGGGTTATGAAGATAGAGCAGGAATTAGCGCTATTGGCGGATGCTGATGCGCGCGCAGCACGTTATTTGGAAAGCGTTGAAACGCGGCGTGTTTTTCCCGATAAATATGCAATCGTTGATCTTGAGCAATTGGGCGGAGCCTTCCCTGAAACATCAAGTGATCCATCGCACACACTTGAGCTGCTGGATGTTATTGGTGGTGCGGGGGCGGTTACGTCTAATGGGCCCAATTATTATGGCTTTGTGATCGGCGCGACTTTACCTGTAGCCGCGGCGAGTGACCGATTGGCGGCTGCATGGGACCAATGTGCTTCCAGTCACCTAAATTCGCCCACTATGGCAAAAATTGAAAAAATTGCAGGTGGTTGGTTGCTGGATGTTTTAGATTTGCCGCGTGAAGCGGGTGTCGGGTTTGGAACAAGCGCAACAGCGTGCGGAGTGTCTGTTCTTGCAACTGCGCGCGCCGGCCTGCTTGAGAAATTGGGGTGGGATATTGCGCAACAAGGTCTTGCAGGGGCACCGCTTATTCGCGTGGTTGTGCCTGAGACAGTGCACGTTACTGTAAAGAAGGCATTGAAATTATTGGGCTTTGGGATGCAGAATGTGATTTTGGCACCGGTAGATGAGCATGGCCGAATACTGCCAGAGCAATTGCCAGATATTGATGCCCAAACCATCCTTTGTTTGCAGGCTGGAGAAGTAAATACAGGAGAGTTTGACCTGTTTGATCAGATTATTCCGGTAGCGAAAGCCAAGGGTGCTTGGGTGCATGTGGATGGAGCTTTTGGAATTTGGGCGCGTGCATCCAAGCAGAAAAAACATCTGACAAAAGGAATTGAACTTGCCGATAGCTGGACAACAGATGGACACAAATGGCTGAACACACCTTATGATAGCGCTGTTGCGATTTGCCGTGATAAGTCTCTGTTATCGCGTACGTTAAATGCAGATGCTGTGTATTCTTCAGCTGAAGATGATGCGCAAAAGAACATCACTTTAGAGTTTTCTCGTAAAGCGCGCGGTCTTGGCTTTTGGGCAGTGCTGCGCTCCCTGGGGCGGGAAGGTGTGGATGCGCTCGTAAACCAGTATTGCGATTTAGCACTGGAAGCGGCCGCTGGCATTCGGGATTTGGGTATTACCGTTCACAACCGTGTCGTGCTTAATCAGGTGTTGTGCAGTTTTGAAGATGAAGCGAAGACGAAGGATTTCCTTGCTACTGTTCAGGCTGAGGGTGAGGTGTGGTTTGGTGCAAGTGTTTGGAAAGGCAAGCCTGTATTTCGTATCAGCGTGTCTTCATGGCGCACGCAGTCAAGACACATTCAGGGCTTGATTAAAGCAATGTCCAAACACGCCTAAAAGCGATGTTTGAAGCTATTGCGATGTCTTGTTAGCCAGGCGTTGGATTGCTTGGGTTTTGACGTAATCAACAGCAGGTGCAATCTCGTCTAACTTGCTTTGGTGTGTTCCATTTGCTGTTTCCAGAAATGTAATTTTGGAACCGTCATTTTCTTCTTGAATGGTGATGGTCCATATGACCGTGACGGCTATGCTTTGGAGCGGGCCAAAAGGCGCGCTTAACGTTAATTGCTTGTTTTCCAAGACTGACAAAATTTGACCATGAGCTATCGATCCTCCTTGCCAGTCTTCGCGCCATAGTCCGCCCGCTTGTAGGTCTAAAGAGAGGTTGGCGCTGCTGCCAGAATAGGTGTGATCTGGGTGCCACCATTGCGCTGGATTGACAAGGCGTTGCCATATTTCTTCGGGAGTAAGGCTCGAGCTTGCTTCTTGCTTTAAGGTGTAATGGTCAGATTGCTTGTTCAAGATATCCGCCGACGCGGATGTGGCAAAACCTATGGTTAATAGGCTTGCAGCTAAGAATGCGCGAGGTATGCGGGCCATATTTATCCCCTTCGAGTAAAGTCAGATACTACACTGAGATACATTTAGATCAATGAGATAGGGTGAGCGATATGTGGAAGGACAAGGCTATCGTAGATAGGTGTGTAAGCGGTTGGATTGATTATTGGTCCTACCTATTGTTCTGATTGGTATTTTAAATCGGTTGACTAATCTGGCCGTGATTGTCAAATTTCCTCTGTGGAGGAAGAATAAGATGCAAAATAAAAAAACTATTCTAGGAAGTGTTGTCGCTGTGTCGGCGTTTTTATTCACTGGACAGGTTGGATATACACAAGAAAATCAAGCACCTTTTGAATTGATTGATTGGTATTTAGGATTGCCGGTTGATGAGGACGGGGATGGTAAATCAGATACGATCAGTGAGAAAAAACTTGCAGATGGCTGGACCGACCCTCGGTTTTTCTTTCACTCTCCTGATGGTGGGATGACATTTCGAGCACCTGTGCATGGGGCGTTAACCTCATCGAACACAAAATATGTGCGAACAGAATTGCGAGAAATGCTCAAGCGCGGAAATTCTAAAATCAAAACATCTGAGCCGGGTAAGAATAATTGGGTTCTATCTACTGCGACAAGTAAGGCGCGTAAAAATGCAGGTGGCGTAGATGGCGAGCTACATGCGACACTTGCGGTGAATCATGTGACGACTACCGGTGATGCGCACGAAGTTGGACGTGTGATTATCGGACAGATACATGGCAGAGACGATGAACCTGTGCGGATATATTACCGTAAGTTGCCAAATCACGAAAAAGGCTCACTTTATTTTGCGCATGAGGTCAAAAGTGATGGAGAAGATCATTTTTTCAACTTGTTAGGTGATCGCGCAAATGATGCTGCAGACCCTGTTGATGGCATCGCGTTAAATGAGCGATTTTCCTATACGATCGTTGCTTTTGGCAGTGCGCTGGAAGTGAGTATTTTGCAAGATGAAAACGTGTTGGCACGCAAGCGTATAGATATGAGCGAGAGCGGGTATGACGCAAAAGACGAGTATCTTTATTTTAAAGCAGGTGTTTATAACCAAAATAAAACCGGCGATGAAGATGATTATGTGCAGGCCACTTTCTATGAATTGACGAACAAGCATGCACGGCCGCGCTAAGAGTTAGACAACGTTGACATTTTGTGACTCCCAGATCAGTTTGATTGCTTAATCAAATAGGTGTGGGAGGACTTTTAGATGAAATTTGGCAAACAAAGACGGTGTGCTAGCCTCGTGCTCGTTGGGGTGTTGGTGTCTGCTGTGGCACTGGGATGTGAACGAAACGAGCCTGCACCCGATGTGCTGGGTACATTGTCGCCGCGTGCTCAGCTGCTGGATGCAGATCTAAGTCATTGGGACCAATATATCAGTTTCAAAATACCCGACACTTATGATGGAGGTGAAATTCTGGATGAACATGGTGTACCGGTAGCGCCAATTGGACTGAATCCCAAAGACAATAAGGGTGTTTTTTCAGTCGTTGAAGAGGAAGGCGAACCGGTGCTGCGCGTAAGCGGTGAATATTATGGCGCTGTTATTACGAAAGCCTCTTTTGATAATTATCATCTGCGATTGCAGGTGAAATGGGGAGATAAAAAATGGGAGCCACGCACTGAAAAATTACTCGATACAGGAATTTTATATCACTCTGTTGGAGCTTATGGAGCTGAGTATTTTCGTAGCTGGATGATGTCTCAAGAATTTCAAATCATGGAAGGCCATATGGGGGATTATTGGAATCAGGCGACTTCGGGCATCCAGATAAAAGCTTATCAGCGTGAATATATAAAGAGTCCGATTGCGGATAGGCGGGCGGAATGGCTAGACGCGGGAGGGCGTGAAGGTGAAGAAAAATACGTGATGCGGTCGGCAAATTATGAAAGTCCAATGGGGGAATGGACGACATTGGATTTAATCTGTTTTGAGGGCCAAAGCCTGCACATCGTGAATGGTGAGGTGGTGATGGCTCTGCGTAATTCGCACTATATCGACGAGGCGGGGCAGGAAATTCCCATGCGAGCTGGGCGCATCCAACTGCAAAGTGAAGCGGCTGAAGTGTTTTACCGCGATATTAGCATTGCGCCGCTTACAGAAATGCCGAGCGAATATGCAGAATATTTTGAGTGATCTTGGATATTTAAATTTATAAACGTGACTAAGTGAGGCTTTATAATAACTAAGCCAAATTGCTGCATTAGAAACACAAAGACTTTCAGTTGGACGGTTGGGATTTTTCATAAAGCCTAACTAAAAATGCAATTCATTCTCAAAATGTATTGCGAATGAATTGCATTTGTAATAGGTGATCCCCAATAAAGTTTAATTATTTGGGGTCTGAGTTATGGCGTTTAACAAATTTACTCTGTCTGTTTCATTGAGTGTTCTAGCGATGGCGCTATCGAATGCCTCTGCGCAAGAGGTGGAGGAAAGACAGTCTGTACAAGATACAGTTGTTGTTGTGGGGGCGCTGACAGACATTGATATTAATTCTGAAGATTTAGAGCTATTCCAAGCTGCTAGCCTAACCGATGTGTTTCGTTCAGTGCCTTCTGTCAGTGTTGGCGGCGGTGTTGGGCTGGCCCAGAAGATATATATTCGCGGGCTTGAAGACACGATGATAAATGTGACGATTGATGGTGCGCCTCAAGGGGGAACGCTGTTTCATCATATCGGGCGCGTCAACATTGAGCCTGAATTGCTTGAGCAAGTACAAGTGCAAACAGGGGCGAGTGAAGCAACATTTGGTTTTGGAGCCATTGCGGGTGCGATACGCTTTAAAACTAAGAATGCGAATGATCTGTTAGAGGAAGACAAATCTTTCGGTGGGAAAGTTAAAGCCACATATCTATCAAATGATGGGTATAAAGGGTCAGCTAGTCTGTATGGACGTATTACTGATGAGATTGGAATTATCGGTACATATGTTTATTCTGATGCTGAGAATTACAAAGACGGTAATGGCGACGAAGTTTATGGAACGGGCGCAAGCCAAGAATTAGGTTTTGTCAAATTAAGTGGTGATTTTGATAATGGCCATTCTTTCTCCCTGAGCTATGAGCACCGTCAGGAAGAGGCTGATTTAGGAGAGCGTCCTAATTGGCCGGTCTTAGCTGATAGCCTGCTATTTGAATCTGAAGGTACACGGGGCACAGCAGTCGCAAATTATGGATATGAGACTGAAGCAGGAAATGCCGTTCAATTGACTGGTTTTTGGTCCAACACTGAGTTTTTTCAGGGGCGTACAAATCGCTGGGGTGAATACGGTGCTGAAATTGAGACGATTGGTTTCGATATCCGGTCAATTTTGAATTTAGGTGGCCATGATATTGTCGCTGGGTTTGAGCATCATCAAGATAAAGTATCTGGTCAATATCTTGCCGATTATGAGACTTGGAGTGCGTGGTCATGGGATCCTAATACGGGGTATTTTGAAGAGCAAGGCAGCTTATTTGGAGCCTATATTCAAGATAAGTGGAGACCGTTTGAAAAGCTTCTTCTAACTGCTGGTGCTAGATTTGATTCCTATGATTTGGATATGGAAACTTATGATGAGTCGACGAGAAGCGACGGGTTTAGCTTTAATGGTGGCTTAGACTACGCGCTTTTGGACGGATTGAACTTCAACATTGGTTATGCCGAGGCCTTCCGCGGAAAAGAAATCGGTGATGGGTTTACTTTGGAACGCGGTCCTAATCGTCTACGTCTGCACCCAGACCTTCAACCAGAAACCGTTGGAAATTTCGAGACAGGATTTGTTTATACAAAGGGCGGCTTTAAAGGCTCAATTGCATATTACGATATGCAGATTGATAATGTGATCTTTGATCAAATCGGTAGTAGTTCTTTTGCTGAAGATTCCATCTATGCGGGGCTTAGGCAGGATTCATTTTTCTACGATAATATCGGGACATATGACTCTACAGGGGTAGAAGTGCGCGCTGAATATCGCACAGGGCCATTCTATGTTTCTGCATTTTATAACCAGAATGACTCGGAGTTAAATGGTCGTAAAATCGAAGGATATGAAGAAGTAGGTCTTGGAACTTCGGTTGGAGACAATTGGAATTTGACAGCCGGATTTATCCCGAATGATCGGTTATCATTCCAAGCGAGTTTAACCCAATATCTTGACCTAAATGATATTGAAACGCTCTATCGTGCTGTTGAGTTGGGGTGGATTGATGAGACACAATTTGTCGATAAGCCGGGCTATACTGTTGTAGACTTGTTTGCGACATGGCAACCGTTTGAAACGGAAATGGTGGAGCTTTCAGCTGCTGTTTATAACCTATTCGATGAGCAATATTTAGCGCATGCAAGTGTGGCTGATTATAATCATATTGCTGGCTGGGAAGGTGTCTCAGGAGTGGCTGAACGTGGTCGTGATATTCGCGTAACGGCGGCGCTTAAATTCTAATGCAGTTTGGAAGATTTATGCTTCCCAAAGGCCGGACCATTGCGCGTGCATGGCATAAATGGTTCGGCATCCTTATCGGGGGGTGGCTTTTTCTGCTCGCTTTGAGTGGATGTGTCATCACTTGGTATGGAGAAATAGATGCTGCCCTCAACCCAGATTGGCGTGTTGAGGTGCAAGAGCGCGCGCCGTTCGCTGATATAGAGCGGGTGTTGTCATTAGCGGATGAGAAATTTGATGCGCTTCATATGAAGCTGACGAATTATCCGTCTGAGCAGGACAATGTGTTTTTGTCTATTGGCCAAGCTGAACGAGATGGCGAGTCGCTCTCTGTTGAAGTCTTCTCACATCCTTATAATGGTCAGGTTTTAGGGTGGCGCACCTCAGGAGAAATTGACTTTAGCAAACGAAATATCATCAATTTTTTCTATGGACTTCATATAGATTTTTTACTCGGCCCCTGGATGACGACGATTATCGGATTTATGGGGCTGGCTTGGTGTATTGATCACTTATTTTCCATCTATCTGTCCATTCCAAAATTGAGAAAATGGAAGTCTTCTTTTGCTATCTCGGGCAAGTTGGGTAGTTTGAGGAACTGGTTCGATATGCATCGGTCTATGGGTATGTGGATGATACCCATTACCTTTACTGTAGCGTTGACGGGGACAGTTTTGGCTATTCCGACACTTAGTCATCGCGTGGTGGAAGTGTTCTCAGAGCCAACAGGCCGCCTTCACTATGATTGGAAAGACCCCGCCGTTGAATTGACGAATGGACGTGTGGGGGAAGTTGTTGAAGCGTCAGGCATCCCTGCGAGGGACATTCATAGTATTCGGTATTTTCCATACACAGATGCGATTGCTATTCGAACTTACGATGACAGAGATCTAGATGATCAGGGACGGATGTGGTCATATTACCGAGTTTCCACAGCGCAATATATTGATCAAAGGCATGATAATGGCTCGACGGCTGGCGATGCTTTCTTTGCGTGGCAGTATCCGCTTCATTCAGGCAAAGCATTTGGGCTTACGGGGCGGATCATCGTCTTTGTATCTGGATTAATGACAATGTTTCTCTGCGGAAGCGGATGGTATTTGTGGCTTAAAAGACTACGGAAATGATAAGGTAGGTTTATAGGTGCTAGCTCAATTCGCCAACGCCTATAAAACTATCCCGCTTCACTTACCGCCGTTTCATAAGCGTCGAGTGCTTCTAGCCAATCCATTTCGGATGTTTCGGCGATTGCTTCTTGGGCGGCGCGCTCTTTCATGAGTTCGACAAGGCGATCGGAAGAGGGAGCAGGGCCGGCAAGCTCTTCATCAATTTTTGCTATTTTAGCCTGTGCGTTCTCCAGCGCTTTTTCCGCTTGCTCAGCTTTGCGCTTGAGGGGCGCGGCTGCCTTGCGCGCTTCGGATGCACGGCGTTTTTGCTCTTCTCGTTCAGCTTTTGAGAGAGGGGCTGCTTTAGCAATGTCTGGGGCAGCTGGGGGTGGTTCGGATTTAGGCGTGACATTTGCGTCTGGGATGTCAGTCCCGTTTGGCTTTTTTGAGTTTTTGGATTTCTTCTCTGATTTATCCACATTGTGGGCAGCAGGCGCGCGGTCTGCTTGCATAACCAATTTGCGATAATCATTGATGTCTCCATCATAAGGCTTGGCGCGACCATCCTTTACCAGCCAAAGGCTGTCCGCAGTAGCTTCAGCCAAATACACATCGTGCGTAATGAGGAGTACAGCACCAGGATAGTCGTTAAGACCGTAAATTAGAGCTTCGCGACTGTCGATATCTAGGTGGGAGGTTGGCTCATCCAGTATGAGGATATGTGGTGCTTCCATCGCTGTGAGGCCCAGCAGGAGGCGAACTTTCTCTCCCCCCGATAGTTTCTCAACTTTGGTTTCGACTTTCTCGTGTGGGAAACCCATAGCAGCAGCAACTGCGCGCTGACGGGGCACGGCTGTATCTTTTGGAAGAGCGTGACGGATGTGGTCCAACACTGTTTCGCCCATGCGTAATTCATCCATCTGGTCTTGTGAGAAATAACCGATTTGAATGGACTTTGCACCGATAACTTCACCAGCCATGAGTGGTAAAAGTTTAGCGATGGATTTAACGAGGGTTGTCTTTCCTTGGCCGTTAGTCCCAACAATGGCTATGCGATCGTCAGGGTCCATACGAAGTGTGACATCGGATAGGATTTTTGCGTCTTCACCATAGCCAAGATCTGCATTGCGTAATTCAAGCAAAGGCGGTGCAAGTTCATCTTTAGGGCCAGGAAAGTTGAAAGGTGCACACCGCTCTTCAATGGGAATTGTGACATCCTGCATCTTCTCTAGCATCTTTACACGAGACTGAGCTTGGCGCGCTTTCGAGGCTTTGGCTTTGAAGCGGTCCACAAAAGCTTGTAGGTGAGCTTTGTTTTTATCTTGCTTCGCTTTTTGTGATTGGAGCTGCTCTACCTGCTCGGCACGTTTCTTCATCCATGCATCATACCCGCCAACACACAAAGAAAGCTTTTGGTGCTCAAGCGCGATTGTGTGGGAGACGCATCGGTTCAACAGATCTCTATCGTGTGAGACGATAAGAACAGTGTGCTGGTATTTGCGAATATAACCTTCCAGCCACGCTGCGCCTTCGAGATCGAGATAGTTGGTCGGCTCATCTAGCAGTAGCAAGTCGGGTTCGGAGAACAATACGCCTGCAATCGCTGCACGCATACGCCAACCACCGGAAAATTCACGGGTAGCGCGTGAGAGGTCGTCATTTGTGAACCCAAGCCCCATCAACACTTCAGCGGCACGCGATTCAGCAGTCCATGCATCAATATCAGCAAGGCGCATATGGATCTCACCAATGCGATCTGGGTCGGTGGCAGTTTCAGACTCTTGCATCAATGCGTGGCGTTCTTCATCACATGCGAGAACGACGTCGAGAATGGTTTGGTCGGATGCAGCGACTTCCTGTGCGACCCAGCCCAGACGAGCGCCTTGGTTTAGTTTGATCGGGCTATCAGCAGAGGGCTTTGCGATCTCTTCACGGATAATGCGCAGTAGCGTGGACTTGCCTGTTCCGTTACGGCCGACAAGGCCAACCTTCCAGCCGCTTGCGATTTGCGCGTTGGCATTTTCAAACAAGGGACGGCCCTGAATGGCGAATGTGAGATCAGAAATTTGTAGCATGACGAGGTGTGTAGCGCCGCGCACGCAGATAGCAAGAGTTTTGTGAAATGTTTGGGCTGGGAAAGACAATACGGGGTTCGCGCGATCAGCTAGCTGGGGGACATTCAGCACGCTGAGAGGGGGATTTGCGAACCCCGCAGGGATTAAAGATCAGGCTTAAACGGGGCTGTTAGGGACCTGACCCTCAATTCACTATTGTCCATATATGAGGTGTTTACAGGGGTGTGTATTCCTCATGGGATTAAATATGCAAATGGATTGGGGCATTTTCAAGTCAAAGAAAAAGAAGTTGGTTCACATAAAGTTTATCACGCATTTCTTTGCCAACTTGCGTTGTATGTACGATTGGATTTGCGAGCTGTTTTTACAATATGTGATTGTGAAGAAATACTGTTTATGGTAAACGCCTGCTTCAAATTACATGTAGCTATACTGCAGGCATGTAGAGCGAAGCATGCTGCAAAGCGTGATGCTCCTATATTTTCCGGTGACTGAATTGAAGATGAGATCCATGAACAGCATGATATTCATAGAAAACGACTTATGAGTATTGTTATACAGGACGCCGGGTTGGATGATATTGTTGCACTTGTTGAACTAGAACAGAGTTTTGCGGAGGAAGATCGTTTTCCTGCGAAGACTTGGTTGCGGCTGATGCAGGGGCATAGCTGTGTGCATGTTGCGAAAAAAGATTCAAAGCTCGTCGGTGCGTCCGTACACCTTTTTCGAAAGGGAAGCGACATTGCGCGACTTTACTCTATATCCGTATCACCTGCAGAGCGTGGTCAGGGCATAGCACAGCTTTTGATGGAACGCGGTGAAGAGGTGGCGCGGTCAAAAAAATGTGCTCGGATGCGACTTGAAGTGCGCGAATCCAATGACGCTGCAATCACGCTTTACAAGCGCTCTGGTTATCGCGTATTGGCGAAAATTAAAGGCTACTATCCCAATGGAGAAGCAGCTAATCGAATGGAGAAGCTCCTGCCATGACAGACTGGGTTATACTTGTTGAATCCGCGAGCGACATTTCGCAAGCAGAAACTCCACACAAAGTTTTACGCGTAGCGGATTACATCACCAAGCCTTCACTGTTTGGTGGTCGTCGGCCGTATATTCTGAATTTGTCACGTTCTTATGCCTATCAGTCTGAAGGTTACTATGCGTCTCTGCTTGCAGAGGCGCGAGGGCATCGTGTTAGCCCGAGCGTGCACACCATGGTCGAGCTTTCAAAGAAAGAGTTATATCGTCATGCGCTACCTGAGCTCGGAGAGCGTTTAAAAGAAGCTCTGGCTAAAGGTGCGCCAAAGGTTGAAAAGTTGTTTGTTGCCTTTTCTAAACCAGAGACAGCTGGATATGAACGTCTTGCACGTGAGGCATCTGACTGGTTTCGTACCCCTGCGTTGGAAGTCGAGTTTGACGAGACAGCACCACACGGAATTGGCAAAATTAAAATGGTGTCACCGCATAAATTAAAGGCGGAACGACGTCAATTTTTTCTAGATTCAATGGCGACATATACGAGTGGACGAATAAGTCAGCCTAAGACGCGCCTTCCTGCTAAATGGTCTCTTGCTGTGCTTGTTGATCCAAGTGAAAAGATTGCGCCGTCTAAACCCGCATCTATAAAACGTTTGTCTGACGTTGCCGCGAAAATGGGTGTTGAAGTTGAGATTATCGACCCAACAGACTTGCCGAGTTTGGCTGAGTTTGATGCGCTGTTTATCCGTACAACGACATCAATTGATAACTTTACGTATAAGTTTGCGCTGCGGGCTGAGCAAGAAGGTATGCCGGTGATTGATGACACGCAATCTATGATACGGTGTACGAATAAGGTGTATCTTAAAGAGATACTGGAAAAGGCGCATTTGCCAATTCCGGCCACTGTGATCTTGGATAAAAAATCTGATATGAAAGCTGTTTTTGAACAGCTTGGAAATCCGGTGATTTTGAAGATGCCAGATGGTAGCTTTGGCACGAATATGCATAAAGCAAAGTCTGTTGAAGAGCTTATAAGCATTACCAAAAAGCTGTTTGATGATACTGCACTTGTAATCGCACAGGAATTCATGCCGACGGACTTTGATTGGCGTATTGGGGTGCTCAATGGAGAGCCTTTGTATGCGAGCAAGTACAAAATGGCACGTGGACATTGGCAGATCATTAAACATGGCGATGGAGGCAAATTCACAGAAGGTGGTTTTGAAACCATGCCAGTTGAAGATGCGCCGCCTGAAGTTGTTGAAATCGCGGTGCGGGCAGCACGTTTGATTGGTGAGGGACTCTATGGCGTGGATCTTAAGGAGACCGAGAAGGGCGTGGTTATCATTGAGATAAATGACAACCCATCCATAGACCATGATGTGGAGGGGCAATCCATGAAGGATGAGCTGTGGCGTCGGATTATCTCATGGTTTTCAACGCGTCTCGAGCAGCGCATGAATAGGTAGGTTTCTTCCCCTACGATTGACAAAAGATATATCATTCATTCTTGTGGTGGTAAAACCGTGGGAGGAATGAAGATGGATAGACGTTCGGCATTAAAACTTTTGGGTGCAACAGCGGCAAGTATGTCGGCTGGAGCGCTGGGAGGCTGCGCGACCACGCAGCCTATGCATACGCCATTAGATGTAAATAACCCTGAAGACCTGCATCTCATGCATAGAAAGCTTGCCTATACGCTGGATGATCGGCTGGTGTACTGGAACATAGATGCTGTGAGGATGGGGTTTAGGGATGGCCAACTCACGCCATTTTGGAACATGCATGTAGGCTTGATTTATAAGATTGAAGATATTTCGCGGTTTCGCTATCGCGTGCACTACATCATGAAGATCTTCTATTCAGATCTCAAGACAGGCAAATTGCTTGAAACATTTAATAACCCATATACTGGCGAGACGCGTGAAGTGTTGCAGCCAAAGCTTGTGAAATCTAAGAGCGTATTTGGCTTAAAGGGTATTGAACGCCCTGAAAACAAGGATGGAGATGAAGGTAAGAACGGTCCTTCCGCGCGTCATGATGAGATCGGTCCTGCGAAAGTCATTGGTGATGATGTCTGGTTAAATTCAGATTCTGTGTATCGTGCCGAAACGCCTAACCGTTTTGGGCGTCTTGTTCAGGTAAATGATTGGTCTACATATCACGGATCAATGCGTCAGATTTCCGACCCGAATGTTATGAGTGCACCTGCCACGCATACTTTCAATGATCTCAACACTTTCAACCATGATTGGGTGGGAATGAAAGGGGTAGATGCTTGGTCTATTTCCCGTGGGTTTGGGCGAAAGAGCCACACCATTGCGGGGATGCCAGATGAATGGAAGGCGTTTATGGCTCAAAACCATTCGGATCTTCTCTCTGATACTCCGGATTTTTCTTGATATTTGCCTGACTAAAAACGGCTTCACCATAGGGCGTCGCCGTTTAGAGTTTTATGTTGATCATCATATTTTGAGTGCTGAGTTTAAAGTAGCTTAATTGCGTAACCTGGACTTAAATCATAGGCATCTGCGCTGATGGCTACGTTTGTAAGACCAAGTGTACATAGCTCTGCGACGATTGAATCTGATAGATGCTTTTTCTGAGCGTCAGTTCGGCCCGCGAGAAAGCGAATAGTAACGTGGATCACATCTCTATCGTCACGTAATATTTGATGTTCAATGAGCGTTGCGCGTGTTTTCACCTTTTCAGGATCAAGCAAACCGCTGTTGATTGCGCCCTGATGTGCTGCTTGGGTAATTGTCTCTGCGGAAACTTTTGTGGTGAGTCTCTTGGAATATTCAACAATGCAATCTGGCATTTATCACCTTTATTTGTGTTCTACGTTGATCATATTGTGGTCCTACCAAACTTCTCGATGAATGCATACCTGTTTGATGGTATTGGTATGCGTAAACTGTTCTTATGATAGTGAATTGTTGAGCACTATATCGATGTTTTTGTATAGGCGGGATCTAGATCTTTAATATCAACTGTAAGGGTGGTTTCGGACACTCCTATGTTCTTCAAGTTGGTTATCAAGGTTTGTGCAAGGTGTTGTCTTTGCTCAAGTGTTCTGCCCGGAAGTATTGAAACCGTTACGTGAATGAAGTCGGGATTCCCGTCATGATCTGTGTAATCATTAAACGCTAATGCCCTTGTTTTGACAGTTTCAGGTTTGAACAAGTCAGAAGCAATAGCTGCAGCTTGCACGGCATCTACGAGTTGCTTAGGAGAAACGTGTTGGGCAATTGGTGCTGAATACTCGACGAGACAATTAGGCATTTGTGGGCTCACTGGTAGGTTTAATAAAAAACGGCGACACTATTTAAAGCATCGCCGTTTCTTAATTTTCGATCAAGCTACAGCTTGAGGTTAGCTCTTTAGTTAACTTTAGACATTGCGTCTTGGAAGTTAGCTGCAACTTTATCAATAAAGCCTTCAGTTGTGAGCCATGATTGGTCCGCACCAACAAGCAATGCCAAATCTTTAGTCATGTGACCAGATTCAACAGTTGAGATTACTGTGTCTTCAAGGAGTTGAGCGAAATCCATAACTTTTTGGTTTTTATCCATACGGCCACGGTGACCAAGGCCACGTGTCCAAGCGAATATAGATGCAATAGAGTTGGTGGATGTTGCTTCACCGCGTTGGTGAGCGCGGTAGTGACGAGTCACTGTACCGTGAGCAGCTTCTGCTTCTACAGTATTTCCATCTGGCGTCATCAGAACAGATGTCATAAGGCCAAGTGACCCGTAACCTTGAGCAACTGTGTCTGACTGAACGTCACCATCATAGTTTTTACATGCCCATACATATCCACCAGACCATTTCATGGCTGCAGCAACCATGTCATCAATCAAGCGATGCTCGTATGTGCCACCAAATTCAGCGAATTTATCTTTGAATTCAGCGTCGAAGATTTCTTGGAAAATGTCTTTGAAACGACCATCATATTTTTTCATGATTGTGTTTTTAGTAGACAAGTAAACAGGCCATTTGCGCTGTAGGCCGTAATTCATTGATGCACGTGCGAAATCACGGATAGAGTCATCAAGGTTGTACATACCCATAGCTATACCTGCTTCAGGGAAGTCAAACACTTCTTTCTCAATAACTTCACCACCTTCAGCAGCTTCCCATTTCATGGTCAGCTTACCTTTGCCTGGTACTAAGAAGTCTGTTGCTTTGTATTGGTCACCAAAAGCATGACGTCCGATAACAACAGGTTTAGTCCAGCCTGGTACCAAACGTGGTACGTTTGAAATCACGATTGGCTCACGGAAAACCACACCGCCAAGAATGTTGCGGATTGTACCGTTTGGAGAACGCCACATTTGCTTCAATCCAAACTCTTCCACACGGCCTTCATCAGGTGTGATTGTTGCACACTTAACAGCAACACCGTATTTTTTTGTAGCTTCCGCAGCATCGATCGTAATTTGGTCGTCTGTCTCGTCACGTTTTTCAACTGAAAGGTCGAAATATTTAAGATCGATGTCGAGGTACGGAAGGATAAGACGCTCTTTGATCATCGCCCAGATGATGCGAGTCATCTCGTCACCGTCCATCTCAACAACTGGGGTATCTACCTTAATCACGGCCATGCTTTTGTCCTTCTATCTCTATAAAGTGGAGAAATGGGTAATCCCTCCACAAGCATTATTTGCGCTTTGCTATAGCAGAGGGATCACACCCGTCAAAGGAGAACTGCTAAACTTGTTGAGAAGTGAGGCTATTTAGCGTGAGATTTGAAGCGTATTTTCTTAAAATAGATAGGGGCAATCGCGCGGACATGTTGACTTTTATCGAAAAACGATAAATAACACTCTAAACCCTGCTAACTTTATTTGGAGACTGCCTCATGTCCAAAAATATTGCATCTCTTTTTTTATCAACCGCTTGTTTAGCATTGATAACAGCGTGTTCTGCATCTGCTGACTCTAAACCGAAAATTGAGGTTGAGCAGTCTGAAGCAAAGCAACAACTTATTGAAGCAGGTCTTGTAGATATTCAAGATTTTGTGGGTGTGCTCACTATTCGTACTTCTAAGAGCGCAACATTTGATGCCAAATTTGAGCAGGGAGCTTTGGTAGAGGCGGGTAAAATAGATGTGTTTAAGGTTGATGTTGCTTCAAATGGTGTGCGTGTAAAGGGTGATGCTGATTTACAAATCAGTCAATGTAAGTCCAGCAATGGCAAATATCAGCTAAAGTTGAAGGGCGATAAACTTCGCTCTATCGATGAATTTCCGCGTTTAGAAATTTCAATGCCAAACAATTCAAATTTGGATTTAATGATGAAAAGCGGAGTAGCGCACATTGAAGACTTACATTCAACGTCGGTAATCGTTGATGGATGCGGAGATGTGTTTCTGGAAAACGTCTCTGGATTTGCAGATTTACAGGTTAATGGAAGCGGCGACATAGCGGCAGAGAATATTGGTGAGCTTTCGGTAGAGATTCGTGGTTCGGGTGATGTGAAAGCTGAAGAAATCGCTGGTAAAGCTGTCCTCGCAATTAAAGGCTCGGGCGATATTAGTTTAGGAAATCTAGCAGGTCATCTGTTTGCATCCATCATGGGATCCGGGGACATTTATTCTAAAAGTGCTCAAGAGAAAGCATTGATTGATATTCGTGGCTCGGGAGACGTGACTGTGGATGGGGGGCAATTCCAATCTGTTGGCGTAAGTGTTGCGGGTTCTGGTGACGTATTAATTGATGGCAAAATTGAAGATCTGAACATTTCTATTAAGGGGTCGGGAGATGTAGAGACTGGTCCACTTAGTGGCGAGCTGTCAGGTGGAATTTCAGGGTCGGGAGATCTTGTGATCGATGGACGACGTATTGCTTATGAAAAAGGCCAATGGAAGCGCTAAACAATTGAAATTAATTTGAAAATATTCTCAATAATTGAAATGATATATCCATCATGAAAAATCCACATGTTTTTTGGGATAAAGCTGCGCCCAAATATGCTAAAAAGAAAATTGATAATTTAGCCGGATATGAAGCGACGCTTGCGCGGACAGCAACATATTTATCCGATCAACAACAGGTGTTGGAGATTGGATGCGGAACAGGGTCGACAGCGCTCTTGTTGGCCAACCGTGTGCGCCATTTTACGGCTACTGATTACTCAGGCGGCATGATTGAAATTGGCGCGCGAAAAGCAAAAGATCAAGGCGTTACGAATATAGCTTTTCTACAAGCTGATGTTTTTGATGAACGTCTTGCGCCTGAGTCATTTGATGTGGTGATGGCGCATAATTTGTTTCATTTATTGGACAATCTTCCCAAGACTTTGGAGCGGGTGAGCCAGTTACTTAAACCCGATGGTTTGTTGATTAGCAAAACACCTTGCGTGGGTGAGATGGGGCCATTTATCAAAATGGTGCTGCCCATAATGAAAATGATGGGTAAAGCACCTTATGTGGACACGTTTAAGAAGTCTGATTTGGAAGCAATGGTACGAGATGAAGGCTTTGAAATTCTTGAAAAAGGGTCATATCCGGAGAAGTCTTCAAGTCTGTATATTGTGGCCAAGAAGGGATAATCCGACTTTTAAAAGGTGAAAAAGTCGTTTGAATTCAAGAATAGACTTGACGAAACCCGCTTGAAAATGGTTGCCCTTTTGCATGACATATATTCAAACGACTTCTGAACCAGCGATTATTCTCGTCTCTCCACAAATGGGAGAAAACATCGGCGCGGCGGCGCGGGTGATGGCGAATTTTGGCTTGACGGATTTGCGTATTATTAATCCCCGTGATGGTTGGCCAAACTCTAAAGCTGATACGATGAGTGCAGGTGCGTTCGATTGGGGCGTGTATGCGCGGGTGTATGATACACTGGAAGAGGGTATAGCTGATCTAACATATGTGTTGGCAACAACAGCGCGTCCACGTGGAATGGAGAAGCCTGTTTTTAATGTAGACCAAGGAATTGGTGCGCTGGTGTCACGGCCTAATGTGGGTGTCGGGGTGATGTTTGGTGCGGAGAAAATGGGTCTGTTAAATGAAGAAGTGACGTTAGCGGACGCAATTTTAACTTACCCTGTGGATCGCTCGTTTTCGTCGCTGAATTTGGCGCAGGCTGTGGGTGTGTTTGCACATGCGTGGGCGGCGAGAGATAATGCTGTGACACCAGAAGAGTTTGCCGGTGTGGGGGATGTTGCACGCCGTGACGAATTATTACGTATGTTTGAGCATTTTGAAGAAGAGCTTGATCGTGCAGGCTTTTTCTTTCCGGAAGAGAAGCGCCCTGTGATGACGCAAAACATACGCAGTGCATTGATTAGAGCGCAATGGACACGCCAGGAAGTGCAGACATTCCGTGGTGCTATTAAGGCTTTGGCTGTGGGGCGTGGTAAGGCGCGTGTGCAGCGCGAGGATTAAAGCCAGCGTCGCACGCGGGCTTTGTATTTTGTGAAGGCATCTCCGAATATTCGGTATGCGTCGCGTTCCTCGTGCGGGATGTACCATTTGTCTGCAAGCACAAAGAAAATACCAACAAATACAAATCCACTATATTGATTGATATAGAAAACAGCTCCGACCAATATGATTAGAAAACCTATATAAATAGGGTTGCGCGTAAGGCTGAAAATACCCGTTGTAATTAGGTTGTTTGGTTCTCGAAAAGCTTCAATATTGGTGCGGTGTTGATGGAATTTATAGGCAGATAACCCCATTATGAACATGCCGATCAAGGTGAGTGTTACCCATGTGATGGTGCTTAGGTCTTGGGATGTTATCGCTATGCTTGGCAGGTGCTTACCCGTCAGATACATGCCTGCTAGGCACATGATAAAATGCAGCGGCGGAAGCTTTAAAATGTGAAGCATTATATCAAATTCTCACAGGAAATATAATTATATTTGGTATATCATGGCATTCCAGAGTATAAAAACCTCATAAAAGAAATAATTATAAAAAAATCGGGACGAGCAGGCATGTTAAGCGTTTTTGATATCTTCAAAATAGGTATTGGACCTTCTTCTTCACATACAGTTGGGCCAATGCGGATCACCAGCCGGATCATGCAGGAAGTTGCTGAACTTGGTTTGATGGATCAGGTTTCGCGTTGCGTGATTGAGCTGCAAGGGTCTTTGGCGCTGACAGGGGTGGGGCACGGATCTGACAAGGCTGCAATTTTAGGACTGATGGGTGCTGAACCTGATAGCGTTGATCCTGATTGGGCAGAAAAAGCATTTCAAGATGTGAAGGTAAGCAATCGCCTAACACTGCCAAATGGTAAGAGCATCAAGTTTATACCAAAGCGTGACGTGGATATGCGCGGGGATATCGTACCCTTGCTGCACCCAAATGGAATGAAGGTGACAATCTTGAATGCAACGGGCGATTACTTGCTGGTGCGCACTTTCTATTCTGTGGGGGGCGGATTTATCGCAAGTGAAGCGCAGCTGACATCTCCTGCTAAAGATGACTTAATTCTGGGCACTCGAACGGGAGAGTTTAGTTTCAATTCCGGGGCGGAACTGGTTGAGAAATGCCAAGCAAACGATTTTACAATCGCACAAGTATTGTTGGCGAATGAAGATGAGCACCGCAGCCGCGAAGAAACAGATAAAAAGCTGTATGAAATCTGGGCAGCAATGGATGGATGTATTGAGCGAGGGCTTCATCAACAAGGTATATTGCCCGGTGGATTAAAGGTGCAACGCCGCGCCGCAAAGCTATACCGCACATTAAGGGAAAACCCCGGTTCGAATGAAAGGGAGCTGCTGTTTGATTGGCTCAATGTGTTTGCCATGGCGGTGAATGAAGAAAATGCGGCAGGTGGGCGTGTTGTAACGTCACCGACAAATGGGGCTGCGGGAATTATTCCCGCTGTGATCAAACATTATTGTGCTGAAGAAGGTTGGGAAGAGGCAGATTGCTATTCAACAGGACGTATTGGAAAATTCCTGCTGACATCTGCTGCGATTGGCATTTTATATAAACAGCGCGCCTCAATCTCTGGTGCTGAGATGGGGTGCCAAGGTGAGGTGGGGGTTGCGTGTTCCATGGCTGCAGCAGGTTTGGCAGCTGTCTGGGGGGCAACACCGCAGCAAGTGAGTGATGCAGCTGAGATCGGCATGGAGCATAATCTGGGGCTTACGTGTGACCCTGTGGGCGGATTAGTGCAGATACCTTGTATTGAGCGCAATGCGATGGGAGCAGTGAAGGCGGCAAATGCTGCACGTTTGGCATTGCGGACAGTCGATGCGCCTAAAGTGACGCTGGATCAGGTGATTGAGACAATGCGTCAAACAGGCTTGGATATGTCTTCAAAATACAAAGAGACTAGTTTGGGCGGCTTGGCTGTGACGGTGCCCGTGAATGTTGTGGAGTGTTAGGCGGTTGATAGTTTTCGACGCATTCCTTGCGGCGTAATTCTTGTATCTCCTTCCACTGTTTGCGTAATACAGGCACGCGTTGTGTGAACTTGGTTTCCATAATCGCTAGCTTATCGACCCTATCTGTGCGGAAGGTGCGGAAGTCTTCGCGTTTTTCGCACCAAGCGCATATAAAGCGAGCGCTTTCAGAATAGGCCACGAGGAAGGGCCAGATTACGCGTGAGACGGTTTCCTCTTTTTCATTGGTGTAAACAAGATCAAGTTTCTTTTGCTCTCGGATAGCTCGCCGGATTATAGACACATCGCAGGTATCTTCACGCACAAAGGAAAATTGTACTGGCGCAACACCGCTTTCATGTACGATGGATTTTAAACGGTCCGGCATGACGAGCGCGATTTTGGCTAGCAGGTCTTCAGCGCCACGTTTCAAATCAGGGTCTGAACGCATAGCCACCCAGCGTGCGCCTAAAACCGCAGCTTCCAGCTCATCTGCTGTCAGCATAAGCGGGGGCATATCGTAATCACCTGATAGCACATATCCAAGACCTGCTTCGCCCTCAACGGGGACGCGTTGGGCTTGTAGCTCGACTATGTCGCGATAAATTGTACGCAGAGATGTGCCGAGTTCCTCAGCGAGCTCTTTTCCGCGAACCGGGCGGCGGTTGCGACGAAGTATTTGAATAATTTGAAAAAGGCGTTCGGTACGGCGCATAAAGAATACTCTGATGACAGGCTGCTGACATTTTTTTGCACATTGCTATGTTTTTCTGGTCACTTCAATGACGTTGGGTAAAACATTTGAATATGTTGGGAGAATAATGATGGTGCAGTTGTTTGGATGGGGACCGGCTTTTGGGTGTCATTCGCCTAGCCCCTATGTGATGAAATCTATGATGCAATTAGATATGCTAGGGGTGGCCTATACCACGCATATAGCAGATTTAGAGGAGGCACCTTATCAAAAGGCCCCTTATGTCAAAGTGGATGGAAAGATTGTTGCGGATTCCGCTTTCATTCGGCGTTATTTTGAAAACAAACTTGGCAAAGATTTGGATGAAGGGCTGAGCAAAGCTGAACGTGCTACAGCATGGGCACTAGAGCGTATGGTTGAGAGTGAAATAGGGTTGATGCTGCTGCATGAGCGTTGGCTAAAAGACGAGAATTTCGAGCGTGGCCCCGCAATCTTTTTTGCTGATATTCCTGAGGAAATGCGGGCACCGATCGTCGAAGATGTGCTGGGCAAATTGGCGATGCGGGTGGATATGCAGGGCTTATCTCGATTTCCTGAAAGTGATCGCGTAATTTTATTTGAGAATGCTGTGCGCGCTTTGTCGGATTTTCTGGACGATAAAGAATATATGTTTGGGGATAGGCTGACGGCGGTTGATGCGACCACATATAGCTTTGTGCATAGCTGTATGAGCGATATTTTTGTTTCGCCCATGCGTGATGTAATCATGGGATATGATAATCTAATCGCATATGAAAAACGCGTAGGTCAGCGCTGTTTCAGTACAAATAAATGGAATATTGCAGCTTAAAAAACGGATGTAGGCGTGCGTGAATTGGTCATTCACGCACGCTGATTATTTGAATTAACTGTTTGCTACGAAAGGTTTTAGGTCGCACTTTCCAGCAGAGAAATCGGCTATTTGTTGTGCGGTGAGAGTTTCAACTTTCTCTTGGAAGGCACGTAGCTGAACAAGATCAAACCTAAGCTTGAAGGGCTGCCAATGTTCATGGCCTGAGAAGGAATAATCTAGCGTTTTTCCTTTGTTTAGAACTTTACGTTGGGCATCGTGAAGATTTAGGTCGCAATGATTTGTGTGGCTTGCTTCCATGTCTATATTGTCGAGCAGAACATAATCTTCTGTCTCAGAAAGGCATTTGTTGTGATACCACATTTTGGTTTCCAACAGCGGTAGCGTGAGCGTAAAGTTTAGGGTTTCAAACTCTCCCTTTTTAAGGAGTGCTTTGTCTTTTAAGCTAGACTTGGATGTCATCGATAATACTGCTTCGTACTTTGGCGGTTTTGTTTTAATCGATGGTGGATCATTAGGGATTTCAACGGGGATAGCTGTGAGAGTCACCGTTTGGCGGTGTAGTTCACTGCCTGGATAGTATTCGCCAATACTGAAATTCGCTTGGAAAGCACCTTCTGAGTAGCTTGCGTCACATGCAGAGAGTGTTGTGGGGGGGGAATCTTGTGCGATGGCTTGTGTGGGGACAAGGAGGAAAGGTGTTGTCAGTAAGGTCGCAAGTAACAATCTGGTGCGTTGAAAAGATGGGTGTGGGGATTTCATAACTGACCTCGATGCGGAAATTGCGTACTCTATATAGGGTGTGTTTGACTTTGGTAACACAGATTGCTTCATGTTAAAGTCAGAACTGAGGCAAATTGAGGAAGACTTTAAGGGGGATTTGGCCCGTTTTACTTGACATTGTAGGCTATAGCTTGTTTATACCGCGCTTCTCACTTTTGTGAGTCATTACGGGTGATGTGTTGCCGCCGTTGTAATCGCGGATTTCATGAGGAAATCTGCCGGCTCACGTCTAAATTGAGGTATACTATGTCACGTCGCCAATCAGCGAAGTACAAACTCGATCGCCGCGTAGGCGAAAACGTATGGGGTCGCGCTAAGTCCCCAATCAATAAACGTCAATCACGTCCAGGTCAGCACGGTGCAGCTCGTAAGGGTAAGCTTTCTGACTTTGGTCTTCAATTGATGGCTAAGCAAAAGCTTAAAGGCCACTACGGTGATGTCACTGAGAAACAGTTCCGTCGTACATACGATGAAGCTGCTCGCCGTAAAGGTAACGCTGCTGAAAACTTGATTGGTCTACTTGAGTCCCGTTTGGATGCTCTTGTTTACCGCGCGAAATTCGTACCAACTATCTTTGCTGCACGTCAGTTCGTGAACCACGGTCACGTAACTGTAAACGGCAAAAAAGCAAACGTGCCTTCTATGCGTTTGCGTCCAGGTGATGTTGTTCAGGTTAAAGAAAAGTCCCGTTCTATGGCGCTTGTTCTTGAAGCTCTTGGTTCTGCTGAGCGTGATATTCCTGACTTTATCGACGTTGAACCAAAGTCTATGACAGCGACATTCATTCGCTTGCCTGCTTTGGCTGATGTACCTTACGCTTGTCGTATGGAACCAAACTTGGTCGTTGAGTACTACTCATCTTAATAAATTTAGTCTGACTAATGTATTGGTCAGATTGATTTATATATGTTTTGATGAAGCCCCCGTAGATTTTCTGCGGGGGTTTTGTTGTTAAGGGCGTAGGTGCGCTCAATTCGTGTCAAAATTTATGGGGAAATAATGTTTAACCGACCGAGTATTGAAGACATTCAAGATGCAACATTGGCCAAGCCAGGTTCAAAGATTGATCTGAAAGAGTATCCAACACACGGGAAGGTGTTTTTTGCCGATAAAGATGAGGCTAAGCGCTCACTTAAAGAAGATGCGCTGGCAATAGATGAATTGCAGGAGCGCCTCTATGCTGAGAAATCTCAAAGTCTCCTCGTTGTATTTCAAGGCATTGATACATCCGGTAAGGATGGCACAACAAAAGCGGTGTTCTCTCAAACATCGCCATTAGGCATGCGTGTGCATGCTTTTGGAAAGCCTTCTGCAAATGAGTTAGAGCGTGATTATTTATGGCGTATACATCGGGATATGCCGCGCAAGGGTGAGATTACTGTCTTTAATCGTTCGCATTATGAGGATGTTTTAGTCGGGCGTGTGCGTAATTTGGCACCCAAAGATCAAATTGAAGAGCGTTATGAGCAGATTAATAACTTTGAAAAACACCTGACTCAAAACGGCGTCACAATCATAAAACTCATGCTGCATATTTCTCGAGAAACGCAGGGGGAGCGTTTGCTTGAACGGCTGGAAGTCCCTGAAAAACGTTGGAAATTTAATCCGGGTGATCTGGAAGACCGCAAATTGTGGGATGATTATCAAGAGGCCTATCAGTTGGCGGTAGAGCGGTGTTCTACAGATCACGCGCCATGGTATATCGTGCCGAGTGATAGTCGCGCGCGCCGTAAAGCGACTGCTGCGCGCTTGGTACGCGGTGCTCTAGAAAAAATGGATCCTAAGATTCCTGATCCAGGCTATCGTCCAGATCAGTTCGATATTGGTTAAGCGATATTGGGTTGGGGCTTGACCAATTTATTGAAAAACGATATTTGTAATTATCGTTTTTCAATAAGGTGTAAGTATGAGTATTCTAAAATTCGCGGCTATTTTACCCGTAGCTGTATTGGCGACAGGCTGTATTAATGTGCAAGCAAATGGTCATGGTGATTATGGTTTTTATGATGCTGCTTCAGTGCAGGGAGCTGTCATTGCCAATGACGAAATTCACGTAACTGTTTCTTCAAATGGCTGCACCGATAAGTCATTTATTGATGCAGATGTTGAGCGTGATGGGCGTGATCATTTTGAAGTTGAATTTGAACGCATTCGTGACGATCACTGTAAAGCGCTCATGCCTGAAGGTATAACTTTAGTCTATAGTTTTCAAGAGCTTGGAATCCCTACGGGTGCAAGTGCTGAGATCAGAAATCAAGTACGCAAATAGCTAAAAGATTTAGGTATTTGTACGGAAGACCCTAACTTTACAAGCTGCTTTGTGTGTTTGCCTCTATGCAAAAGCAGCTTGTGCTTCTTCAATCCAATCATACACTTCTTCATGATCGAGCGGACCAGAATTTTGGGCGATACGCGCGCCATCTTTCGTTTTTAGAAAAGATGTTGCTGATTGGAAGAGGTCTCTTGAGCTGCTTTCGGCAAGATCTTCTACACAGCGAATACCTGCTCCTACAAGAATTTGTGCGTCGTGTACGCGTAAACTCGGCATGTCTATCATAAGAAGAGCTTGATCTTGCCAATCTATAAGTGCGGTTGGACTCATATATCCACCACCCAATTTTGCAGAAAGGTCTTTGGCTTTTGCTGTGATGAAGTCACCAACGGTGTGAATACCAACACTTTTCATGCGAGCGGCTGTTTTTTTGCCGATTGAAGGAGCATCGACGATAGGTGATTCATTGCTCAAAGGGTCTCTGCGTGAGCCAGTTCTCGGCGTATAGCAATCATCATCGTCGTCATTATTTTCAACAATATCAGAGGGTGGGGCAGAGTTATCCTCGACGTCTTCATAGTCACTTTCTGTGTAGACAGTTTCTGAATGAGATGTGTCAGTCTCTTCTTCCTCGGCCCAAGATTGGCGGAGTGCTTCAAGCGCATCGAAGGATTTTGCAGTTTCCTCTTTAGCAGGGGCAGGCGCATTGCTTGCAGCCTTCACTCTGAATTTTGGTTTCTCAGATGGAGTGGACTTTTCGGGTTCTGAGTTTTTTTCTGCTTGTGTAGACGCTTGTTTTTGTTCAGCTTCTCTTTGTTTTGCGGTGTTGTGGGCAGTCTTTAATAGTGCAGCAGCTTCAGCAGATTCAGCATCATTATTTTGAGCGCGTAAACGTTTCTTTTCATTCTGTTTTTCAGCTTGTTCTGCAAGTTTTGCAGCTTTGGCTTCTTCAGCAGCTTTTTGTTTTTCGGCTTTTGCTGCTTGAACGTCTCGTTCGTTTTTTTCTTTTAATTCAATGGCTTCTAGACGTGCTTTTTCTTCAGCTTCGGCTTTTGCACGCAATTCAGCTTCTTTGTCAGCATTGGCTTGGGCGGCGGCTTCAAATTTAACTTGGGCAGCAGCTTCTTTTTCAGCTTTAGAACCTGACGCAGCATCAGATTTATCTTGAACGATACGTTGCTTTTCGGCGATTTTAGCTTGCTTTGCAGCTTCGCGTGCAGCCTTTTTATCTATTTTAGTCGCAATAGGTGGAGGTGTTTGGGCAAGCTCTGCAATGGCTGCAACATCCACTTTCGGGGGTTCTATTTGAGGTGTGCGAATTGGTTGCTGAGCTGCTGGTGCCTGGGTGTGTGTTGGCTGTTGCGTCGCTAGTGCTGGGCTGCTTTCTACTTGCTTGTGCTCTTGTGTGGGTACGCTAGCTACTTGCGCTATTGGTGCAGCGGAAGAGCCTGTGCGGGCAATATGCTTCTCTCCGATTTTACGCATACGTTGCGCATCAAGTTCTTTGAGCGGCATACGCAACACTTGCTGTGCGTGCATTTTACGAATTTGCTTATCATCGTCAGGTAGTTTTTTGATTACCTTACCAGTAGTGGTCAGTTCTTTATACATAGCAGACACTATGCGGCGATCATTTGCATCTTCCAGCTTGCTGGTGATCCAACGTATTGGGATGTCCAATGTGGAAAGGAAACCATGCAGAGTGAGGCTGGATTTGGGTGGCACAACACCTGCTTCTTCGAATGCGCGCGTGTAAATCGCGGCAAGGCCGGAAGTGGCATAGGCAACAAGATCGGCAATGACATCTAGAAGCGTGTCGTCGAGACCATCTTCAGGTACTTTCGCGCCAGCATCAATATTATAGTGGTCTAGGAAAGTTTGGTAATGTGGGTGAGATTTTTCTGCCCCTGCGCGTACCATGTCAGAGACAAAGCCTGCGCCTTCGCCTGTTGGAACTGTAGGATAACCCTTTGCTTCAATGCGGCGCAAAATTTCATCGCGTGATTTAGCAATAGACCATTCAACAGCGCGGTGTATAGCGCCTTCTTCTTCTGTTTGGCCTGTGTGGAAGGGTTGGATGGGGTCTGCGTAATAATGGCTCATCACGCCAAGCGCATAGGCGGCGTCAGACCATCTTTTTGCTTTCAGCGCCATAACGGACTTCGCATACCACTCTAGTGCTGCATCGCGTGCGCCGCCCCATTCACCTTCGGAGATGTGAAGAACGTGGTTTTTGAAATCTTTGAACTCTGCATCAGGCGCTTTAGCCCCTTTGAGCAGATCGTCATGTAAGACGAGTAAATGGTCATGCCATTCTTGGGCATTTTCGCCTTTTAACAGGGTAAGCGCGCTGATCGCTATGTGATGGTGAGTCGAGCGACAACGATGAGCACTAATGACGCGGAATAAAAGAGAGGTCATATTTGCTTCCCTGACAAAGTCGGTAAATCAAGCACGAAATTGTGACGAATTTGGCAATTCTAATTAACCATTTTGGCTTTGATATGGTTACTAGAGCGTAAATAGATGGGCTAAATTTGCCTACCAAATGTTAATTCCGCTGTTTCGGATTGAATACACCTATAGATTGTGAGTAGCGGATGCATACATGTTGCAAGGCGTGTTCTGACATGGGGGAGGTAGGCTATGTGCAGTTGAATTGTTAATATTCAAATCTTTATTGAAGTAATCGTGGATGATTTTGGAATTGGAGGTTGTTTGAGAATGTTAAAAAAGCCGCCCGAATTATCGAGCGGCTTTGGGATTTAGTAATGCTGGTGATTTTAGTGTTTTTCTGGTGGTTTGGCCCAGAGGTCATAAAAGTCTGCATCAGTGATTTCAGCTTTCACAATGTCACCCACTTTTAAGTTTGGATAGTTTTCAAGGTGGACAATACCGTCAATCTCAGGCGCGTCAGCTTTGGTGCGCCCAATTCCTTCTTGGCCATTTGAATCATCCACAATCACATCTAGCGTGCGGCCAATCTGTGCTTCTGAACGTTCGTGCGAGATTTCTTGCTGCAATTGCATGAAACGGTGCCAACGCTCTTCTTTCACTTCCTCGGGAACATGGTCTGGAAGGTCGTGTGAGACTGCACCTTTAACATCTTCATATTTGAAACAACCGGCGCGGTCGATGCGGGCTTCTTGCATGAAGTCCATTAATTGTTGGAAATCATCTTCTGTCTCACCAGGGAAACCAACAATGAAGGTGGAGCGCACAGCTATGTCTGGCACATCACGACGCCATTGCTTGATGCGCTCTAGCACTTTGTCTTGCTTGGCTGGACGCTTCATATTGCGCAACACATTTGGAGAGGCGTGCTGGAATGGAATATCAATGTAAGGAAGGATCTTACCTTCAGCCATTAAAGGAATGACCTTATCAACATGCGGATATGGATAAACATAGTGGAGGCGGGTCCACATATCCATTTCGCCTAAGCCTTCACACAAATCTTGGAAGCGAGAATCGTATTCTTTCTCTTTCCATGTGCGCTTTTCATATTTGATATCCATACCATAAGCAGAGGTATCTTGAGAGATCACCAATAGCTCATTGACGCCGGCTTTTTTCAGTTGTTCGGCTTCACGTAGAACGTGATCGATTGGGCGTGAAACAAGATCACCACGAAGGGCAGGAATGATACAGAAAGTACAGCGGTTTGAGCAGCCTTCTGAAATTTTCAAATAGGCGTAGTGGCGCGGTGTGAGACGGATACCGCTTTCAGGAACAAGACTTTGGAATGAGTTGTGAGGCTGCGGGCAATGTTTGTGCACTGCGTCCATGACTTGCTCATATTGGGCGGGGCCAGTGACTGCGAGAACGTTGGAATACATCGCTTCGATGACTTCAGGCTCTGCGCCTAAACATCCAGTGACGATAACGCGGCCATTCTCGTTGAGGGCTTCACCGATAGCTTCGAGGCTTTCGTCACGCGCGGAATCGAGAAAACCACAAGTGTTGACGAGGACAAGGTCTGCGCCCTGATAGTCGGGTGAGATCTGGTAGCCTTCAGCGCGTAGGCGAGTGATGATGCGCTCTGAATCCACAAGGGCTTTGGGGCACCCAAGCGAAACAATCCCGATTTTCGGGGCAACGCCGCGTATAGGTGCTTGGTCGGTGTTCATTGTGTCGTCCTTGTAGAGCGAGATAAGTATGTAGGAAGGGTGTACATAGGGTGTGAAGCGGAGCCTTTCTAGGCTGCACAATTTCACGACGCAGATTAGCACTCTTCGCAATGTTTGCTGATCAATACAGCAAAAGCTTGGTTTGGGGGAGTGCTAACGTTTATTTGAAATTTGGGGAAGCAATTAAATAGGATTTGAAGAAGAAACGCCGCAAATTATGCGACTCTCGTGCTTTTGATGCATCTGTTTGAGGAGGAGTGTCTCGAACGGGACTACGCAAATAGCAAGAATAGACTATGCGTTGTTTAACTCTTCAGCTGTAACTGTGTCAGACGGGCGAAGTTGTACAAATTCTAAGCCGGCGACAATTCCATCGACCCACACAACATTGCAAAGGCGTTTTTCACCCCCCCACATAATGCGAACTTTCTCAGGAAAAGAACGTGCTCGTTGGCATGATACACGAATACCTGTTGGGCTGACATCATTGATGATGCAAGGGTCACTGTCGCCTGAATGATAGAAAATGCGGGAGTCACGATATGTAGGTTCGCGGTTTGTCACGCGCAGCTCTTCGGGTTCGGCCGGAGCCTCTTCAATCGGCTCTGGTGCTTTTTTAGAGCCCAGTTTTAGAAGATCCCAGATGCCCATGATTTTACTCGTTATCCTAAGTCTGTCTATGTGATCGTGAATACGCAGATGTTAACTTATGTAACCTAACAAAAGGTAATCAATCACGTGTTATCATTAGTAATTAGCTCGTTTTTGAAGTAAATATAGTTAATCAAAGTTAAATTATAGCTCAAAACATGTAACCAAATAGAAAATTGAGTATATCTAAGTAAGGCGAAGCCACTTGCGATAGTAAGCGGCTCCGCTTTTGCGTTAAAGTTTAACGTTAAATCGGCTGATTTATTCCTCGGTAGCGAGGTTAATGCCTTTTTCTTCCAAGTATTCGCGAAGTTCACCTTGTTCAAACATGTCTTTTACGATGTCGCATCCGCCGACAAATTCACCTTTGACGTAAAGTTGAGGAATTGTTGGCCAGTTTGAGAAGTCCTTAATGCCTTGACGAATTTCTTGGTCTTCAAGCACGTTCATGGAACCGTATTCTACTCCCAGATAGTTTAGGATTTGGGAAACTGTGGAAGAGAAACCACATTGGGGGAATACGGGAGTGCCTTTCATGAAAAGCATGACGTCATTTGAGTTGACGGCGGTCTGGATTTTTTCTTGAGCTGTCATGGGTTTCATGTCCTCAGTGAGTAAGTGTTGTTATTGGAGAGCTAAGTTGATCTTGGTCAAATTTCAAGCGCAGGCGTACAAGATGCAGCATTTGAGCGCAAATGATCAAGGCGTGTGGTTGTTGATAGGATAATATCAGCCAATCCAGACTGGCTAACCCATCTTAAGCATTCATCCGCAGAATATTGCGTTTTTTGAAATGCCTTACGGTGGGCTATAGCGCGGGCAGAATACCATAGATCAGCTGGATTTAGAGATAGCCGGATACCACGTGCAGCAGGTGCTAAGGCTTCAATTGCTATAATACCAAGGTTTTGGGTGCGTGCTTTTTCAATGCGATCAAGATCATGTGCGGGCAGGTTTTTATGGATTGGGGCCATGATAAGATCGAACACGCCCGAAGAAATAGCTGAGTTAAGTTCGGGACCACGGCCAGCTATCCCAATAAATTGAAACCAACCATCGGATTTAAGCTGATCTATGTGCTTAAAAAGCTGAGGTGTGAGATCTTCAATTGAAGGGCCGTGTAGGAAGAAGGCGTCAATATGAGGAAGGCGCTCGCGGCTGCCTTTGAGCTGTTGGGTGAGACCTTCAAGAGAAAAGTCTTTCCACATTTTACGGCCTACACGATTGGTGCCGCCTTTTGTGATAATAAAGGGGCGTGCGAAATGGTGATCGACATCACTTAGCTGGAGACCGGCACCTAAGCGTTTCTCAGCGAGGCCATCGCCGTAAAAAGGGGCTGTATCGAATACGCTGATGCCAAGTTGTCGTGCCTGTTTTATAAGGTGATTTGCATGATTGTCGCTTATCAATGGCGTGCTTAAAGAGCCTGAAACGCCATACCCCAGTATTGGCAACACGGCTCCCGTCGCTCCTAATGCTTGCAAAGGAAGATGTGGTATGCGGCGTTGTTGGGAATGTGATGCTTTGGACACGATTGGCCCCAATCTATAAGCGCCGAGGGAGGTTTATTTGGGTGCGCGTGTTTTTAGGGCAAGCGCATGGAGCTGACCATCTGCACCATCCATAGTGCCTTTGAGGGCAGCATAAACAAGTTGGTGTTGGGCAACGCGGGTTTTGCCTATAAATTGCTCTGATACGATTTCCGCTTGCCAGTGATTATTGTCACCTGCAAGGTCTGTAAGAATGATCTCCGCATCAGGAAATCCTTCGCGTAGATATCCCAGCAGTTCATCATGTGCCATAGCCATTTGTTTTATCCCTGAAATTTATTCTGGTTTGCTCTTCTCATTAGAGCATTGCGGCGTGCGTTTACAAGGTATTAGCGATGAAGTTTATCAGCATTCGTGGATGGAGTAGGGAGGAAAGTTATATTTCGTCACATTCACGCTACTATATCTGATTAGGCGTTAAGTTGATAGGTGGGGACGACGGAGTTGAGAGGGAAAGAGATGAGTCAGAAGACAATCATAACGAATGGATTTTCACGGCGACATTTTGTAGGTTTTGGGGCTGCTGCTACCGCTCTGCTTGGGTGTAGCCAGCCGTCTGATATGCCTGAGGTATCCGTGCGCACCCCAATAGACTTTGATGCGCTTGAGCTGAGGTCGCAGGGTGAAATAGGTGTGGCGGCGGTCAACATGGCGACAGGTGAGGTTTTGTCTCATCGGGGCGATCAGCGCTTTGCAATGTGTTCAACATTTAAGTGGTTACTGGGCGCGCTAATCTTGCGTAAAGTTGATCAAGGTGATGAAGACCTTGATCGCTATATTCAATACACAAAAGAAGACTTGGTATTTCACTCACCGGAAACAGCGCCGCACGCGGACGGAGCCGGGATGACTATTTCTCAATTGTGTTCGGCGACCATTCGCACAAGTGATAACACCGCTGCGAATTTACTGATTGCATCGCTTGGCGGGCCGGAAGGTTTTACAGCGATCGTGCGCGAACTTGGTGATGAGGTGACGCGTTTGGATCGGTTGGAGCCTGCGCTTAATGAAAATGCACCAAATGATCCGCGTGATACAACAACGCCATTGGCTATGCTTGGGCTTATGCAAACCTGTCTGTTTGGCGATGTATTAAAAGATGGATCACGCAAGACACTGCATGGCTGGATGATTTTGGCAAATACGGGTTTGGATCGTTTGCGCGCTGGATTTCCTGCGGGATGGCTTGCGGGTGATAAAACCGGAACCAGTTCTAACCGTGCAAACAATGATGTGGGATTTGCGATGGCACCGGAAGGTTTGGCGCAAGGGCCGATTATCGTTGTGAGTTTTTTAAATATCCCAAACCCAATTGGAACAGAAGCGAACCAAATTCACGCAGCAATTGCACGTGATGTATGTGGGGCGCTTATTTAGAAGGTTTTAAAAATGCTATGCGGCACCGGAGTGTGCCGCATAGCATCAATTTAGTTTACTTCCAGCCGCAAGAGCGACCTTTGTTTTCTTCTTTAAGGTAAGTCATCAATGGATCGAAATATTCGATGATGGCAGAACCATCCATTTCACGTGTCCCTGTGAAAGCTTCCAAAGCGTCTGGCCAAGGTTTGGATGCACCCATCTCCATCATTGCATTAAATTTGGTACCAACTTCTTTGTTGTTATAGATTGAACAGCGGTGAAGCGGGCCTTCCCATCCTGACATCTCACAAGCAGCTTTGTGGAATTGGAACTGCATTACGAAAGATAAGAAATAACGCAGATAAGGTGTGTTACCCGGAATGTGGTATTTTGAACCCGGGTCAAACGCATCCATTGGGCGATCTGTTGGCGGCGTGATGCCTTGATATTCTTGGCGCAGTTTTACCCATGCATCATTGTATTCTTCTGGTGTTGTTTCACCACGGAATACCTGCCAGCGCCATTTGTCGACCATCAAACCAAATGGCAAGAAGGCGATTTTATCTAGCGCCTGGTTCATCAGCAAACCAGTGTCGGCAGATGCATCAGGAATTTCAGACTCTTCAATCAGGCCAATATCTTTGAGGTATGAAGGTGTGATTGATAGTGCCAAGAAGTCACCAATGGCTTCGTGGAATCCATCGTGTGCACCGTTTTGGTGAAGATAGTCTTGGTTTTTATAGGCGCGTTGATAATAGTTGTGACCTAGTTCATGGTGAACAGTTTGGAAGTCTTCTGCATTCACCTGTGTACACATTTTGATACGGATATCATCTTTGCTATCCAAATCCCAAGCCGATGCATGACACACGACTTCACGATCACGTGGACGGGTGATTTGCGAGCGTTCCCAGAACGTTTCTGGTAGAGGGTCTAGGCCCATGGATGTGAAGAAGTCTTCAGCAACTTCAACCATTTTGAGAGGTGTGTAGCCTTTTTCTTCTAGTTTGGTTGTCACATCGTAAGACGGACCAGACGCTTGAGGGCCAACGACATCATAAATGTTTGACCATTGTTGCGCCCACATGTTTCCAAGAAGGTCTGCACGGATGAAACCATCTTTGGATTGAACATCGTCACCGTATTTTTCGTTTAGATCAGCGCGAACTTTACAATGCAATTGGTCATAAAGTGGTTCAACTTGGGTCCAAAGACGCTCAACCTCTTTTTCCATATCCGCTGATGGCATGTCATAGTTTGCAAGCCACATGTCGGCTGTGTCTTTGAAGCCTAGCTCACGCGCACCTTCATTGGCGATTTCTACCATGCGGGCATAGTCGCCTTTCATTGGCTTAGAAATTTCACGCCAGCCAGTCCAAACTGTTGCGAGCTCTTCTGGGTCACGGCTTTCAGCAATAATGTTGGAGAGCTGCGTAAGGTTCAGCTTTTCGCCTTTGTATTCAAATGTGCCTGTTGAGTATGTGCTGTCGAGGCGTGTTGTGAGCGTTGCTAATTCATCAGCAGCGCCTTCAGTTGAAGGAGCTGGAATTGTGATGCCTGCCTTCAAGATTGCCATTTTACGTGCAAGATCGGCTGGAAGATCCATGCCTTCAAATTGCTTTGTGCCATTTGCAAGGCGTACAGCTGCTTCAGTTGTTTTTGCGCCAACTTTAGAGACAAGCCAGTTTGAATCAAAATTGATGTTTGTCGCTTGAAGCCAGTAAACACGGGCGGCGTACTCACCCATTTCAGCAAGCTCAGCTTCTGCGCTTTCAATGAAAGCTTGCGCGTCGGCGACTGTGGGTGCTTTTTTCGCCTCAACTTTGCTAGGCGCTGCTTCTGCAACAGCTTCAGTTTTATGCCACGGTGCTTGTGTTGATGCACAGGCAGCAACCAAAAGAGCTGCGCTTCCGAGTAGGATTTTTTTCATAGGAGTTTCCCCGATCAAACCATTAACAGGTGATTTATTTTGTTAAGAGAGACCTTTGGGGGCATTGGGTCAAGGGATGGATTCTAAATCTATCAAATTGGTTTCGTTAGGCATTTATTTGAGCATCTTGGGGAATTAAGTGATCAATGAGGGGTATATATTGAGGCGATTTATGTGAGGTGTTGTTGAGCCAGTTTATAACGTGATTGTGCTTCAATAATTCTTCGGCTCCTCTTGAAAATTGGTTGTCGCATAGTAACTATAGAAAATGAAGTTTGTCTTGCGCGCTATTGCACATTGAAGACAAGCAGGAGAGGGAGACACAGATGAGCTTGACTATTTCTCAGGTATTGAAAACCACAACAGGGCAGACATTGGGTGCGCTCAAAGGCGTTCTTGCAAAAGCACAGGCACATGCAGAAGCGATTGGTGTGGAAGATAGCGTTTTCTTAAATGCACGTCTGGCTCCAGATATGTTTCCAATGGTGCGTCAGGTTCAAATTGCGACGGATGTCTCTGCACGTGGTGCATCGCGTTTGGCAGGAAATGATATGCCTGATCTTCCAGATACTGAGACAACTTTCGCACAATTGATTGAGCGTTGTGACAAAGCGATTGCACACACAATGGCAACGTCAGACGAGGCGATCAACGCGAACGCAGAAACCGTGCTCGATATTCCCGCTGGTAAGGATAAAACAATGCCAATGACAGGGACGGCCTATACATTGTCTTTCATCGTGACGAATATGAACTTCCACGCGACAACCGCCTATGCACTTTTGCGCCACCAAGGCGTTCCACTCGGCAAGCGTGACTATTTGGTGCCTCCAGAAGCATAATTTTTAAATAGATATTGGAATGTAAAAGCCCCGAAACACTGAATGTTTCGGGGCTTTTCTATGTATGAGTTTTGAGTGGCGCGATTAATTCACGCTGGCCATATATTCTGGCATCCAGCCTTCATAGGCCGCGCGCAGGTCAGCTAGAGTTATAGATTGTTCGCCAAGCTGGATACTGTCTCCGCCAAATTGTCCGATAGGTGTGAGCGGGATGTTTGCATCGAGCGCTGCCGTCATGACGTCAGGGACATTGCCCGGTGAAATAGCGAGCAAATAGCGGCCTTGATCTTCGCCAAAATAGTGCGCGAGGAGGTCTGGGTTTTCATCTAGCATCGCATTATTCAGTGCAACACCGACACCAGAGCCTAGACCCATTTCAGCAGCTGCACATGCAAGGCCACCATCGGAGATGTCGTGACATGCTGTGATTAGTTTGCCTTTGATGAGCGAGCGCACAAATTCACCGCGGCGTTTTTCAGTCGCGAGATCAACGGGTGGCGGTGGGCCTTCTTCGCGGCCAACGACTTCGCGTAAGTATAAGCTTGCATTTAGATGGGTTCCGATATCACCGACAAGCATCAACACATCGCCAAGGCGAGCGGATGAGGATGTTGTGGTGTGTTCGATATCTTTAACGAGGCCGATACCACCACAAACAGGTGTAGGTGGAATGGCGACGCCGTCTGTTTGGTTGTTGAGCGATACGTTTCCAGAAACAACTGGGAAATCAAGCTCTTTACAGGCTTCTGCCATGCCTTCGATCGCCTTAACGATATAGCCCATTGTATCAGGCTTGTTTGGGCTTCCGAAGTTGAGGTTGTTTGTGATGGCGATAGGCTCAGCCCCAACCGAGGAAAGGTTGCGGTAGGCTTCAGCGACGGCTTGCTTACCGCCTTCAAATGGATCAGCTGCCACATATTGCGGGTTACAGTCTGAACAGATAGCGAGCGCTTTTGAAGTGCCATGCACGCGCACCAAAGCGGCGTCTCCACCCGATTGCGAGCTGTCGAGTGTATCGCCCATAACGTGGCGGTCATACTGCTCCCAAATCCAGCGCTTAGAGGCCATGTTTGGCAAGGAAAGCATTGTTTTGAGCGTTGCGGCGAAGTCAGTTGGTGTAGGGATTTCGCTACGTGGCACTTCTGTGGCAGCCGCCGGAGCGTTCCATGGGAGGTCATATTTTGGAGCATCTTCGGCCAGTGGTGGCACGGGGATGTCACAGACAACTTCTCCAAATTGTTTGAGGACGAAGCGTTTTGTGTCGGTTGTGACGCCGATGACTTCTGCATCAAGGTCCCATTTGTCGAAAATCGCTTTAGCGACATCTTCACGACCCGGTTTAAGGATCATCAACATGCGCTCTTGGGATTCAGACAGCATGATTTCAAATGCGGTCATTCCGTATTCACGCTGAGGTACGGCATCAAGGTCCATCTCGATACCGATGCCGCCTTTGTCTGCGATTTCAACGGCAGAGGAAGTCAGGCCGGCTGCGCCCATATCTTGGATAGATTCGATTGCATCTGTTGCCATTAATTCAAGACAGGCTTCGATCAATAGCTTTTCAGTGAAAGGTGCTCCAACTTGAACTGTTGGGCGTTTTTCTTCATCACCTTCTGCAAATTCAGCAGATGACATGGACGCACCACCAATACCGTCACGGCCTGTTTTAGCACCCACATACATCACGGAGCGACCTGGGACCGCGCCTTTTGCGTAGAAGATTTTGTCTTGGTCAGCCAAACCAACAGCCATCGCATTGACGAGGATATTGCCGTTATAGCCTTTATGAAATTGGGTCTCACCTGCAACAGTTGGTACACCGACACAGTTTCCATAACCACCAATACCAGCAACAACACCAGAGACGAGCCCGCGTGTTTTAGGGTGGCTTGTTTCACCAAAACGCAGTGCGTTGACGAGCGCCACTGGGCGTGCACCCATTGTGAACACATCACGCAAAATACCGCCAACACCTGTGGCAGCGCCTTGATATGGCTCGATGAATGAAGGGTGGTTGTGGCTTTCCATCTTGAAGATACAAGCCTGACCATCATCAATATCTACAACACCTGCATTCTCGCCGGGGCCTTGAATAACGCGAGCGCCTTTGGTTGGGAATTTTGCCAAATGCATGCGTGAAGATTTGTAGGAACAGTGTTCGGACCACATTTCACCGATTACACCAAGCTCAACGCGGTTGGGTGCGCGACCGAGGCGATCTAGCAGCACTTTATACTCTTCAGCGTTGACACCGCGCTCTGCTGCGTCTTGTTCATTTTGAACAGCGAGCATGGCATCAAGAATTTTAACCTGAAGGTCGCGGGCGGGGAGGTTTTGTGAGGTATTTTTCATGATGCGCCACTTAGCATTAACTTGCTCAATGCGCTAGCCACAGCTGGCCGCGATAGAGCACAAAAACAAAATCGTATAATTTGCGGTTTAAGCTGCGTTTTTATAAGACACAATAGCGCTTATGAACTAAGCCTGCCTCTAAACCCATTTGGAGATTACATGACTTATACGCCAGACCCGTTTCATATCTTGAGTTTGAAAACTGATATGCCGAATTCAGAAATTGAAATGCTGGATGAAGCTGAGGCATGGATAGCGATTCGTAAGGCCCGTGATTTTCAATTTCAAACGACGGATCCAGAGCAACGCAAGCTGTTAATATGTGTTGTGGGCTTTAGTCCCGAAGTGAATGAAAAATACGGTGATGAAGCCTATGCTGCGGGTTTTGACGTGGTTGGGAATGTCACCAAGAGGTTGGATTTTCTTGTTTGTGGTCCTTCAGCACCGCCATCGAAGATGATGACGGCTGAAAAATTTGGGGCAGAATTGCTGACGGAGCCTGAGTTCAAAACACTCTACAAGACAGGAATTTTTCCTAAACGCTTTTAAGTAAACTCTATACCGTGTGCTGATTATTCGACGACACGTATTTCGATTTGTCCACCGTCTGGCATATCGCGTATTTGCGCCGCAAGATCTTGATAAAAGCTGATAACTTCAATCATGGGTGCTGCAGCCATATTTTCAACTGTTTCTTTACCGCCGCCTACAAATGGCATTTTGGGGAATAAGCGGTATCCAACTGGGAGAGGTCCGTTTGCATCCTGCCAGTCATGACATAGACGCCAGCCTGTAAGTCGTGAGTATTCTTTGAGGATGCGCGCGGCCCAACCTTCAAGATCCATTGCTACACGTACGAATTTTCCAGTCTCTAGGTCCATTCGTAAAATCCCCTGATTAGATGTGAAGAAGGGGTAGCCTATCGCGTCCACTGCGAATGCATGTACGACACCGCCGGTCTTAGGATAGCTGCGTGCCCATTTTTGTATTTCGGGGTGATTGTGTCCGGGAAGATTTAGCAAACTTTCATCTGAGAAGACCCATAAAGCATTTTCCAATGCAAAAAAACCGTTGTGCATCGTCAAGAGTTTTTTGAGGTCTTCATCTTTTATATTATGGGCGTGCGTTCTTGGGCCAAGAGGTTGAGTTGATATCGCCAATAGCTCTAATAGGGCTGACATGGAGTTTCCTCTTGGAATATTAAGATGATCGATTGATGGAGTGTTGAAGCTTTAAGCGTTTACACTCAATGATTGCACGAGGCTGTCAAACATGGTTGCGCCATCTATGCCGCCTTCATGACCGCCAATCGCGCGCTCTGGGTGAGGCATCATACCAAGTACGCGGCCATTTTCGGACGTAATACCTGCGATATCACGTGCAGAACCGTTTGGATTTTCGCCAGCGGCATATTTGAACGGAATGCGGCCATTACCTTCTAATATATCGAGCGTTTTTTCGTCTGCGAAGTAATTTCCGTCATGGTGTGCAATTGGCACCATGATTTCATCCTGAGAGCGGTAAAGGCGCGTAAAATCAGTATTTGCGTTTTCTACCACTAAGCGCTGCTGGCGGCAAACAAAGTGCAAAGATGCATTGCGCATTAAGGCACCAGGAAGAAGACCGGTTTCTGTTAAAATTTGAAAGCCGTTACAGACACCGAGGATATAGCCGCCGCGATCTGCGTGTTTTTTTAGAGCCTCAATGACAGGTGAGTTTCCTGCAATGGCTCCACAGCGCAAGTGGTCTCCATAGGAGAAACCGCCTGGGACCATGACAAGGTCTGTGCCTTCAGGGATGCTGGCATCCTTGTGCCATACCATTGATGGTTCTTTGCCTGTTGCACGGTGAAGTGCCGTTTGCGCATCGCGGTCGCAGTTTGATCCGGGGAATACAATAACGGCAGTTTTCATTTTCAAGGGCACCTTTTAAAACTTAGGTCGGCAGTTGGGAAGAGAGGAAAGAGCCAGCTTTCACTGGCTCATACGCTTAAGCGAGTTCGATCTCGTATTTTTCGATCACTGTGTTGGCGAGAAGCTTTTCGCACATTTCAGTGACGCGTGCTTGAGCTGTATTTGCATCAAGGCCGTCTTCGAGTTCAAGTTCAATCACTTTACCTACGCGCACTTCGCCCACTTCATCAAAGCCAAGACGGGAGAGGGTGTCGGCGACTGTTTTGCCTTGTGGGTCAAGAACTCCAGGCTTTAAACTAACATGTACACGCGCTTTCATTATTTATCTCCACCAATAGAAACGATGTCTGCACCGCTACCTGCTTCGTTTTCTTTGATTATGCCCAAACGGCGTGCCACTTCAGAATACGCATCTGATATTCCACCCATGACACCACCGAAACGCTCTTTATCCATATTTTC
>CAYGPD010000022.1:23487-52467 GCA_964351655.1 uncultured Hyphomonadaceae bacterium | reverse complement strand
CTAAGGATGATGAATTTATCGATTCCACAGCTCAGATTGAAAACCAATCTCTTGGTGGTCCGCTAAATCACGATAATGGTTTCGGTGGGTTTGATAATCGTCCTGGTCTGGTTCAGGGGTATGATTGTGAAAACGATGGTGTTTGTTCAATCTTTCTGAGTGACACTGTTCCAAACAGAACAGCAGGTGGCACAAATGGAGCAAATCCAAATCTAGCTATCGTTGATGACCATTTTGAGTTTGATATTGGTAGCATTGCGTCCCGTGACCGTAAGGTTGACGATAAATCCTCAAGCTTGTTTTTTGATGTCGATTGGGATCACCAATTTGGCCCGATTACGAAGATTGAAGTTGGTGCAAAATATTCTCAGCGCCATAAGGTACAGCGTCAAACAAACTCATTTATTTCACGTTTCGGATTCCCAGGTCTTGAGCGGCAAAACATAGTTTCTTTCGCTGTCGATGAGCAGGGGCTGTCCAACGGGTTTGGTGAAGGCATTGGATTGCCAAGAGATAGCATCACTGATGGAATTGTTGCTTGGGACCCAGTGGCCATGCGCACATTGGCGCAATCTGTAAATCCAGATGTGGGCACGACGACACCAGCAATTCGGGACTTCCGTGATTTGGAAAACACTGTTTACGGTGCGTATCTAAAAGCGAATTTTGAATTCATGGATGGGCGTATTCGCGGTGATATCGGTGGACGGTATGCGTCCACAGATGTTTCCGTGGGTGGTGGGGCTGTTGCAACGCCGAGCTTCGAGCAATTTAATGCGCGTCCGGAAAACTTAGCGTTTTTTGGTTATAATGGGGAAGGTGATCCAACAAATACTGCAACGCTTGCTGAAGCAACCGCTCAAATCAACGCAATATTTGGAGATGATTTGGTTTCACGCATTGACCCTGCATTCTTGCAGCCAATCGGATCACCTGTAGCTGATACTTACAGCTATGATAATTTCTTGCCATCTTTGAATGTGAATTATCAAATTCAAGATGACATGATTTTGCGTTTCGCCGCGTCACAAACAATGGCGCGTCCAAATATCGATTTCACGCGTCCAAACTTCACTTTGACAGAGAATACATTCTCCAACTCGTTCGCTGTAGGTGGAAACCCTAGACTGAACCCATTCTTGTCCAACAATTTGGACCTTTCATATGAGTGGTATTTTGATGAGGGGTCGCTCTTCTCATTTGCGTTATTTGATAAACAGCTAAAAGATTCTGTGCGTCAGGTGTCGCAGTCATTCTACCTAAGAGACTTCCGTGACATTCTCTTCGATGAAAATGGTCTCGCTATTCAAGACCCATCTCAATTTGGATCCGCAATTGGAGAGCCAGGGTTTGTACCGTCTCAGGCAAGCTTGTTATTGCCGTTGACGCCGGGTGCTCAGCCCTTGGATATCTGTTTGCCGAATCGTGTATTGGATCTAACGTTGATCGATGGTGTGCGTGAGTGTGAAGTTGTTCAGGTGAACCAACCAATTAATGCTGCAAGCGCATATGTGCGTGGTATGGAAATTGGTGTTCAACACAACTTTGACAATTTGCCTGGTCTCTGGAGTGGGTTTGGTTTTACTGCCAACTACACTTACTCAGATTCAGAAGTTGAAGCGCAAACGATTGTGGATGTGCTCGGAGATGAAACTAAATTCCGTGCGGCTCCTCTGCCAAATACTTCATTGCACACATTCAACACGACAGTGTTTTATGAAAAAGACGGAACATTGCTCCGTTTGGCATATAACAACCGTTCTGATTTCTTGATTTCTTCTGCAACCTTGCAGGGAGGAACGCGGGTCTACGGTGAAGGCTTTGATACACTGGATGCTTCTGGTGGCTTCGATATTACCGACAACCTTCGTTTGAGTTTCCAAGCGGTAAACCTCCTAGATACAGTAACACGTAACTACGCTGTTCTTGAGGTGGATGCAGATGTGCCAAATGCCTTGCCGGGAGAAGCTCTTGGTTTGGGCGATGCTCCTACGGGGCGCACTCAACACCTTCACAACACTGGCCGTATCTTCCGTATAGGTCTGCGTTATGAATTCTAAGCTTTAGAAATAGTGAAAAAATGAGTTGAGCAGAACGTGTATTCGTTCTGCTCAACTTTGTGTTTTGGTCTGATAATTTATTGATTCAGGTGTGAAATATGAAGTTCAACGTGCTGTCTTGTTTAACATTGTCGTTTCTGCTGGCGGCATGTGTGAATGCGCCGGAACAAGAGCAGGCGCAAAAAATATCCGCAAAGGAAAATGCAGGGAAGCAAGCATCCAATGCGGTGATTGAGAGAGTTGAGCAATCAACTCCCAATGTCATAGTTATTCTTACAGATGACCAAGGTTATTCTGATGTGAGTTTCAATGGCAGCGAAGATATTCTCACACCTAATATCGACCGCATAGCACATGAGGGCGCACGGTTTGATCAGGGGTATGTGTCATTTCCAGTATGTGGGCCTAGCCGTGCAGGGCTTTTGACTGGTCGATACCAATCTCGTTTTGGCTATGACCTCAATGCGAGCGAAAATCCAGATGATCCGAATGCTGGTTTGCCGCTTTCAGAAAAAATGATTGCCGAAGTGCTCAAGCCAGCAGGGTATACGAGTAAAATTATTGGCAAATGGCATATGGGAAACCATCCATCATTTCATCCGCTTGAACGTGGGTTTGATGAGTTTTTCGGTTTTTTAAACGGCGGTCATAATTACTATGCTGATCAATATCGTGATTTGGATATGAGCAGTGTGAAAACCTCCGCACAATTATATCAGACCTTACTATTGCGTGATCATGAGAAGGTGAAGACAAGCGGATATCTTACGGACCTTCTGTCTGAAGATGCTGTTGATTTTATTCAACGTAAGAAAGATACGCCATTTTTCTTATATTTAGCTTACAACGCACCTCATTATCCCATTCAGGCGCCTGAGCGCTACAAGGATAGCTTCCCGCATATCAAAGATAAAAAACGCCAAGTCTACGCTGGAATGGTGAAAGCTGTAGATGATGGTGTGGGGCGCGTACTTGATACGCTGGATGAGTTGGATTTGGCGGACAACACGATTGTATTCTTCTTATCTGATAATGGTGGGCCTTTGGTGCGCGCTAAAAATGGGTCTGTGAATTTGCCGTTGCGTGGCGGTAAAGGGGATTTGTTTGAAGGCGGCGTCCGTGTGCCGTATGCGATCCGTTGGCCAGGCAAAATACCGGCTGGTATTGACTATCCACACCCTGTTAGTTCGCTTGATATTTTGTCGACGATTGTGGGCGTCAACGAGATGGATGTGAGTGAAAACAAGCCTTTAGACGGCGTGAACTTAATTCCTTATCTACAAGATGAGGCTTTCTCTCAAATGCCACATGATAAGCTGTTTTGGCGCTATGTGTATGATCATGGAAATGACAATTGGAAGACGGCTATTCTGGACGGGAAAGACAAACGCGTAACCGTAAAAGAAGAGGAAATGTTGTTTGATCTTGCCTCAGATAAGGGCGAACAATCTAATCTTCTAGAAAAAAATCCACATGAGGCCAAAGCGTTAGAAGAAGAGTTTAAGGCTTGGAATGACGAAATGGGGGAGCTTAGCATTTCGTTGTGGAATGAGTGGCCCAAAAAAGAAAGTGGAGAAAAATAGTCATGCTAACAATAAATGACATTACCAGTGCCAGTAGTGCAGGAGCTTTCGTCGTGAAAAAAGGTTTGGGGGCTATTCTCGCGGCAACCTGTCTATTGGGGGCTGCTTGCTCTAGTCAGAGTGTAGAAGAGGGTGGATTGCAGCCTGTGGCGCTGAAAGAAGCTGCAACTTCAGCATCAACGCAAAATGTGGCTGATAAGCCAAATGTGCTCGTGCTGATGTTTGATGACATGCGCTTTGACACATTCTCTTATCGGGGCGGGCCTGTTCCAACACCAAATATTGATGCGTTGGCGGCACAATCCACTCGCTTTGATATGGCTATGACGACAACAGGTTTGTGTTCGCCTTCACGCGCGGCGTTTTTTACGGGACGTTGGGGGCATAGGACAGGTCTAGACGATAATGTGGCGCTTTGGCATTCACGGCAAACCGGCCTTAGAGATGAAGAAGGCGGTATCATAAAGCGCGCATCTGATGCGGGATATTATGTCGGGTATGTCGGTAAATGGCATCTTGGCCCCGATGGGATGGCCAAGCGCGGTGCTGAGTTTGTGGACACATACAAGAAAGAACTTGAAGAACATGAGCGCCAAGGCACGCCTTATGGGCGTATGGCTCAAACTAAGAGATATCTTGCAGGTGAGCGAGACGAGAATGGCGAAAAAAATCAATATTACCTGACACTTAAAGGTGATTATGAAGATACTGAAGCCGCGCAAAAAGTGCGTGCTGGTCAAGAATTGATCAAGTCAGCTGCTAAGGAAGATCGTCCATTCTTCGGTGTGATTAGTTTCAGTCAACCCCACCCACCTTACCGCGTACCAGAACCTTATGCGAGCATGTTTCCTGTCGATGAAATTGATGAACCGGCAAATTACATGGCGAAAAGGGTGAATAAGCCTTTAAGCCAAGAGATTCCTTGGTGGCCTTGGCATGAAGTGTCTCACATGACAGACAATGACTGGAGAGAGTCACGGGCGCATTATTATGGTGCGATTGCGATGCTTGACCGCGCTGTGGGTGAAATAATCCAAACGGCGAAAGATGAAGGCATTTGGGATGACTTACACATTGTTTTCATTGGTGATCAGGGCAGTATGATTGGCGAGCATGGTCTTTATGATAAAGCTGCCTATGCGTATGATGAATTGATGCGTATCCCGCTGCTCGTGCGTGATCCTGACGTTGAGCCGCGCGTTGTTAATCGTATTGTTTCCTTGATGGATGTTCCTGTAACTATGGCAGAATGGATGGACCTTAAACCAGATGGTGCTGTGGATGGTGATAGCCTTACACCCTTGATGTTAAAGGGAGATTCGGCGATTACTGATGCAGAAGATGATGCTCTATATGCCTATGAATGGTATAATGGCGCATGGTTTGGGTTGCGTGCCATCCGTACACAGGATTATAAATATGTGTGGAATCCGGGTGATGAGCGTGATGAGCTATATGATTTGAAAAATGATCCAGGTGAGATCGTCAATCAGATTGATAACCCTGATTACAAAGCCAAATTATTGTCATTGCGTAAGCGATTAGAGTTGCGTCTGTTGGAAGTTGAAGACCCTTCTGTGATGGGTCTTCAAAGACTGATCGAGCTTAATTCTTAGGCCATTTTAGAACGGTATTTAGCGACCTGATGGGATGAATTGGGTCGCTAAATTCTACCTTCCAACATACATTCTAGAGGTCTGCTGGCTTTCTGGTATCCACCTGAATTGCCCATGCTTCTGACTTGGTATTGCAGTGCTTATGTTCTGCAAACAGGGAAGGTGCAGCCTGAATGTTTCCCGCTTTAGACGTGCATATATCTAGCAAGAATATCATCATTTCAGGGCTAATTATCATGACAACATTCTCAAAAACGAGTTGTAAATTGACAGCTTCAACGGCGTGCATCGCAATTGCTTTGGCAACAGGATGTGCCCAAAATTCATCCTCGCATATGCCTGATGCTGTTGCCTCTATTTCGTCGGAAAAACCAAGCCAATTTTCGCCAAGTTATGATCCTGAAAATTCAGAAGGATGGGTGCTGAATGCAAAGCTGAGTGACGAATTCAATGGGGATAAATTGGATGAGTCAAAATGGTATGTGAATGGCACAGACGGCTATTTTTATCATTGGAAAGGGCGAGCACCCTCTCAATTTGCGCCGCACAATGTGCGGGTTGAAGACGGGATGATGAAGCTGACTTCACGTTGGGAACCGGATTACGAATTTGTCGATGAGACGACGAAGAGTGGTAAATTTGGAGATGATATCGCGCCCGTGACGGCAGCTGCTGTCATCAGTAAAAATCGGTTTTTATACGGCTATATGGAAGTGCGCTCTAAAAGCATGAATGCAGCCATGACGAGCGCATTTTGGACTTTGGGGTATCAATCTGAACTTGATATTTATGAGCAGATTGGGAATCCGAAAGTAAAGAATGGTAGCTTTCGTGAAGACCATTATACATCAGCCATTCATGATTGGCGACCAGGACGGTCGCAAGCTGGCGAGTTTGCCAATAATAAGAGCTTTCATAATGCTTATGATATGAAAACACGAACTGCTGATGCTTTTCACGTCTATGGGTGTGAATGGAGTGAAGCGGGATTGAGATTCTATCTTGATGGCAAACTTATCCACGAAACCTCGCGAGAGACTATCGGAGACGGGTGGGTAATAACCAATCCACTGGAAATTTGGTTTGATTCAGAAATTTTCAATTGGCTGGGCTATCCGCATGCAGAAGAATTACCAGCAGATTATGAAGTTGATTATGTGCGGGTCTGGCAAAAGCCCAATGCGAATTTACTTGATCGCGCATTCTTTGGATTTGAAGGGCCTATAACGGACAAAACATTTCCGCAGCCGCCGCAAGATGTGCGCGGGAATATGCTGGTGAAACCTAAACAGCGTTTTTGGAAGATAAGTGACGAAGCCTCAAAATATGTCACTATTCAAGATGATATATATCGGGGTGGAAAAAGCAGTTTGCTATTTAATGTGCCGGCTAATTCTAAGACAGGAGATGTGCGTGCCTCCTCACATAAAGGAGATGCTGTTTTGGGAGCAGGTGATTATGTGTTGAAAATGGATGTTCGCGTTGATGATTCAAACACATTGACGCGGCTTTATGCTGGTTTTGATAAAGCAATCGCATTTGATCTAACGCAATTGGAAAAAGGAGAGTGGACGACTGTCTCACATGCATTTTCAGTAGATGGTACGATTGGTTCCAAGACGGGTTTTTCAATTTCAGCCTTAGACGTTGACCTAGAGGGGCAGCAGGCAAAAGTGTTTATAGACAATATAAGTATAGAAGCCGCTTCTTAATTTTCCTACTCAAAGTGACAAAAACGGGCAGAGCTATAAAGCGCTGCCCGTTTTTGTTTGGGTTAGTTTCGGGCAATTACTCCAATTGAATGGGATATGTCGACTTTGGATATAGGCTGCGTTTCTGCTGCGCCGTCAGACCAGTTTACACTTGCGGATATGTCTTGAGTGCAATTGCCCAAACCAAAGTGTAATTGGGTGTTGAAGCTTTGAGAGTAAGGGGATGAAGAGCCGCCAACGCGCTGAATACGCGTTTGGCCACAGGCTTGTACCACGACTGAAGCACCAAGAGCGCTTGCTTTACCTTTGGGGGAGGAGCCAATGTTCAATGTGATGAAATGTGCATTTTTTGAAGGAGCAGATTTGTTTTTAAACAAGTGCCATTTGCCGCGTTCATTGTTGATTATTAGGTCTAGTTTGCCGTCTTGATTATAGTCAAAAGTTTCGACGCCGATGCCCGTCGCGCCTAGTTCATTGGATATAACACCGTGGTGGTCACTCTCTTTGAATGTTCCATCGCCTTGGTTGAAATACAGCAATGACTTGTTTGCTTGGGCTGGGTTTCCTTGGCGTACAATCAATAAATCTTGATACCCATCATTATTATAATCTCCCACAGCGACGCTGCGCGTGTGTTCATTGCGGGCAAGATTGCTTTTCTGGGTAATATCGACAAACCCTGTTCCAGTGTTTTCCAAAAGCAAATCTTGTGGGCCTGCTTCAAATTCATACTCAGGATAAGAGGGTACGTTGTGGATTACACCTGTCATGATAGGATTTGAGCGCGTTTCCATGCGCCATTTGTTATTACCGATATAGCCAAAGTGTAGACCTTGTTTGTCTTGTTTATCAGGCCAACCAAGCGCGTCACTACTGACAATGTGAATGTCCTGACCGCTATGCGTTTCTCCCTCGAATTTAAGCTGATACCCAGATTCACCAACCCACACAGGAAGGTCTGGCCAAGCAGCTTGATAGTTTTCAATTTCGAGCACTTCGCCCAATTCTAAATCTTCCAAACGCAACGGCGCACGGCGCGCATAAAAGGCCAATGTCTTATTCTCACTATCGTAGAATGTTGCGCCATGAGGGATGTCTTTTGCGCGCGTGACATAAAGGTCCCAATCGCCATCATTGTCGAAATCAATCTCTGCAATGGAGGTGACGTCGTTTATTTTGTTGTCGAATTTAAACAGGCTGTCGGATACATCTTTGTACTGAAGGTCACCTTGGCCTTGCAGCATGGTAATGCGATCAAATCCATAGAAGACAAGGTCGGAAATATTGTCGTTATTATAGTCTGTCACAAGGATACGATGACCTTCTTTAAGTGTGCGGGGGAGGTAGTCTTTAAATACAAACTCTCCCTGACCATCGTTTTCGTATATATAATTGGCACCCTTAGGGTCGGTAAAGTCTAAGGGAATGCCTGTTAGTATTAGATCTAGATCACCATCATTGTCGCCATCGACGAACTTCGTTGTGCGGCCTCGCATCTTTTTGAAGTCTTCTTTGAAATTCTCCCCATCCGTAATTTTCCTATCTTTAGAAACGTGGAAAACTTTGGCGTTGCGCGCATTGGACCCTGATCCGCCGCCACGGGAGATGAGAATATCAATATCTCCATCGTCATTGTAATCACCGACAGTAATGCCGTGCATGTCACCGACGATTAAATCAGTTCCTTTTGCGTATTTGCCTTTATTGTTCCAATAGAGTTTGATGCTGTAGCCATGGTCTGTGAGAAGCAGATCTTGAAATCCGTCTTGATCAAGGTCTGCAATAATAGCGTTGTCCCATTTACGACGGTTTACATTTTCAAAATTGATATCTGAAGTGGTCTCTTCAAATAAGTGATTTGGGCTGTTAGCTGAAGATGCGGTGGGGAGAGTTTGGGAGAGGGCAGATTTCTGACACCCAGTTGCTGCAAGAGCGATAGTGCCAAGCAAGATACGTTTGAAACCGCGACTAGATGAAGACATTGAAAATTCCCAAATGATGTAAAACTAGAATGAAGTCTAGAATACTTTAAAACATCATACTTTTCAATTATTAGTATGTCTCGTTTGGCGGGCCGAGGATTATCTCTTTATCCGAAATTCTATGTGAATGGTAATCATCAAAGGGCTTGTGCATTGTGGATGTATAGCGTCATTGTATCATTAGATCGTTTTGTGCGTCGCATAGAGTTTTGAGTTTGGACCTGTATTTATGATTGCCTATCGCGCCGCTTTACCCATGGTTTTTGCAATATGGTTCTTGCAGCTTGCAGGGGGTATACTTGGACTAGTTACTCCGCTTGGCCTTGGTGAGATGGGAGTAAGTCTTTCTAATATTGGATTGGTTGCTTCTCTATATGCCGTAGGGTTTATGGGCGGTGCTTTGAGCGCGCCATATTGGATTTCGCGGATTGGGAATATACGGTGCTTTTCATTCGCGGCGGCTATCTGTTGTATCAGCTGTTTGAGCATGGATATATGGCAAACCCCGGGTGTTTGGGCGGTGTTGCGCTTGTTGATCGGCTTGGCGTTTTCGTTGATGGTTACTGCGATTGAATCGTGGATGGGGGCAGCTATATCAGCTGCGCAACGTGGCGGCGTGATGAGTATTTATCATTTGGTCGCAAAAGCAGCGCTATTGCTTGGCCCATTGATTATTATTGGAAATTCATCGTTAGATCACACTAATTATACGCTGTCTGGAATATTTCTGGCGGCGGCGCTTATTCCCGTTTGTATAACCAAACAAAACGAACCTCCGCGTCCTGTGAGAGACAATAAGTCTATTTTCTCTCTTATACATACTGCACCCTCTGCTGTAATTGGTGCGTTCTTTGCGGGTGCAATAAACTCAGCGGTAATGGCGTTGCTCCCGCTATTTATGCAGCCGTTTTCCGATGTCGATAGCCTTACTTTGAATGCAGCGCTCGCATTGGCTGCTGTTAATATTGGGGGCCTGATAAGCCAATGGCCAATGGGGTGGTTATCGGATCATATTGATCGGCGGATTGTGGTGGGTATTACAGCGATAATTGCAGCGGTCGCAGGCGCAGTTATATTCTTTTTTGCTGGTAGTATGTCTATGCCAATATTGCTTGCGCTTCTTGCAATCTGGGGTGCAGGGTCCTTGGTATATTACGGGATATGTGTGGCTCATGGTGTGGATCGTTCGAAGAAAGAACAGATCACTCAAATGATGTCATTGCTATTATTTGTGTGGGCCACTGGGGCGGTAATTGGGCCATTTTTATTAGGCTTGGTGATGAATACAGGCTTAGGGGTAAGGGGGCTGTTTGGAGCGGTATTTGTTTTGCACTTATTTTTGGCGTTTGTGATGATTGTTCGCAACAGTAGTCGAGCATCTACACCAGAAGAGGCGCAGACTGATTGGCATCCAACATTGCCTTCAACGTCCGCTATGATCGATATTGATCCCAGAACGCCGGCAGAAAATATATCCTCTCCGAAAGCCGAGTAATTTAAGCAGGGTCACCTTTAGGCGTGGAATGATATTCGTTTGTGATTTGGAATTGATGTTTTCGTGATTTAAGAAAATCTGATTGTAGGCGGTACATTCGAAGCGCGTTTTGATATTCCCCATCGACGAAAAATTCATTGATAAGGCAGCCTTCCTCGATGAAACCAGCTGATTTATAAATATGAATTGCGGCCTCATTTGAAGTTGAGACTATGAGGTAGACTTTGTTCAAATTTAGAATGCAAAATGCATAATCTAGCGCCAGATTGGTGATGTTTTTTCCATATCCTTCGCCTTGGTGTGTGGGAGCGACTATAACTTGGAATTCTGCGCGGCGGTGAATGTAATTTATTTCTACTAACTCAACCAAACCAAGGGGGGCTCCGTCGTCATCTTCGGCGATAAAGCGACGTTCAGATAGATCGTGAATGTGCTTGAGATACAGTTCTTCAAGTTCGACAAAGGATTCATATGGTTCTTCGAACCAGTAGTTCATGACGCGACGATTGTTATTGAGCTCATGTACAAACTGTAGGTCACCCTTTTCCAATGCACGTAATTTTACTGAAATAGGGGTCATATAATGCTCTTTTCGTGAGAGGGGGTAGTATAGGGTGTGAATAAGCCAACCAGTAGCATTGTGTAAATGGTTGGAAAGCGAAGTACTCGCAAGAACACCGAGAATTAAGCATCAAGCGGAAAAGTTTGCACTTTGTAGAGTTGAAGCGATAGGATTATGGAGTATGTTTAGGTTCCGGACGAGATGCGCCGTACCCGGTTAAGACAAGACGACGCCTTTGTTTTTTATAAAGGAGTCGCGTTATGGCGATTGCGTGGGTTTATCTTTTTGCTGCCGGTCTTTTAGAAATTTGCTGGGTTTTAGGGATGAAATACTCTCAAGGCTTTACCAAGCTTGGGCCCAGTGTCTTCACGATCATCACACTATCTTTGAGCATGTATCTTCTGGCAAAATCAGTAAGCGTTATTCCTGTTGGGACGGCTTATGGAATTTGGGTTGGGATAGGTGCAATTGGTGCTGCTGCAATGGGGATATTGCTGTTTCATGAGCCAGTAACACCCTCCCGGCTCATATTTCTTGGAATGCTTTTTGTCGCAATTATTGGATTGAAACTCACTGCCACATAAGGCGCAATGCACAAGCGCGTCCCTATTCACATAGACAATGATGTCCGTGTGAATAGGGAATGACGTATATTATGATCCAGCGTCTATTGTTGTTTCAGGCCATCCGCCTAAAGCGCGGAATACTGACACCGCATTTAAGGCTTTGTCACGTTGTGTCGCGATGAGTAATTGCTGCGCTGAGTAATTGTTTCTTTGCGCATCTAGTACAGGCAAATAACTATCAATTCCCGCAGAGAAGCGTTCGTTTGATAGATCAAGCGTGGCTTGGTTATCTTCTGCCAAGGCGTTGAGTGCATCAAGACGTTCTTCAATTGTATCAGCAACAGCGAGTGCATCTGCTGTTTCTTTAAAGGCGGATTGAATAGCATATTCATAATTTGCAAGCGCGGCTTCTTGTTGAGCTTTGCTGACATTCAATGCATTTTTTCGGCGTCCGCCGTCGAAAATAGGTAGAGAGATGCTCGGCCCCAACGACCACCCGCCAGAGGTTACATCTACAAGATTGTTCAGATCAGCGCTGGCATATCCAATAGTTCCGGTAAGGGAGATTGAAGGGAAAAATGCTGCGCGTGCTGCTCCTATATTGGCGTTTGCAGCAAGAAGTGTGCGCTCTGCTGCGATGACATCAGGCCGGTTGAGTAGGATTGAAGAAGATTGCGCAAATGGCAAATTTTCAGTTGTTGGCGCAAATTCTAGATTTGCTGTTTCCAAAGCATCTTGGGGAAGAGGGGCACCTACTAATAGACGCAATGTATTTAGGTCTTGGCTCACGACCGCTTTAAGGCGGGCAGCCTCAGCGCGTGCGGTGTGCACGCTTGAGGACGCGCGGTGAATATCCAATTCATTCGCAACACCGGAGTTAAAGCGGCGCTGCGTTAGCTCTAGGGAAGACATTTGGCTTTGCGCTGTTTCTTCTGCGAGCAATAGAAGTCTTTTGTTTGTCGCGAGAGATATCCAAGCATCGGCAACAGAAGATACGAGCAATATCTTAGTTGCGCGTTCGCCTTCTACGCTGGACAGCCAGGATTGAAGAGCTGCCTCACTTAAGTTTGCGACGCGCCCGAAGAAATCGAGTTCGTAACTGGATAAACCCACATTGAGAGCAGAGCCATCGCTGAAGGTGCCTTGAGCAGTTGCTGTTGCATCTTCTTCAAAGGTTTCACCTTCGCGTACGGTCCCGGCAACTGCCAAGCTAGGCCAGCGTGCTGAACCTGTAATGCCATATTGGGCACGAGCAGCGCGCACATTGGCAGCGACAGCTCGCAAGCTGCGGTTTTGCGTTAGGGCTGTATCAATAAGGCTTTGGAGCTGTGGCGCGGTAAACACAGATTGCCATTGAAGTAGTTCGGCTGTGTTTTCCTTAAGGTCTATGTCATGCAAATCTGCTGGCACAGGCGGCGCGACTGGATCGTAATCTGGCGCGAGGCTCACACAGCCTCCAAGGAGGCTTGCGCCTGTCATTGCGATCATAACGGAGTGTTGTTTACTCATGCTGATACGCCTTCTGCAGGAGGGAGGGATTTATTTGATTTTCCGCCTGTAAGTTTGCGAATGATTACATAAAAGAGGGGAGCGAAGAAAATTGCAAAGAATGTTGCCGAGATTAGACCACCCACAACAGTTATACCAATTGCAACACGTGCTCCAGCACCCGCACCCGTCGCCAAGGCAAGTGGCAATACACCAAAACCAAATGCAAATGATGTCATCAAGATAGGACGAAGACGCATACGAACAGCTTCAAGAGTGGCTTCAACCAATTCTTTGCCTTGTGCTTCAAGTGATCTAGCAAACTCGATAATCAAAATCGCGTTTTTAGATGCAAGTCCCACCGTGGTTAGAATACCCACTTGGAAGAACACATCATTCGCTAAGTCAAAGAAGTGCGCTGCGGCAATCGCTCCTGTTACACCGAGAGGAGCAACAAGAAGAACGGCAAGGGGCACGGTCCAGCTCTCATATAGAGCAGCAAGACATAGGAAGATAAACAGCACAGAAAGAAGATAAAGCGCGTTGGCTTGGTTGCCAGACTCTTTTTCTTGAGCACTCATGCCAACCCATTCAGCGGCGTAATTGCCCGGAAGCTGAGAGACCAGTTCTTCCATTTTGACCAAGGCGTCACCAGAGCTTGTGCCTGGCGCTGCCATCCCTTGAATGTTCAAGGCTGGGAGGCCGTCAAAGCGTTTAAGTTGAGGCGAACCTGTTTGCCATTGAGTTGAAATAATCTCTTCAATCGGGGTTAGCTCTCCGGTGCTATTACGTACGCGCCATTCGCCAAAATCATCTGGCTGCATGCGGTATTCAGCGTCACCTTGGACATAAACGCGTTTGATACGTCCACGATCAAGGAAGTCGTTGACATAAGTTCCACCAAACCCAACAGACAATACATTCGTGATGTCTGATAGTTGAATGCCTAAGGAGGCCGCTTTTTGGTAATCAATCTCGACATTAAATTCAGGACTGTCTGAGATACCGTTCGGACGCACGCCCATTAGCGTTGGCTCCTGAGACGCCATGCCTAATAACTGCATCTGAGCATTAGCAAGTGCGCTTCCACCAACACCGGACAAGTCTTGTAGATACATATCAAAACCACTGGCGTTTCCTAATTCACGAATAGGAGGTGGGTTGATAGCGAAGACCATGGCTTCAAGATCGCCTGCGAATGCTTGACTTGTGCGGTTGGCGATATTGAATGAGTTGTTTTCAAGTCCTTCGCGCTCTTTCCAGTCTTTTAGTGGAAGGAAAGACAGACCCATGTTTTGGCCCGCTCCAGCAAAGCTGAAACCGGATATGGTGAAGACACCTTTTATGTTGTCTCCTTCTTTCTCCATATAATGTTTCCCAATGCGGTCCATCACTTCGATGGTGCGCTCTTGGCTTGCGTCAACAGGCAATTGAGCGACCGTGATGACAACACCTTGGTCTTCATCTGGTAGGAAGGAGGTAGGCAGGCGGATAAACCCGAATGCAGCTACAGCACCGATGATTAAGAAGACGCCGAAAAAGACCCAACGTCTGCGAATGACACGCTCTACGACACCTGTATATCCATGCTCAAGCTTGCGGAAACCAGAGTTGAAAAGATCACCTGGCTTATTGATCCAGCTTTTGGCGTTTCCGTGCGTGTTTTTCAACATAGTTGCACAAAGAGCAGGGGATAGAACAATTGCCACAATAACTGACAGTATCATTGCGGATACAATTGTGACGGAGAACTGACGGTAGATCACACCGGCCGAACCTGGAAAAAATGCCATAGGAATGAAAACGGATGATAAAACAACCGCAATACCCACCAGTGCTCCAGTGATTTGGCCCATAGATTTTCGCGTGGCATCGATGGGAGATAACCCATCTTCTTCCATCACACGTTCAACGTTTTCAACAACAACAATCGCATCATCCACGAGAAGACCAATAGCAAGGACCATGGCAAACATGGTCAGCATGTTGATGGAATACCCAAATACTGAAAGGACCGCGAAGGTTCCAAGCAGAACGACAGGCACAGCAATCATTGGAATGAAAGAGGCTCTTAAAGACTGCAAGAAGATAAAAATAACGAGGAATACGAGAACAATCGCTTCGATGAGTGTGTGCTCAACAGAACTGATAGATTCTTCAATGAATGGTGTTGTATCGTATGGGAATACGACTTCAATATCATTGGGGAAGCTCTCACTACGAGAGAGAATGCTCTCACGAACAATCTCTGCTGTTTCTAAAGCGTTTGCACCTGTAGCAAGAGATACAGCAAATGCGGCTGCTGGTGCTCTGTTAAAGCGCGGCTCGATTGTGTAATTTTCTGAGCCTTTTTCAACGCGCGCAATGTCTTCAAGATAAATCGGTGTCCCTTCGGCGCTGGATCGGATAAGCAATTTTTTAAAATCGTCTACCGTCGTCAATAGGGACTGAAGAGTAATTGTTGCGGTGATTTCTTGGCCTTCAATGGATGGTGCACCACCGATGGAGCCAGATGAGATCTGTGCATTTTGTGCCTGAATAGCGTTAGTAACATCGCTTGGTATCAAATTGAATTTGTTCAATTTGTTGGGATCTAACCAGATGCGCATAGCATATTGGGACCCAAATAACTGTACGCTACCGACACCTTTAAGGCGGCTGACTTCATCTATTAGGTTGCTGCGGACATAATCACCAAGATCAGCAGTATCATATGTGCGGTTTGGTGATGTTAATGCCGCAACCATCAAGAAGCTTGCTGATGCTTTGTTTACTGTAACCCCCTGGCGTTGAACTTCGGAAGGAAGTAAAGGCGTTGCCAGTGAAAGTTTGTTTTGGACCTGCACTTGCGCAATATCTGGATCTGTTCCTGTAGCGAAAGTCAGCGTTATTGAGCTGGTTCCGGCCGAACTGGATATAGATGACATATAGTCTAAGCCATCCAACCCCGTCATTTGTTGTTCAATTGTCTGCGTTACTGAATCTTCAATAGATTTAGCAGATGCACCTGGGTATGTGGCACCAATAGTAATAGTTGTAGGCGCTATATCCGGGTATTGCGCAACAGGAAGGTTGTTTAGCGATAGTGCACCTGCAAGCATGATGACAATCGCTATGACCCACGCAAATACGGGGCGGTCGATAAAGAAGCTGGCCATTTGGGTTTGTGAGCCTGTGGTTTATTGTTCTGATACTTGGGAAGGAGTTGTCGCTTCGGCGTTAGCCATTGCATCATTTTCAGAATTGATGGGTTGAACTGGCATGCCTTCGCGAAGCATTAGGAGGCCGTCTACAATCAAGTTGTCTCCTGATTTTAAACCGTCTTCTACGATCCAGTTATTATTTGAAGCGCCGGCAAGTTTTAGCATTCTTTGTTCTGCAACGCCTTGCTCATTCATCACTAGAGCATAAGGGTCGCCGCGCGGTGTACGCGATACTGCCGACTGTGGTGCTAAGATGGCATTATCCAGCAAGCCCGCCGAAAGCTGTGCTTTTACATACATGCCCGGCATTAAAAGATGATCTGGGTTTGGGACAATGGCCCGAAGAATAACTGTTCCTGATGATTCATCGACGCTGATTTCAGAAAAGGCGAGTTGACCCTTCGCATTGTGCGCGGTGCCGTCTTCATACAAAATTGTTACAGGGACGGCTTCGTTTGCATTTGTTTGTAGGCGACCGGCTTGCACATCACGTTTAAACTGCAAAACATCAGAACTAGATGCTGCAAGGTCAACGTATATTGGGTCTAGTTGAAGAACGCGAGCAAGTGAGTTTTGTTGGTTTTGTGTAACCAGAGCTCCTGCTGTAACGCTAGATCGCCCAATGCGACCATCAATAGGGGAGGTCACTTTCGTGCGCGAAAGATCAATACGTGCTTGAGTTAATGTAGCGCGGCGGACTGCAATATCTGCTTCCGTTTGCTTACGTGTCGCGACGACTTCATCATATTCTTGCTGACTGACCGCTTTGCTTTCGATTAGTTGAGCAAAGCGTTTTTCATTTTGGCGTGCGATCTCTGCGGTCGCTTCAGCGCGATCAAGTTCAGCTTTTGCACTGTCTACGCGGGCCACATATTCGGAAGATGCAATTTGATATAATGCTTGTCCTGATTTTACATCCATACCTTCTTCAAACAGGCGTTTTTCAATAACACCTGTGACTTGTGGGCGAATTTCTGCTTCTGCATATGCATGTGTGCGACCAGAGAGTTCACGCTGACTTTCCAGGGTGCTCGCATTCATCTTTAGGATTTTGACCGGCTTACCCTGTACTGCTGGAGCTGATTGCTCGCTAGGAGTAGCAGCGTCTTGTCCGCAGCCAGAAAGAGCGAGTGCACCAAAAGTAAGCGCGACCACGCTGTTAAGCACGGAAAAACGGTGAGATGGAAAAAAGTGTTTCGGAACCATAATGGTGGCCTTGACTGGTCTTAGAAAAAAAACTTATTGTGCGGCTTATAGAATGAACGTTCATTCTAATGCAAGTGAATACTTTGTAGAGTCGAATAAAAGGTAAATTTTATTGTCTAATATTGCTCCCAAAACAAAAATTGAATCGGACCTTCAGGCTGACCAAAAGCAAATGCAGCGTAAGGAACAAATTATGAATGCTGCTGCGGCTTGTTTTGTGGAAAGAGGCTTTCATGGCGCTGGTATGGCTGCCATTGCAAAAAAAGCTGAGATGAGCCCTGGGCATATATATCACTACTTTTCGACTAAAAATGATATCATCGCAGCAATTGTGGAACGGGAGTCTGCTGCTAAGGTTGCGTTTTTTAAGGCCTTTTGTGATGTGGAGCCTGAAAATATACTTCAAGTTCTGTTAGATAAGGTGGATGAAGGCGTAGAAAAGTGCGCTGACCCGTTTGAATCTATTTTGTCGCGGGAAATTCTCGCTGAAACCCAACGAAATCCTGAGATCGCACAAATTGTGCACCGGCATCATGAAGAATCTCTCAAGGTTTTTGTGGATATTTTAACGTCAAAATTAGATATAGAAGACGTTGAATCTAAAGTGAATTGTATGAAGGCTATGTTTAACGGCATTATGATTCAGGTGTTAGTGAATCCTAAGCTGGACCGCGTGGCTCTTACTGCGGAAGTAAAACGTCTGATCAAATTTATGTTATCTGGCGAGAAAAGCACTATTTAGGCTTTGTGCTAAGGAATTTGCGAACAATTGGGAAATATAGAAAATTAGGCAATAGTCCCAATATTTTGAACATTAAAGCAAAGCGCGTTGGGTAATTGGTTTCAAATCTTTTGGATTCCAATGCTTTACGCGTACGTGTAGCAGCTTCCTCGACATCCATAATAAACGGCATTTTAAAGGTGTTTTGCTCTGTAAGTCTTGTCTTGATAAAACCGGGATTGATTACTTGAATTTTGAATTTTTCAGGGGGGAGGTCTGCTTTAAGGTTTTCTGCCATATGGATTAAACCCGCTTTGCTCGCCCCATAGGCTGTTGCAGCGGGAATGCCTCGTAAACCGGCCAGTGAACCAATTAAAGCGACATGCCCACGGCCTTGATCTATAAGATGAGGGATGCAGACACCAAGAATACGCGCTGCTCCAACAAAGTTTACATTGCATATACTTTCGACAGTCTCAGAATCCCACTTTTGCGCTCTCATTGGCTTGTATATGCCGGCGCAAAATATGACTCCGTTGATAGGCGCATCCCTGATAACGCGCTTGAAGGCATGTTCGACACTCAGTGTTTTACTTACATCGCACTCAACGACTTGGGCTTTATGAGGTAAGTCAGCGGCAAGTTTGAACAGTGCTGCTTCATTTCGGGCAGATAGAATGAGGGATGCTCCACGGGCAGATAATTCAAGCGCAAGAGCTTCGCCTAAACCGCTGCTCGCGCCAACAATCCAGTATGTTTTTCCGGTCCACTCGTTATCGATACTCATTCGGCTGCATCCAGTTCGTTTGAATTGGAGAGAGAAGCTTGATTGAACACTGAATTTTCATTGATGTCACGATGCTTAAACACGGCAACGAGTTCAGCGACCTTTATTCCAAATTTTCGCATTTGAGAGCGATTAATTATGGTGCCTTCATCTGTAAGGTACATCCAGTCTGTCACGCTTAGTGTGTGACCACCTGCGTCTTCGCTTAGTTTTAGTTTATATTTCATTTGCAGCGTGTTGCCTGATTGTATGCCTTCAGCCTGTCCAATAAGATCTGGCGCGGTGGCGGTGAAGGTGCCATCTCCATTGAATGTCAGTGTCCATTTGCGATGGTCTTCACGTCCGCTGGCATAAATGAAATGCTCACTGAGGGTGCCGCCATTTGAATCGAATTCACCTATCATGCGGGCTTTAAAACGAGAGACGACTTTGCCCGTGTAGTCATAGATTAGGCCTTCAGACAGATAATCCCCGCTAAGGTTTTTTTGAACATCGAAGAGAGGGGAATTGGAGGTATAATCTGCTGGTTTTTGTGTTGAAAAACCCCACACACATCCCGAAACTGTGAGCAGGCTTAAAGAGAGTAAAATTCCTATTGCGACATATATCATGCGAAACATCTTTCCGGAGTCCTTGTTTGAAAGGAGGAATTGACAGAATGTGATGGGTTATTGCCCTATTAAGTCTTTGGTTTTGTTGGGGGATCGACTATCTGGAGAGAGCCATATCGCAAAGAAGTGTGTGCTAAAATTTGGCTCATCAATCGTGCAACGAAGTGCCCCGTTTCGTGAAAATTCGGTGGTGTTTTCATTTCGTTTAAAGCCAATAATTTCATCGCCTTTGCTGACATCACCAAAGCACGCTTCAAGGTCTTCTCGTAGATATTCATAGGTGTCTTCAGCTTGGTTGCTCAAGCGTGCCATTTCAACAATAGAGGCATTTGCAATTTTGGATGCAGGAATAGAGCGCGTGTATTCAAGCTTTAAAGCAAAAGGGGCGCTAGTGTCGAAAGGCGTGTGAGTTGCCATTAATGTGGCGCGATAAAGCTTGAATGGGCCGAGCCAGTAATTTGCAGTGCCGACCGTTTGATAAGATTCATAGGGAATGGGTGAGGGGGCGCCCAACAATAAAAGCGCAGCAAGAATAGATGAGTTAAGCATGACTTAGCTCCACATGGACAACATTGGTGCGTGTTCCTTGCTCAAAAGCAGCGGCGCATGTATCGAGGTAATATTGCCACCCACGAAGGAACTCTTTCTTGTATCCTTCTTTTTCTAGCTCTTGATTTATCTCCATAAATTTTCCACGCCACTCTCTCAAAGTGCGGGCATAGTCCTTCCCAAAACGAAATAGGTTATCTGCTTTGAGACCAACTTTTTCAGCTTGTCGGGTGATCTCTCCTGGCGAAATAAGCATACCGCCTGGGAAGGTGTATTGACGAATGAAGTCTGTGCGGTTGCGATAAATATCAAAGGCTTCATCTTCAACGATAATTGCTTGAAGCGCTGCGCGGCCGTTATCGGCCAAACGGTCTTTTATGGTTTTAAAATAGGTTGGCCAGTAGCGTTGTCCGACCGCTTCAACCATTTCGATTGATATGATTGAGTCAAATTTTCCCTTAATATCTCTATAGTCTTGCAGACGAATATCCGCTCTTTCATTTAATCCATTTTGCGCCAAGCGTTTGTTTGCAAAGGCGTGTTGGGCTTTTGAAATTGTAACTGCGGTGAGGTTCTGATCACTTGTTGAGAGGGCACGTTCAGCAAAACCGCCCCAGCCACAGCCTATCTCCAATGTGTTCTCGCCACTTGATCTAACGGCGTTTAACAAGCGGTCATATTTTGCGTTTTGTGCATCCTCAAGTGACTGATTTTCTTTATTATATAGGGCTGCGGAATAGGTCATGCTAGGGTCTAACCAGCGACTATAAAAATCGTTCGAGATGTCATAGTGCGCGGCGATATTGCGACGAGAACCTGACTTTGAATTCGCGCGGGTAAATTTGTCTGTCGCCATGAATAATAAGCGTTGAAATGTCGCCCCGCCGAAGGGTGTTTTGATGACATCATGATTTAGAAGCGCAAGTGTGGAAAGTGCCTCTAAATCGGGGGTATCCCACATGCCTTGGGCGTAGGTTTCACCTAATCCAACATCACCGCGCAGCGCGAGGGCAGAGAGTACATCCCAATCGTGTATCTCCCAGTTAACACACGGATTTCCTTGACCAAATTGGTGTATTTTTCCATCGGGAGTTTGAACATTTAGTGTTCCGGTGTGGATGCGATCTAGGAGTGCAAAGAATTTTTTTGATGCGCTTTTAGATGATATAATCATTTGGATAATTCCTGTGCAGGAGGTGTCGGGCGGCGACGAAAGTGCGCACCCTTCATTTTTAACTTAAGTGCCTGAAAATAAATAAGAAACATCACGCGTAGCGCCCCGAAAGGTAATCTGAGGCTTGATATGATTATTTCTTTTGTCGATAGCGGAGCGAGGTGTCCTGACAGATTTGCGACCATGCCGCCTTTTGTTGGGCTTTTATAAAAAATTCCAATATTTACAGTGCTTTCATTCACATCAAATTGGAATTCATACCGACCATGAAGGGGGTGGTAAGGCGAGACATGCATCGCTTTATCAATTGAGATGGTATCTTTGGGTGTGATAGGTGAAAAGTGAGCGTTTTTACAAAGATATGAATGCCTATCACGACCTACATTAGTAACTTCAGCGACTGTAGCGATGAGTTGGTTGTGCTTGTTTTTAAATAGCCAAAAACTGATAGGATTAAAACTAAATCCAAGGCAGGCTGGCATTGTCAGGAGTTGAATATGGGCATGTGCCTGAACGGGAATAGCGCATTCATTGGCGAGCTGGTGGGCGTATGCTTGCAGCGTGCTGTTGCCCTGCCCATAGTCTTTATCGCGTATGGTCCATAGGTTGAACCTATCGTGCGACATGGCTGTTGGCCAACTGGTCGTGTCCTGAGATATATCAAGTAAAACATAGTCGGCTTTATAGGTAAAAGCGTTTTTGATTTTACCTTTTCGTCCGTGAAAAACGTCGGCGCGAAGTAGTTTGGGTGGTGCTTTTATCTGGCGTGTATTGCTCATACTTCCACCGCCGAATTTGCGTATTTTTCATTAAGTGATTTTGCTATTTCGACGCCGCTCATTAGCCCGTCTTCGTGAAAGCCATAGCGCGTGTAGGCTCCGCAAAACCAAGTATTGTTCTGCCCTTGAACTTGCGTCAAATCGTTTTGAGCTTTGAGGGCCGCGACATTAAATTGCGGGTGCCATAAAACGGTTTCATCATAAATGAGGTCTCCTGCAACCGGCTTTTTGGGATTGAGTGTGACAAAGACGGGAGTATCTTGTGGAATGTGTTGAAGCAAATTCATCCAATATGTGAATGAGCCGTCTGTTTCTACTTCGTTTGATTTTCCACGATATACCCAGCTAGACCATGCAGCTTTTCTCGTCGGCATGTGGGAGGTGTCACCATGTAGGATGACACGGTTTGGTCTGTACTTTAGAGCTGCCAGTGCGTCTTCTTCATTAGGAGTTGAGTCAGCTAAAATGGCCAATGCTTGGTTTGAGTGGCAAGCGAATATTATCTCATCAAAGTTGTTTTGTTCGCCGCTCTCAAGTTTGACCCAAGGGGTAGGGGAGCGGCCTGCGCGAACGACTTTTGTGTTAAGTTTGAAAGAAACGTTCTTGGATAGTAATGCGGCCTGCAAGCGGTCTACATAGATTTTGCTGCCGCCGCTTACGGTACGCCATTGTGGGCCTTTGAGTGCTGACAGCAAACCATGATTATGGAAGAAACGTACAAAGCTAGTTGCAGGGAAGTGTATAATGTCTTCTCGGGCTGTACTCCAAATTGCACCAGCGAGGGGAAATAGGTAATTTTGCCGAAAATAGGTACCTACTCCAATTTTATCGAGAAGCTCGCCTAATGTTAGGTTGGGATCTTCCAAGGCAATCTGAGCGTTCTTGTTGAATTTGAAAATATCTTTGATCATTCCCCAAAATTTTGGACTAAGAATGTTTTTTGGGTCGGAGAATATGCGTTTGGGGTTGCTCAGTGCGTATTCAAACCCGCCATCATCTAAAGATACGGCAAATGACATAGTGGTTGGCACGCTTGGCACGTCTAGTTCGGCAAATAAATCCAATAAATAGGGATAAGTGGCATCGTTAAATACCATGAAGCCGGTGTCTACAGGAATATCACGGTTAGGACCCGCCATACGCGTGCGAGCATGACCGCCTAACTCTGGTTCGCATTCGTAAAGAGTAACATCGTGGTGGTGACTAAGCTTCCAAGCCGCACCTAATCCAGAAATGCCTCCACCAATTATGGCGATACGTTTGGGCGTTTCAGAGGAAATATTTATGGTTTGTTCAAAAGCCATGATGTGTCTCGATGAAGCAAAAGTAACGTGGTTTTACTAATGTTTACGAGACGATAAGGAGAATGGATCACTTTTTATAAAAGCAAGAAATTTGACAACTGTTTTGATCCAAGCGTGAGCATATCTCGTATAGAGATGTATGACTCATGAAATTGCCTCTCGGATTCTATTTGACAACAACGGTCAATCAATCGTTGACGACAATGTTGTATGGTTGAAGGATATTGATGCACAAAGGTTTACATCCTTAAAGCCGTATCCAAGAGGTCTTCAGTTGGAAGAAAAATTATTCGAGGACTGGTCGGCTCAACTTTCGTTGGTGGGTAGTCATCAAGACAGGGCTGCATTTTCTAGGTTGTTCAATCATTTTGGACCGCGCATAAAGTCAACAATGTTGCGGTATGGTCTAAAAAATGAACTCGCTGAAGAAATAGTGCAGGAAACTTTTGTATTAGTCTGGCGTAAGGCATCTCAATTTGATCCAGAAAAGGCTATGGCATCTACGTGGATATTTACCTTAGCGAGGAACAAGAAAATTGACGTTTTGCGAAAGCAGGGACGCCCTGAAGCTGATGTGACTGACCCGGCATTTGAACCTGACCCAGAGCAAACGCCGGACCAAATCTATACAATTCAAGAGCGGGCAAAAGCCATTCGCGAAGCAATGGCAAAACTCCCAGAACAACAAAGGTTGGTGCTTCAAAAATCTTATTTTGCTGACGAAACTCAAAGTGAGATAGCTGAGAGTTTGAAGGCCCCCTTAGGAACAGTGAAATCGCGACTTCGATTAGCCCTTGAGAAATTGCGAACTATATTAGATTCAGATTTAGGAGAGGGATCATTATGAAAATCACTCACCATGTAAATGACGACCTTCTCTACCTTTATGCTGCCGGTGATTTAAAGTTTGGCTGGAGCCTAGCTATAGCAACGCATTTGGCGATGTGCCCAACTTGTCGTGTACGTCATGATGCTTTTGAAGAAGTTTTAGCAACTAATCTAGAGCAAGAGCAAATGAGTGAGGTGTCTTTTGGTGCAGATGACGTATTGGCGTTAGCAGGTTCTCAAATAGAACGATCTGCTGTTTCTGCTTCTACGCTAGCGACCAAAAGTTACACGTTTCCAAAACCATTGCGTGATGTATGCGGTGATCTAAGTGATATTAAATGGTCAATTATGGGTGGTGGCATCAAGCAAAAGATATTGAGCGAAGAAGATGGTCTGACTGCGCGTTTATTATACATCTCTCCAGGAGCCTCTGCTTCCGCTCACGGTCACAATGGTATTGAATTGACGCAAGTTGTTGCGGGCGGATTTTATGATGGTGACAGAGCTTTCAACACGGGTGATATGCAGATTGTTGCGCATGACAGCCCACACCAACCCATCGCGATGAAGGGAGCACCTTGTGTGTGTCTGGCAGTGACAGATGCACCGCTTGTTTTTCAAAACTTTATGCCGCGCCTGTTCCAGCGCGCTTTTAGAATATAAACTGTTTTCGCTAAACTAGGTCAATCATATTGAGACGATGCGGGTAGGCTTTCCCTTGGGCAGCATCCAAATACCTCTTTGTATTGTTTAGAAAAATGTCCAAAACTTGTAATACCATAGTCGAGCATGACGTCAGTCACACGCGTGCCCTGACGGGCAAGCTCTAAGTCGTTTTTAACTGCGTGAAGGCGCTGGGTTCTGAAGTATTCTAGAGGCGTTTGATTAAATCGTTTGCGGAATAATAGCTGTAGACTGCGTCCAGATACACCTGACTCTTTGGCGATATCTGAGAGCGTTGGATTCTCGCGTACATTCTCATGAATATAATCGAGGGCACGCCGCATTTTGGTCGAATCTCCATCTATAGGGTCGTTTGAAAGACGCTCGGAGTAATTGTGCTCAAATACGCATAGGGCTGTCGTCATGGTTGATTCCAGATAGGAAACAAGCATTTGGTTGCGACGCATATTGCCCTGCATGGAGAAGGCAATTTGAGCAACATTTGCGATGTGGTTTTGCCAAATTTGGGAGGCTTGATTTGAAGCGACCTGTGTTGCGAAAACCAAGGGTGTAGAAACTTCCTCAAACAGCAGAGTTTCAAGGTGGCGCTGTAAGATATCTTTGTTAATTCCGATCACAAGACGTTCACTGTCGTCGCAGATATCCATATTGTAGGGAGATTCCGGCGATAACATCATGGATTGGTTGGGTTGAAGGGCTACTTCATGTGAGCCGCGCGCTATACGATTGGCTCCGCGCATGATGGTTTGTGCAAAAAATAAATTGCGATATTCTTTTGGTTGCGCTTTTACGCGCGTTCCGTATCCGATACGCATCAGTGAAATGGATTCATTGACTAGACCCCGATAATGGACATCTAATCTGTCTATATCTTCAACAACCTCTATACGGTGTGGGCTAACTTTTTTAGCTAGAAAATCATGTGCTTGGTCCAAATCTTTCGTTCGGAATAACTCGACATCATCCCGTATATTTAGATTTGAAACTGTATTCTCCCCAGCGTCGGTTTCTATATATGGCAGCATTATTTGCGTTTCGGCTATAGAGCCTACTTCTTCCTATTTGAACGACTATCCAAATATAGTGTTGTAGAGTTTTCAGATAGTCAAGCATTGGGCGCACGGTTGATACTCTCTATAAGTATAGAGATATATAGAGCGCTAGATGTGGTAATTTATTTGATTTTTTATCAAAAATGACGGGACGAATATTTGTTGATTCGTCAAAACGACAGTTTCTATTTCGCAAAATGAACTTAAATATTCGCAGTTGCGATAGCGTGGCTTTGCTTTTTATTCAACGCTACCCTAGCGGAAACTCCGGCGGACCCAGAGCACACGAGGTTTTGGGTAAAAGATCGGTAGTCGCGCAGGGAGGTATATAATGAAACGTATGACAAAGAATACGGGGACAGCCATTGCGGCCGTTCTTGCCATGACGATGTCGCTGGATGCCATCGCTCAAGATGCAAGTCCTGATAAAATTTCCGAAGCTAAAGAGGGGGCGAGTGAAACACGCACACTCGCGAAAATTGTTGTGACAGGGTCCAACATCAAGCGTTCTTCTTTTAGTGATCAAGCGTCTCCGATTGAATCAATTGGACAAGAAGCTTTTGGTGATGTTGGCGCGCAAGATGTGCGTGATCTTGTTGAAACCCTATCTATCAATGCTGGATCGCAAAATAACGCGGATGTGTTCACTGCAGGGTATACGACAGGTACAAGCAACATAAACCTTCGCGGATTGGGTGTGGCGTCAACGCTTGTGCTTTTAAATGGTAAGCGCCAAGTGACGTCCAGTGTGCCAACCACGGCGGGTGTGCTGTTTGTGGATACAAACAGTTTAGTGCCCAGTATTGCGATTGAGCGCCTTGAAATATTGAAAGATGGTGCGTCTGCGATTTATGGGTCTGAAGCCGTTGCCGGTGTGGCGAATTTCATTACGCGTGACAAGTTTGTTGGGATGGAAGTGAAGGCTGACTATCAGGCGCGCTTTTCTGATGGAGATCAAGAAGACGCTAAGATAGAAGGTATTGTTGGTGTTGAAGGGGATTGGGGAAATCTCGTTGCTGCTGCGTCATATTTTGATCGTACACCACTTTATGGAGAAGAAGTTGGTTGGTTGCGCGCAATTAACGGTACAAACACATCAGGTGTTGGTAGTCCAGGGACGTTTCTTGGGGTTCCTGCCGAGCTTGGGTATCCATCTACTGGGCCATTTACGCCCGACCCCGATTGTGAACGCCTTGGAGGCGAAGTGCGGGCGGTATGTCGCTTTGATTTTCACGATCAGCAAACTGTCGTCCCTAAAGAAAATCGCTTTCAAGGGTATGCGAAATACACAAATGATCTTTCAGACAATTTAGGTGGGTTTGCTGAAATTGCGTTTTCGCGGACACGTGCTGCGAGAAATACATCGCCAAGTTATCCCTTTATTTTGGATAATGCGACAGTGCCAGGATATGCGCCTTTCAATATCTTTGAAACAGATGTTCGTTATTTTGGGCGCCCACTCGGAACGGGACAGCCGGCGACTGAAAACAGATTTGAGAATGATACATTTCGCTTTAGTGCAGGGCTTGAGGGGGCTTTCACGGACGATATTTTCTGGGAAGCGACCGTAACGAAAGGCATTAGCGAAGGCTTGGTCATTCAAAGTGACACGATTACGGATCACTTTATTGAGGCGGTAGCTGGTTTTGGTGGAGCAGACTGTCAGGCACGCAATATTGAAGCTGCAAATGCTTTGGGTGTGACGCCGGGTGACAATGCTGCAGGGTGTTATTACTGGAACCCGTTCGGTTCAGCGATTGATCCAGCAAACACAACTGCCCTTAAAAATGGACAAGAAATACGAGACTATATTTTTGGTGAGCAGACTCTGGATGCGAAATCTGAAGCGTTGACACTTGATTTCGTTGTTTCTGGTGAACTTGGTCTCGAGCTTGGCGGCGGTAAAGTTGGTGCAGCCTTTGGTGGGCAGTATAGAGAAGAAAGTCTGTCGCACGATTATGATACGCTTTCTAACCAAGATGCTTATTCATTCTTGGTCGGGAATCCTGACTTTAGTGCTTCTCGCGATGGTTGGGCTGTATTTGCTGAGGTGTCCCTGCCGTTTACAGATAATCTGGAAGTGCAGGGTGCTTTACGGTATGAAACGATTGATGGTCTAGAGACGACAGACCCGAAAATTGGTGTGGTTTACCGTCCTGCAGATTGGGCAACTCTTAGAGGGTCATACAGTACCTCTTTCCGTGCGCCATCTACTTTCCAATTGTTTGGAACTCAGACGACATTTACGCAGGTGAGTTATAATGGTGCGACGAACTTTATTTCGACGCGCGCCAACGGTAATTCGAATCTCAAGCCAGAAACATCGCAAGCATTTAATGTCGGTGGTACTTTTGACTTTGGCGGCCTAGAGTTTGAATTGGACTATACAAATTTCAGCTTTGAAGATGTGCTAACAGCTGAAAATGCACAGGCCATTATCAATGAAGCCGTTGCGAATGGAACGGATACAACCAGCCCGAAAATTATCCTGACACCAGGTGGTACTATCGGACAAGTTGTTGCTGATTTTGTAAATGCAAACGCCATTAATACAAGCGTTGTGGACTTCTCACTTAAATACGCAATTGATACAGGTGCAGGTAGCATTACACCCTTCATCGAAGGAACTTATGTTCTGGAATATGAGCTAACAGGCGTGAATGGGAATGTAATTGATGGTGCTGGAAGCCGTAACTTCACGAACTTTGGTGATCCATCTCCTGAATTGCGCGCCAACGCTGGTGTGCGTTTCAACAGTGGCGGACACAATGTGAATACCTACATCCGCTATATTGACGGGCTCGTTGATGATGAAGGTGGTGGTATTCAACGTGATGAGCAAGTCACTTTTGATGCTCAATATAGCTATACTCTGGATGGCTTGTTGGGTGACGGAGCGACAACATTCGCTATCGGTGTTCTCAATGCATTTGATGAAGATCCTCCTTTTGCACAAACAAACGGTAACTTTGAAGCGCGGGCATATGACCCACGTGGACGCCGCGCTTACATAAGCCA
>CAYGPD010000022.1:0-23477 GCA_964351655.1 uncultured Hyphomonadaceae bacterium | reverse complement strand
TTTTTAAGGAGTAACTTAGCTCCAAGATCTGGACCTTCCAACCGGACGCGTGAGCTAAGTTAAGACCGATGTGGATCATAAGCCTTGCAGGCGGCTTATGATCCACACGGCGCTTTAGAGGGAGCACCCAATCCAAGAAAAGGGATTAAGAAAAACAATGAGTGCGCGTAACGTATTGCCTCCAAAATTAAGTTATACATCGGGCATATCTAGTCAGCCATTGCTCTATAAAACGGTGGGGGCCGCTTTAAGTGACGCTGCACAGATGGCACCAAATAAAGAGGCGATTGTCTCGGTGCATCAAGATATTAGGATAACATATGCAGATCTGGATGCGCTAGTATCCAAGGTTGCATCTGGGCTTATTGCTCTGGGAATTAAACCTGGGGAACGGGTTGGGATTTGGTCTCCAAATTGTGTTGAATGGGCTGTAACGCAATATGCGACAGCACGTGCGGGTATTATACTTGTGAACATAAATCCAGCGTATCGGCCATCCGAGCTGGAATATGTCTTAAATAAAGTCGGCTGTGCAGGGCTTATCCTTGCGGACAGGTTCAAAACTTCAAACTATATTGAAATGCTGCGAGAAATTGCACCTCATGTGTTTGAAGCAAAGGCTGAGCATACAAAAGCGCCTCATCTTAGACATGCTATTTTGTTGGATGATACTGCGCGCAATCATGGCTTGATGAGTTTTGAAGAAATATCCAATTTGGGAACTGAAGACACGGATCGAGTATTGGGTGATTTGCAGTTACAATTGCAGCCGGAAGATCCAATAAATATTCAATTTACAAGCGGGACAACGGGGCTTCCTAAGGGAGCGACACTTACGCACCACAATATCGTTAATAATGGATATTTTGTCGGTGAAGGCATAGGTCTCACAGCTGCAGACCGTATATGTGTGCCAGTTCCATTATATCACTGTTTTGGGATGGTTATGGGCAATATTGCTGCCGTGACGCATGCCTCAGTGGTTGTGTATCCAGAAGCTGGGTTTGAACCTGTTGCAACGCTAAAGGCTATTGAGAATGAGAAATGTACGGCCGTTTATGGTGTGCCGACAATGTTCATCGCGATGCTGGCAAGTGATGCGTTTGCAGAATGTGACTTTTCATCATTGAGGACGGGTATCATGGCGGGGTCGCCATGTCCGATCGATGTAATGCGGCGCGTATTGTCAGAAATGGAAATGCCGCAGGTTACAATTTGCTATGGGATGACGGAAACCAGTCCTGTCAGTTTTCAATCTAAAATGGATGACCCAATAGAAAAACGTGTCTCAACGGTGGGCGTCATTCATCCACATTTAGAAGCCAAAATTGTTGATGAAAATGGACGGGTTTTGCCATGTGGTGAGATTGGAGAATTATACACGCGTGGCTATTCGGTCATGCATGGATATTGGGAAGATGAACAGGCCACTCAAAAAGCAATAGATGCGCAAGGTTGGATGCGCACGGGGGATTTGGCCGTCATTGATATAGATGGGTACGCCAATATCACAGGGCGTTCAAAAGATGTCGTCATTCGTGGGGGTGAAAATATCTATCCGCGCGAAATTGAAGAATATCTGCTGGGGCATCCTCACATTCAAGATGTTCAGGTTTTTGGGGTGCCAGATGATAAATTTGGTGAAGTGACCTGCGCGTGGATTGTTCTGAGCAAAGGTGCGTCTCTGTCTGAGGACGAGATTGTGTTGTGGCTAAAGTCCAAAATTTCTCACTACAAAATTCCAGCTTATGTGCGGTTGGTCAGTGAATACCCGATGACCGTCACGGGTAAGGCTCAGAAGTTTTTGATGCGTGACGCCATGATCAAAGAATTGAATTTGAAAGACCGGGCAACAGCCTGAGCTCATACGCTCGAACTGGAGATAACATGATAAATATAGCCCAAAAATACCTTGAAGACCGTGAGACTTTTCAATGGGATAGGCCTGAAAAATACAATTTTGTAGGTGATACCATTAGCGCGTGGGCGCAAAGCCAACCAGACGCTATTGCGCTGCATTGGACCAATAGCGAAGGGAATGAGTTTAAGCGGAGCTTTTCGCAATTAAGAGAAGATGCCGCTAGAGCGGCTGGTGTTTTGAAAGCTGCTGGGATCGGGCGAGGCGATACTGTTCTTGCAATCATGTCACGTGAAGCGCGGTGGTGGGAAATCGTGCTTGGGTGTATCCAGATCGGTGCCATTGTTTCACCGGGGACGGTGCAGTTAAAGCCAAAGGACATAGCGTATCGCTTGGAAGCTGCAAAAGCGAAAGCGATCATTACAAATGATGCCTTGCTTGATATCGTGGACGATGGAATTGCGAAGGTAAACTGGCCCGGCGTTCGTATAAATGTCGATGCAGGTGAGCGTGCCAATTGGCTGTCATATGAGGCGCTGCGTACGTCATCTGAGCCAGATTTTCAGGTAGCGGATACACCTGCAGATTCTGCAGCGCTATGTTACTTTACATCGGGCACAACGGGACAACCCAAACTAACGGTTCATAGGCATGATTATCCGTTGGGACACAAGGCTACGGGGAGCCATTGGCTTGCGGCTAAACCGGGGGACATGGTTTGGAATTTATCCGATACTGGATGGGCAAAAGCTGCGTGGAGTAGTTTGTTCGCCCCATGGATGGTGGGGGCTGGTGTATTTGCGCTGCATTGTGCTTCTTTCGATGCTGAACAAACTTTGGAATGGTTAGAAAAATACGAAATAACAACACTGTGTGCGCCCCCTACAGTCTATAGAATTTTAGTGCGCCGCGATATTAGTGATGCAAAACTGAAAAGCCTTTCTCGGTGTGTGAGTGCTGGTGAGCCTCTTAATCCTGAGGTAATTGATCTATGGAGAACGCAAACTGGGCTGCGCATATATGAGGGGTATGGGCAGACGGAAACTGTATTGTTGTGTGGTAATTTTGACGGGATGGAATCCAAAGCTGGTTCAATGGGGCTTCCTGCACCGGGAATATCATTGCAAGTCATTGATCATGAAGGAAATATTGTGAGCCCTGAACAAGAAGGTGATATTGCCATTGACATTAGCCCGTCGAAAAAACCTCAAGGAATGTTTGCTTGTTATTTGGACGATGAAGTGCGCACAGCCAGCGTTTATAAAGGCGATTGGTATCTGACAGGTGATCGGGCAATGCGTGATCAGGATGGGTATTTTTGGTTTGTGGGGCGTGCTGATGATGTGATCCTCTCGTCTGGCTACCGCATTGGCCCGTTCGAGGTGGAAAGTGTTTTGTTTGAGCATGAAGCTGTAGCGGAGTCGGCGGTTGTCGCCAGCCCAGATGAAACGCGAGGAGAGGTAGTTAAAGCCTTCATTATATTGGCAAAAGGTGTTGAGCCGACCGAAGCTCTGAAGGAAGAATTACAACGCTATGTGAAGAACTCAACCGCGCCATACAAGTATCCGCGCAAGATTGAATTTGTAGAAAGTCTTCCAAAAACAATCAGCGGCAAAATTAAACGTAAAGAGTTGAAAATGCAGGAATGGGGACAGTCATGAGTGATGATACGCATAGCTTTATAACGCCTGCACCGGCTGGATTGGCCGCGCTGGCAGTGGCCTGCTTTGGCTTTGGTGCCGTCTTTCTTGGGCAGGTTCAGCTGGGTGGTCTGCCTCTGCTTGCCGCGTGGTTGGTGGGTGGTGGCATAGTGCAGTTCACGGTCGCAGTCATCGAGCTGAAAGACAAGAATATGACAGGGGGGAATGTGTTTTTATTCTTCTCTGCCTTTTTCATGTTTGGCGCAGCGATTAGCACTTTCCTCAAATTCTTGATGCTGACTGGGCAATTTGGTGATGTTCAACCACATGCAACCATTGAGGGTTATTGCTGGATGGCAGGAGCCGCATTTTTGACTTTTGTAACGCCGTCCTATTTGAAAGCACCTATCCCTATGTTCCTCATAGTATTGTTGGTGGATGTCGTGCTGTGGATCATCGTTTTGCTTGATCTAGGTTTGGCAGGTGCTCAGTTTAAGCCGGTCGTTGGGTATCTGTTGTTCGCGGCTGGGTGGATAGCGCTCTACATGGCAGGGGCTGTTGTGAATAACCATATTATGGGGCGAAAAATTTTCCCAACCTTCGGCTCCGTTCTGTAGGTTTGTTTTCTAATTTAATTCAAAATTCGACTTAATCTATCAATATTATGCATATTGATAGATTTTTGTTGTGCTAAAGGTGCGGTTATAGTGATAATGAACTGCAAGAATGAAAGTGGCGGGAGGGCGATATGAATATTAAAGAGGTTGTTGCTGTAGTAACGGGTGCTGCATCTGGACTTGGTGAAGTGTGCGTACGTGAGATTGTAGCGCGTGGTGGCCGTGTCACTATCCTAGATATGAATGAAAGTCGTGGTGAAGCTATTGCTGAAGAGTTGGGAGCATCTGTTCTATTTGTGAAAACGGATGTGACGAAGGAAGAAAATGTCACCAAAGCACTGGACCTGACGGTTCAAAAATTTGGTAAAATTTCTGTTGCAATCAATTGCGCTGGTATTGCGACGGCGATGAAGACTGTTGGGAAAGAGGGGCCGCATTCGCTTGAGGCTTTCCAACGTGTTGTTGATATTAACTTGCAAGGCAGTTTCAATGTTGCGCGTTTGAGTGCAGCTCACATGCAGACAAATACAACCAATGAAAATGGTGAGCGTGGTTTGATCATCAATACTGCTTCCATTGCGGCCTTTGATGGACAAAAGGGGCAGGTTGCTTATGCCGCATCTAAAGGCGGAGTTGTAGGGATGACTTTGCCGATGGCGAGAGATTTGGCCAATCAAGGAATTCGGGTCAATGCTATCGCGCCCGGATTATTCATGACACCGATGATGGCATCTTTGCCTGAGGCTGCTCAGATTGCTTTAGCTGAACAGCCATTATTTCCTAAACGTCTGGGAAATCCAGCAGAGTTTGGAAAGCTTGCTGCATTCATGATCGAATGTGCGTATGTAAATGGTGAAACAATCCGCCTAGATGGTGGAATACGTCTACCGTAATAAACTCTAAGGTTTAACTGGGCACAGATGTTTGGTGCTCAGTTGCTTTGGTTTCAACCTTGGTGGAAAGTGCCCAACCAATGACAAGTGGAATGACAATCCCTGGAAGACCTTCATAGACATTATTGTGCCAACCGAGGCCATATCTCCAATATAGAGAAATGGAGACTCCAAGTACCATAAGACCAATTGCAATTGGTTCAGTTACTTTGCGGTTTAAGGAATAGAGCGTGAGTAGAGGCGCAAAGGCAACTGCGAGCGTAGACCAAGCGAGGATAACGAGACTAAATACGCTTTGACTACCAGACAGAGCGAGGCCAAGAGCAATGATTGTTGTGAGTGCCGTTGCACCTTTTAGCAACCAAGGTTTTTCTAATCGTTGGGGCGTGAGGTCATGTGTCAATGCGGCAGAGCAAGAGAGGACAAGCGAGTCTGCGGTAGACATTGTAGCAGCAAAAATACCAGCCAATATGAGGCCCACTAAAGCGGGATGTAAAAGCTCAACGGCAAGAGTTGGCAAAGCAAGCTCTGGGTCTAGTGATGCAAGGTCTGGCAGGTAGATGCGGGAGAGCATACCAACGCCTGTTGCTAATAGATAGAAGCCTGTGAAATATCCATAATACCAAGCGCGTGCGCGATCCATGTTATTGCTATTATCATCAAGCGACATGAAACGCACCATGACGTGCGGCTGACCGATGACGGAAAAGCCTGCAAACATCCAACCAACCACAAAGAGACCCACTCCTGCAAAACCAGCAAGTAAAAGGTCTTCTGGGAAAAGATTCAGATATCCGGGAACTTCACTCCATTTGGATATAGCGCCGCTTATGCCACCTAAACCTTGAAGGCCGACAAAGAATAAAAGCCCCATGGCGATGAACATGGCAATGGATTGGGCACCATCTGTCCAGATGGAAGCGCGTAAGCCACCGGCGATTGAATATACAATGACTATGAGCGCGACAGCGACTGCACCAGCGCGAGGATCAAACCCAAGGACGCCTTGCAAAGCTTTACCACCAGCGGATATTTGCGCGCCCGCATATGCAATCAAGAATACTATCATGATAACAGCAGCGATACGCTTCCATATTTTGAACTCTTCGCCATGCCAATGAGCAATCACTGAAGCATAAGATGCTTCTTTAGTGACTGTGGTGGCATCTTTGAGTTTTTTGTGAATGAAAAGGGAGCCTAGGAAATCTCCTAATATCCACCCAATCATCAACCATATTGCCGCGAGACCTGTTTGATATGTGTATCCGATAACCCCGATAAACATGTATCCAGAATTGTTCGTGGCGACAGCTGAAAGCCCTGCAAGCCAAGGTTTTACGGAGCCTGAAGCAAGATAATAATCTTCTCGATCGCCAGTAGCTTTGCGGGCGGAAGCTAGACCGATCGCAAGGAAAACTCCTAATATTAGAAGAAAACTTGTCATTATCATGGGATGTCTGGCTCCAGTGTCGCTGGGAAAAGGTCGAGTTCAAATTGTTCATCGTCCCCGCGCGGATCCAGCTCGGCAATGGCTAGTGAAGTGGCGGGAGATACTCCAAAGGGTTCTTTATCAGCTTCAGCGACTGCATCTGACCAAACGGCGCGGGTGAACATCGAGAAACCAAGTGCAATTAGGGCAACTGCGGCGAATATGAATAATCCTGCAGCCCCAAGAGGGGATGACATTGCAAAGCCTGCGAGTATAGGACCAATAACTGAGCCAAAGCCCCAGATCATTAAGATACCCGCCATCATGGATGTGGCCTGTCCTGATTGTGACTTGTCAGCTGCATGTGCGACGGCAACAGCGTAGTAGCTTAAAGAGCCTGCTCCAAAGAGAAAGGCCCAGAGCAGAGTTGCCGTTTGGGATTGATTGTTCGCGGCGAAGAACAAACCAATAGCGGCACCGCCGCCGATAAAGCCAAGAGCTGAAAGCACATAGCGGCGATCTATGCGGTCGGAAATCAGTCCTGCTGGCCATAAAGCGATCATTGCACCTGCGAGCAATGCCGCGTTAAATTGTGCGGTAAAACTAATATCAGACGTGCCAGCAATGGAGGCTGTGAAAACGGGATAGAGCTGAGCGATAGAATTATTGACAGCGCCCGCAGTAAATGCAGCAATTGCAGATGCTGGAGCGATTAAAAAGATACGACGTGGACCGAAGGGTTCAGCGGTGGAAAGTGCTGGTTGGGCGCGGTTGGTTCGTGTAATGGGAATGATAGAAGCCGCAAAAAGGGCTGCGATCATCATGAAACCGGGAAGTCCTGACGCGATTCCAGAAATTAAAAATGGACCAGCAATTGCTCCTAGCTTTGAAATCATATGGTAGAATGAAAGTATCGAGCCGCGCTGGTTCTCCGGAGCTGCATCGGACACCCAGCTTTCACCAGCAGTTAAAAGTCCAGCACAACATAGCCCAAGAATAAATTGGATTGCCGCCCATCCAAAACCATTGACCCCAAGGCCGAATGCTAGGCCCGCAATTACGGCTACGGTGGCGAAAAGCACGTAGGCACGAATATGCCCAATGCGAGAGATTTCTTTAGGAGAGGTGCGTGTGCCTACAAGAAAGCCGCCAGCAAAACTGGCGGCTACCATACCGAGTATCGAATTTGAAAGCCCAGAATCGCGCAGGTTAAATGCCACAACGATGGCAAGAGATGCCATCGCCGCTTGCAAAATTGTTAAGCCAGTTACAACGGCCAGAACATTTCTATAGCCGGCAAGTGTCTCATTCAGATGCGTTGCTGCGCGATAGTCTAAAGGCATTGGAGGTTACGCCGCTGTTTGAAGGCTTCTATCTGTTTTCTTTACGTCCGTTTTTTCAACAAGTTCAGCATGTAGTGCAACGATAGTTTTGTCGAAATTTTCATCAGCGACAAGGAGTTGCAGGTCGGTGTTGCGCGGTAGAAAGTTTAAACCAAGAAGCTGAATGTCTTCCTTGTATAGCGCTGCGCTTGCTCGCGTAACTAGACCGGGTACGTCTAAGTTTGCGCCGATTACGGACACCATTGACACTTTGCGCATTGTAATTTCGGCACTTGCAAACTGTGCTTCAATATCTGCGGCGGCGCGTTTTAGTGCTTTTCGAGAACATTCTAAGTAGTGTGTAATTGTGTTTGCGTTGGACGACTTACTGATAATGCGCACCTTATGGCGGGTGAGTGCCGCGAGGATGGCAGCATCATAGCCTTTGACACCGACCATGTCTTGTTCAAAAACTTCCATCGCAAATATGCTCTGTAAGCCAGTGATAATTTCAGCGCGAGGGGAGGTTGTTTCCAACGTTGCTTTGATTACGGTGCCCGCATCTGTTGGGTCAAATGTGTTTCTAACCCAAAGCGGGATACCTGCTTGACGTAAACCTTTGGCAGCGCTCGGATGTACGGCTTCCATTCCCATATTTGAAAGCTGATCTGCTACATCGTAATTTGTTTCACCGATCTTACGTACACGGTCCACACCAACGAGTTTTGGATCGGCACTCGAAAGGTGAAACTCTTTGTGGATTATGGCTTTAGCAGCACCAGTTACAGCAGCAATGTGTGAGAAAGTGACCTCTGTGTATCCGCGATCAAAGCGGCTAACCATGCCTTCTTCACAGCTGGCATAGCCGGTGACGATAGGAAGCTCTTTTGAGAGGTCGATTTTCGCAAATGTGTCGGATATGCGGGTATCCAAAGGGATTTTACGCTCATCACGCCAACCTGTCAGGTCTACAAACACAGCGTTTATATTTTGCTGGCGTAGAAGTAGCGCAGTGTTGTGGGCTGAATGTGCTTCGCCCATAGCTGCGAGTGTTTCACGGACGGCGGAAAGATGCTCGTCGAGGCGGAATTGTCCATATGAACACAGGCGGTGCAGATCGATCAAACAGTTACGAACATCTTCGATACGTTCAACAACGAATGCATCTGCGATTTCTCTATGTGGGTGATCGCCAAAGACGTCTGCGTTTTTATCTCGCATAGCTTCTGCGACATCAGTGAGGGCATCGCTCCAAGCCCATTTGCTTTCTGCACTCGCAAAAAGAGCGTAGACACCTGGTTTGCCAGATTTTTTGTGCTCCAACAGTAAATCGGTCATGCCCGCATAAGCTGAAACTACGAAAGCACGGCCATAAATGTCGTCATCTTTTCGATTGCCGAGGAAAACATTCTTGAGAACTATTTCTGTATTGGCAATCGATGTTCCGCCAATTTTTTCTACTGTATGTGTCATATAGGGAGCTACTTTCTTTTCGTCCGCCTGAGTAGATATGAATATCCCCACAACAGGGATTTTTCATATCTATGGGCTGTGTTTCAGGCTTTTACTTTTGCCTTGATTTCCGCTCTATGGGGTCAAATGCGGAAGGGCTAGATCGATATATTTTCTCAAATGGGGGGAACAGCGCCTGCAGCAGCGGCTGATTCTGGTTCTGCAGCAGGATAGGCACCATCAGGGCCGTGAACTTCATTCCCAACTACCGGTGGGTTGAATACACACGCCATCACCATTTCTGAACCCTTGTCGGCGCGAAGAATGTGGCGGTCGTGTTTGTTGAGTGCGTACATAATTCCTGGACGAATTTGGTGAATTTCACCGGTCGCAAGGTCTTCAATCGAGCCTTCACCTGTCATGCAATACACGCTTTCAAGGTGATTTTTGTATTCCATCTCTAATTCAGCATCTTTGTGAATTGTTGTGATGTGAAATGAGAAACCCATATTGTCTTCTCGAAGAAGAAGGCGGACGGAAGTCCAGCCTTCACTATCAACACGGCGTTCATTTTTGTTCGCTTCAGCGAGATCTCTCACAATCATGGTATGCTCCTAAGCGGCAGTTTTTGCGTATGATTTTTCAATAGTGGCGACGGAGTTTTTAAGAATGTCCAAACCAGCATTGAGATCTTCATCTGAAATAGTCAGGGGACAAAGCACTTTGATAACTTCATCATGTGCGCCACTTGTTTCGATAATAAGTCCATCCTCGAAACACTTGCTACAAATCTTAGATGTAAGATCGCCATTGATAAATTCGATACCTTTCATCATGCCGCGCCCTTTAGTGCGGTTTGCGATTGGGCTCGTTGCGACGATTGCTTCCAGGCGTTTCTCTAATAGAGCGCTTTTGCGCATAACATCTGCTTCAAAGCGTTCATCACTCCAGAAAAGCTCAATAGATTTGGCAGCTGTAATAAATGCGTGATTGTTTCCACGGAATGTTCCGTTGTGTTCGCCCGGTTTCCAATCATCATATTGTGGCTTGATCATTGTCATAGCGAATGGAAGCCCCATGCCAGAAAGTGATTTGGCCAATGTAACGATATCAGGAGAGATGCCCGCACGTTCAAAGCTGAAGAAACCGCCTGTACGACCAATACCAGCTTGGATGTCATCAATAATAAGAAGTGCGCCATGCTTTTTGGCGATTTTAGCGATTTTACGCAACCAAGCATCGCTGGCTACATTTAGTCCACCTTCGCCTTGGGTTGTTTCAATCAAAAAGGCTGCAGGTGCATCAAGACCGGAAGATGGATCTGACAAGCGAATATCGAGTTGTTCCGCTGTATCAATATCAGGCCCAAAATAGCCATCATATGCTTCATGAACAACGCCGGCCAATGGTATGCCAGCACCGCCGCGCTTGCCGGCATTCCCGGTGGCTGCCAAAGCGCCTAAAGTCATGCCGTGAAAGCCATTGGTGAATGCAATAATATTAGTTCTGCCTGTTGCTTTACGCGCTGTCTTCATAGCTGCTTCAACAGCGTTCGTACCTGTAGGACCAGGGAACATGAGGCGGTAATCAAGATTGCGTGGTTTCATAATGTGTTGTTCAAAAGCGTTTAGAAATGCCGCTTTTGCTGCAGAGTGCATGTCCAAGCCATGTGTAAGACCATCCGATGTGATGTAGTCTATTAAAGCTTTTTGTAAGTCGTCGTGATTGTGGCCATAATTTAGCGTTGAACAACCAGCGAGAAAGTCGATATATTCACTACCGTCTTCGGCAATAAGACGGGAGCCTTTTGCTGTATCAAAACTAATTGGGAAAGCGCGGCAATAGCTGCGAACTTCAGATTCGCGGCGGTCATAAATGGCGTGTTCTGGGTTTTCTGATTCGAACGGCATGGTACTGCTCCTTGATGAGGTGGCAATTGCGTGAAAATGGGGAATGATTACGGTGGTTTTAGGCGACCGGAGGTGGGCGGCCGAAAGGGCCGATAGTTACAAGTAACTCGCTATCGTGGCGGCCATTAAAATGGGCAGCTTCTTCAAAGCCATCACTCTTAGTGAGTGGTGCTTCTAGCCATCTGGCGAGACTCTCGAACAGATGCCATGAGGCTTGGTTATCGGCGGTTATGGTTGTTTTTAGATAGCGGCAGTTTTTAGTTGCAGCTCTGTTCAAAATTTCGCTGACGAGCCTTTTGGGAACACGCTTACCGCGTGCTTCCTTTGCAATGGCAACCTGCCACAAAAAGAAGACATCAGGCTCATGGGGGATCACATATCCTGATACCCATCCGTGAATTTTTGGCTTTTCAGCGGAATTTGCCGCAAGAGCGCAAGTGTCTGAAAAGTGCGAACATTGCAAGAGGTTTGCATATAGAGAATTTGTATCAAGCGGCGGACAAGCCGCAATCAGATCGTGAACGCCTACCGCATCCTCAGGGATAGGTGGGCGAATCGTATAATCGTCAATATCGTCTGCTTGTTGTTCATCCATCTCTATTTTCTCTTTTGGCGGAATAACTTGTTCTACCAAATTATATTGTTCGACAAACTATATATGTGGGGCGATTGGAAATTGCAACCGCGCTAAAATGTCTAATATTTAAGCTTTAAACGCCGAAACGATGCATAAAGTTCCAATATAAAGTAGTTTTGTGACCAAAATATATTTTGACAATCAATATATCGCCTCTAAATGACTTTTTCGGGTACTCTGCTTTTTTATTGGCCCAAAATATATCTAGTTGAATTTGTTGGAGCGCCGACGTGCCTGATTTTGCTGAAACATCACTTATAGCATTGCGCCGCATACTGAAGGCGACAGAAGGAAACGCAAAAAGATTAGCGCGTCAGTCGGGATTGACCGCTTCTCAATTGCTTGTCCTGCAAATTCTAAAATCTGAAGGTGAAACTGTAACAGGTGAATTGGCGAGCGCAGTTGATCTGCGTCAAGCAACAATATCTCTTCTAGTAGATAAACTTCAAGAGGCTGGACTTGTAGCACGTCGCAGAAGTGAAACGGATCGCCGTCACGTATGGGTACGAATTACACAGAAGGGCGAGACTGTATTGGATGCTGCACCGGATCTTTTGCAAACGGATTTTCTGATGCGGTTTTCTAAGCTTCCAGATTGGGAGCAGGCAGGGTTAGCAGCGTCCCTTCTGAAGTTGGTATCACTTTTGGATGCAGGCGCAATTGATGCGTCACCTGTATTGTATGTAGGAGATGTGACTCATCTTCCCGACACAAAGAGAGAGGCCGAGGCTGACAGTTAGCGATTTTGTGTTGTTCTACGATCGAATAATTCAAATATCGCCATACCTGCAGCCATTGCAGCGAGAAATATCATTATTGATTTTCCGCCAATAAATACTCCGGCTACAGCCGGACCAGGGCAGAGGCCGACTAATCCCCAACCGATACCAAAAAGAATAGCGCCGATTGCGAGTTTTAGGTCAATTTTTGTATTTTTAGGGATTTGAAATTGTGCGTTGAAGAGAGGCGTTTTCCTTTTCCACACAAGTCGATAACCAATAAAAGATGTGACGACTGCTCCGCCCATAACAAATGCGAGTGATGGGTCCCATTGTCCAAAGACATCAAGGAATGAAATTACTTTTTCTGGGTTTGTCATTTGAGAAATGATGAGGCCCAATCCAAATATAATGCCAGTGAGTAGGCCGGATATGTGTTTTCCCATACTAAGCCCCTAACACGTGTTTTGTGAATGTGACGGTAATTACCCCTGCAAGCATAAAAAATATGACTGAGGCCGCTGATCGTATAGAAAGCCGTGAGAGTCCGCAGACACCATGACCGCTTGTGCAACCTGATCCAAGACGTGTTCCAAAACCAACGCATAGACCTCCAACTATCAGCAACGGCAATGATGCATTTAATTCAAAAGGTGGGGTTGTGCCTCTTGCGATCATATAGAGGGGAGAGGCACTCATAAGTCCGAGTATAAAAAGTATCCGCCATAGCTTGTCGCCCTTTGGGGAGGTGAGTGTTCCTGCAACAATGCCGCTAATGCCTGCAATGCGGCCATTAGTTGCCATTAATATAACAGCGGCAAGTCCTATCAAAGCGCCGCCAATAGATGCGCTAATAGGCGTAAAATTGTCCATCGAAATTAAACTCCGCTCTACCTTCTCTAAACCTTACAAACGAAGCTTAGCATGATAAATTCAAAATTATGTAGCGTGAAAATGAAGAGCTGCGACCAAAGGTTGCATGTGTCACTCTGCATGCCTGAAGGTTTATGTTCGGTATGATATATATGAAAAACGCTATTGGACTTTGGATCAAAACGTAAGGGTATGACGATGCTGGAAATGTTTGATGTGCTAGTGCTTGCGCGCGTTCAATTTGCCTTTACAGTTATGTTTCATATCATATTTCCGGCATTTTCCATTGGTCTTGCGAGCTATCTAATGGTGTTGGAAGCTTTGTGGCTGAAAACACATAAAGATGCGTATTTAAAGCTCTTCAAATATTGGCGCAAAATTTTCGCTGTTGCGTTTGGAATGGGCGTCGTGTCGGGCATCGTCATGTCATATCAGTTTGGCACGAATTGGAGTGTGTTCTCTGATAAGGCGGGACCTGTGATTGGCCCTCTTATGGCATATGAAGTGATGACTGCTTTCTTTTTAGAAGCAGGCTTTCTGGGAGTGATGTTATTTGGAATGGGGCGTGTATCTAAGAAGCTTCACTTTTTTGCGACTGTAATGGTTGCCTTTGGCACGCTATTGTCTGCTACTTGGATATTATCCGCCAATAGTTGGATGCAAACACCAGCAGGATTTTCGATAAATGATGCGGGACAGTTTGTTCCTGAGAGTTGGTTGGAGATCATTTTCAATCCATCATTTCCTTATCGTTTAGTGCATATGGTAATTGCAGCATATCTAACGACCGCACTTGTTGTGGGGGCAGTTGGCGCTTGGCATTTATTGCGGGAACGCGAAAACGTGGAAGCGCGAACTATGTTTTCAATGGCTATGTGGATGTTGGCAATTGTGGCTCCGATACAAATATTTGTCGGGGATGCGCATGGACTAAACACGTTGGAATATCAGCCTGTAAAGGTGATGGCGATGGAAGGGCATTATGAAAGTCATTCTGAAGGTGCGCCGCTCTATCTATTTGGAATTCCTAATGAAAAAGACCAGACACTTGATTACGCAATCGGGATTCCGAAACTTTCTTCGTTGATTTTGAAGCATGACTTGAATGCGCCTATGGCGGGTTTGGACACAGTTCCAGATGAATTGCAGCCGCCGGTTGGTATTGTGTTCTGGAGCTTTCGTATCATGGTTGGATTGGGCATGTTAATGCTGCTTGTAGGCGGTATAAGCCTCTTTTTGAGGTGGCGGGGTAAACTCTATACAACACCGCTCTTTCATAAGTTATCCATCTTAATGGGGCCAATGGGGTTTGTCGCTGTTCTGGCTGGTTGGGTGACGACGGAAGTTGGTCGCCAACCTTATACAGTATACGGCTTCCTTAAAACTGCTGATTCAATTGCACCCGTCGAAGCTCCCGCAGTTGCAACATCATTGATAGCCTTCATCATTGTTTACTTTGTGCTTTTTGGCTTTGGGACAATGTATATTCTGAAGATGATGTATCATCCACCGGGGCGGTTGGATCCACTTCCCAAAGCCCCAACACGAGCTGCTGGAACGACACAATTAGCATCTGTTGCATCGAATGATGCAGATAAAGAGTAGGAGAAAGGTATGTTTGATCTACCAACGATCTGGGCTTTTATCCTTGCGCTTGCGATCTTTATCTATGTTGTTTTAGATGGATTTGATCTGGGGATTGGGATTTTGTTTCCATTCCTTGAAAAAGATTCAGACCGCGACTTAGCAATGAATACAGTTGCGCCTGTATGGGATGGAAATGAGACATGGTTGGTGCTAGGAGGCGGTGGCCTGATGGCGGCCTTCCCATTGGCTTATGCAATCGTGCTACCTGCGTTCTATATGCCTGTTACCCTTATGCTGTTGGCGTTGGTGTTTCGTGGTGTGGCTTTCGAATTTCGGTGGCGTGACAAAGCGCATGAGAAGATTTGGGACCATTCTTTTTTTTGGGGGTCGCTTATGGCAACCTTCTGTCAAGGATTAGTATTGGGTGCCTTTGTCCAAGGAATTGATGTTTCCGGCCGCGAATATTCTGGTGGATGGTGGGACTGGTTTACCCCGTTTTCCGTGATGTGTGGATTTGCTTTAATTGCAGGTTACAGTCTTCTGGGGTCCACTTGGCTTGTGATGAAAACGGATAATGAACTACGCGATAAAGCATATGGACTGGCACGCATTGCTGGAATTGCAACGCTTATATTTGTAGGCATTGTAAGTGTGTGGACACCGCTTTTATCACCAGAGATCGCGCAAATTTGGTTCACTTTTCCGCATTTAATGTTTGTGCTTCCGGTTCCAACATTGACCGCCATTATTGCGGGACTTTTGGCCTGGGGGATTTTGACTAAGCATGACTTTGTGCCATTTCCAGCTGCCATTGGCTTATTCAGTTTGTGTTTCATCGGATTAGGAATTGGCATGTTCCCTTATATCGTGCCGCGGGCAGTGACGGTGCATCAAGCTGCTGCGCCGGATGCTAGTCTTGGGTTTATGCTGGTTGGAGCCATTGTGCTGATCCCACTCATACTTGCTTACACGGCGTATTCTTACTGGGTATTTCGCGGAAAAATTGATCCGGAAGCGGGGTATCACTAATGTTGGAAGATAGAGATAACGACATTGATAAAACAGGCCCCAAAGAGGTGTTGTGGTTTATCGGCCTTTGGGGGCTAGGCGTTGCTTGCGTACTGGTTTTGGGGACTGTGATTAAACTTGCCATTGGAACGTAATTGGCAATGTGAATTGGATAGATTTATCAAAAAATAAAGGCGTATCCAATGGATACGCCTTTATTCTCGGGGGAGTGTAAAACACGTGTGTCTGTGCATTATAACGGCGAATTCCCGCGTACGGCACGTGCCACGAATGTTAGAATAAGTAGAGCGATAAACACGAAGAACAAGATTTGTGCGACACCGGCAAATGTACCAGCAAGACCACCAAAACCAAGTGCTGCAGCGATAAGCGCAATAACGAAAAATGTAACTGACCAACTAAGCATAATGTACTCCTTTTCTATGTTTCGACATCAGGGCGTCGGTAATACATAAACGGGAGAGGGGCTGTTATGGTTCCAATTTGTTATGCAAATTATATTCGTGTGGAGGAATGGAACCAATGCATAATGTGCGCGTTACTTGAGCATATTAATACTCAAGGAGACTATCCAATGACACGCTATGCTACGCTTTTGACAGTTACTGCTTTTGCTTTTCTTGCTGCCGCCTGCAACACAGTTGAAGGTGTCGGTAGAGATGTCGAGAAAGTTGGATCCAAGCTTGAAGAAACTGCAAAAGATAAAAACCCAGATTAAATTTTTTCAAGTTGGAAATTGAATTAAAGCGCTCCTGTTGGGGCGTTTTTTTTATGGTAAAATTTAGTATTCATGGAAACAGGGGGAACTTTGTACGGTGGCCATGCATTATATCCTTGAACCAAATTTCAGGATGTATCTCCCATGATAATCTACGCAATTATAAATAAGCTCGCCAAATCAGTGCCTGAAGACGCGCATGCGCAATTAGAAGAATTTCTATCTTCTCGTGGCATTGAGCATGAGATAGTGAGTGTGGTTCCTGAAGATATCTGTGATTCATTACAAAATATTAGTCGCCGCTCCCAACAATCCGAAGCAATACCATGCATCGTGTGGGGAGGTGATGGCACGATTGCTTGTGCTTTGGAGAATTTAGCTCCCGAAAAATTTTCAGTTATTGCATTACCCGGTGGGACAATGAATTTGGTGCACCAAGCTATCCACGGAATGGACGTATCTTGGCAGGAAATTTTAGAAGTTTGTCTTGAAAGAGGAAAAACAATCGAGATACCACGTGGACGCGTTGGTGATCAGCACTTTTATGTCGCGATTCTTCTAGGGAAATTGGCACAATTGGCGATTCCACGCGAAGAACTGCGTGAAAACAATTTAATTGGCGCTGTTGCAGAAGCTCTTTCAAATGAGGAGCTCCTAGATATTGATCCGGCTTTAGAAATCGAAATTGGAAATAGTGTCGTGAAGCAAGCGTCTGCGATGGGCGTAGGCATTGATAAGTCTATGTCGCATGTCTTTGATGTTGGTTTGATACATCCTAACTCTTTGATGGATTTGGCGAGTATAGGGTTTCAATCACTCATCGGTGACTGGCATGAAGTGGACGATATTGAACGATTGCAGGTTCAGCATTTAGTTGTGAATAGCAGCAATCAAAGAGAGATTGATGTGACTTTGGATGGTGAGTTTCAAAAACTCGAAGTGCCGCTGGAAATTGTATTTGAGCCTGCTGCGGTGAAAGTCGTGTCAGCGAGATCATGACAGATATACTTGTTCAAATAGCAGACGTTCATTTTGGTACGGAACATAAAATGGCAATAAATGCTGCAATCGCAGCAGTGAAAGCCATTGAGCCAGATTCTATCATTTTGTGCGGTGACCTCACGCAGAGAGGCAAACGTGTAGAGTTTATCAGTTCAAAGGAATGGCTTGATAATTTTGACGCCCCCAAACTCGTCGTGCCTGGAAACCATGACACGCCGCTTATGAATATGTGGACTCGCATGAGGTCACCCTTTGCGAGATATGCAGATTATTTTCATGAAGTGTCTCAGCCAATAGCTCTACCCCAAGGCATGTGCGTGGGATTAAACACGGCACGTGGGTGGCAAGCGAGACGAAATTGGGCTGAGGGGAGTGTGAATTTAAGTGATTTAGATGCACAACTTAAAATATTCAAAGCGCATAACATCAAGCCATATATCTTGGCATGTCACCATCCATTTCTTTCTCCTCCTAAAGCTCCAATGATAACAGTTACCCGACGTGGTATTCTCGCCAGCAAGCGCATTATTGACGCTGGCGTGGAGTTATTACTCACGGGGCATGTTCACACGCCATCAGCAACTGTTCACCGCGATAAAAACGGCTCTTACTTGGCTGTTTCTGCAGGGACTTTATCGACTCGATTGCGAGATTATCCGCCGAGTTTCAATGTATTGTATATCGACAAGGGACATATCGAGGTCGTTATACATATCTTCAATGGGACAGGGTTTGATCAAAAGACGCTTGGCCGCTGGGAACGTAATTCTTTGGAACCTTTATCCTAGGCGTACGTTAGTTTTTCATAGGCAGATAAAACAGGAGTTTGCTATGAAAATCCCAATGATGATTGCCGCCGGAATCGGTGCTTTGGCGCTTACTGCGTGTGATTCAAACGATGATCACTTTGAAGAAGCGGGCGAACAAATAGACAAAACAATGGATGATTTGAACGATGGCAGAGAAGACGCTGGCGATGAGCTAGATCGCGCTGCTGATGACATCAAAGACTCTGCTGAAGATATGGCTGATGACGTGGAAGACGCAACTGACGGCCAGAAATAATCTGAAAGGGAAAAGCGATGACGATTCAAGCTTTAGAACCCTCCACACCTGAATTTAAACAGTCCACAGGTATTCGCTCTGAAGATCGAAAGGCGATAGCCGAGAAACTGGGCGTTGTTTTGGCGGACACATATATGCTGTTCATTAAGACTCAGGGCGTGCATTGGAATGTGACTGGACCTGCGTTTTTCAGCATTCATAAGCTGACTGAAGAGCATTATGAAAACTTGTATGCGTCTATTGATGAACTTGCAGAACGTATTCGTGCGTTAGGTATGAAGGCACCAGCAAGTTACACAAAATACGGTGAGTTATCATCTATAAAAGATGTTGATGAACCGAAGTCCGCTGGTGACATGATTAAAATGCTGATTGCTGATCATGAAACTACGATTTCGACCCTACGATCCGCAGTCGAGTCCTTTGAAGATAAGAAGGATTTTGTAACTGCTGATATGTTGACGACGCGTCTGACATGGCATGAGCAAGCTGTGTGGATGTTGAATGCAATTGTCGCTGAATAGTTCACCCCCCCTCCGAACTATCGGCGATTTAGCGAAGACCCCACTTCTTTTAATAAAGGGAGTGGGGTTTTTTGTTATGCGATAGAAAGTCGTGTTTGCTGAGTATACACACGTCACCCTAGACTGTTTTAACCTATTAAAAGTAGAGGTAGGGGTGTCTTAGGGCGATGTATTTACACATCAATTTGAGATGAAGTTTCCTGCGGCATAGTCAAAGACACGGTGTAACCGGATGTTGAAGTATCGATTATCTCCAGCGTTCCCTTTAATTGGCGTGCAAATGCTTGCATGAGCTGGCTACCAAGACCTGTGCCTTGTGAGAGCATGTCAGCGTCCTGGTCGGGTTCTTCATACGTGCTGCCCGCCCCATTATCGCTAATGGTAAGTACAACTTGTTCTCCAACCAGTTTAAGACTTAGATTGATTTGCCCCCCTTCTTCATCGAACGCATATTTAACGGAATTTGTGATCACTTCCACTATGAATAATGCTAGGGGGATTGCATCGTCTGATGCGCGTTGCAGGTCATCAATATCTGATACAATCTCAACATCTAGCTCTTCCATTCCCATCGCGCCTGAGAGGTGTTGCATCAAGCCTTCTAAAAAAGGCCGCACATGCACGATATCTAATCGCTCATGTTGATAAAGAGTTTGATGAACTACGGCGAGAGCGTTGATACGGTGACGTGCAGCTGCGAGGGCGTTCTTACCTTCCTGATTTTTGAGACGACGGCTTTGAAGATTTAAGAAGCTCGTGACAATTTGTAAGTTGTTTTTGACGCGATGATGGATCTCTTTAACGGCTGCATCTTTAACCGCTATCGCCGCAACGAGTTCTTTATCTCGGATATTGATATTGTCCGACATAATGTCGAGATTTGTCGCGAATTTTAAAATTTCTTCTGGTGCATTTTTAAAGATACGACCAGGGTGAATTGTGTAATCACCTTTGCCATATGCGCTTGCAAGTCGGTTAAGGCGTGCAAGCCATTTCAATACCAGATTATCAATCGCAAGCCATGCCACAAAGAGCGCGATTGAGAAGGTCAGAAGCGGAAGCCCAACGACTTTAGCGGGACGCAAGGTGATTTCGTCAAACAACCCTGGAGAGGGACGTGTGACAATTGCATATACGCCGGTCGTGCCGATGCGGTTGACGACCACATCATAAGCATCACCGTCTCGACTATTTTCAACGACGAGGAAGCCATCGTCAGATTCGCGCGCGGCTTCTATCCATGAGTGTTGGATTTTTGAGAAAGGTAGTTTGCCAAATATGCGATCATTGTCGTCTGATAATGCGATTACAACATCTTGGGGAAGACTTGCGGGGTTTATCATTTCTGACAGTTTATCTGCCCGCATTCCAAAACTTGCTGCGCCCTTGTAATCACCATTAACTTCCAAACGGGCTAAAATAGCGAAAATCCATTCTTTTAGCCCTCGACCATAAAAAGCGTCAGTACGGATTAGTTTCTCGCCAGCTTCTAGGCGGTCATTCCATTCCATATCAACGATTGCGAAACCAGCTTCACCTTGCGATGCACATTGAGATATTCCGTTTTCATCGAAGTATACGACTGTTGATAGGGTAGGAATTTTTTCTTGTAACCATCCTTCAACATCTTCACACCGACCTGCAGCGATTTGAGCTGCAAAAACCTCGAGTAGTATTTCGGCGGTAGATAATGATTGTTCCACATCATCGATCGCGCGATCGGCAATTTGCAAGAGGGCGAGGCGCCGCTCCTTCATGCTGTCTTGGGCATCAATATAAGCTTGTATACCGGCAATCAGCAAAATTGGCGTCAAAGCTGCCGCAATGATGAAAACCAAGCGTCGCCGCAAGGAGCCGCCAAAGAAAAATTGCTTCAAAGTATTACGCAGCTCCGGGAATAGGGGGTGTTCCAATCAAATTATCTGCTTGATCAAGGATGTCTTCAAAAGCGTCGTGTGCTTCAAGGTTATCTTGCGATGGAAATCCAGAAACTTGTCCACCCTCCATAAGCTCTAGCAATGCTTTGCGAGCACGGCTTACACGGCTTTTAATAGTACCTACAGCACAGTCACAGATTTGTGCAACTTCTTCGTATGAAAGACCACCAGCACCAACCATGATTAAGCATTCACGTTGGTCGTCTGGAAGTTGGTTCATAGCATTACGCAATTCCAGCAATTCCACTGAATCAGATAGCTTGTCGTTGGCAATTAAAGTTGCTTCAGCAACTTCTGGATCCAGTGACTGTCCGCGCCAGTCTCTGCGTTTTTCAGAATAGAAGAGATTGCGCAAAATCGTAAAGCACCATGCCTTCATATTTGTATCAGCCTCATAACGCTCACGCGCTCGCCATGCTTTTAGCATTGTTTCTTGCGCTAGATCGTCGGCCATTGCCGCATTTCCACACAAACTTTTTGCAAACGCGCGCAAGTGAGGGATGAGACTCGTCAGTTCAGCCTTAAAAGCTGGCTCATCCAGCGTATCAATTTCGCTACTCATTTATGCCTCTGGTTCTTCGTCTTTTTTAGAATTGGCTTGTTGGTCGGCCTGTTCTAAAAGTTTGAAAAATTCGTCAGGGATTGGTTCCTGCACCACATCGTCGTATAGTCGCTTAAGTTGATCACCTAAGCGTCTTTGACGCGTGTGTTTGCCGAGGTCTTTTGTGTGTTTCTGAGGTGGTTGTGTGCTCATTCTAAACTTTGCTTTTTCAGTTGGGAGTTGACTGATTCAATTACAGTAACGCGCGCTATTGAAAAAAGTTTCATAAATTCTAAAAAAAAATGCAACCGCATTGATGAGTGTGCGTTATCAATTAAACAACAGCATGAGGGTACACTATGAGTTTCGTAAATCAGTTCGGTCCACATCTTCCGTTTTTGCGCCGATATGCGCGCGCTTTAACAGGAAGTCAGACTAGCGGGGATGCTTACATACGTGCATCTTTAGAAGCGTTAGCTGAAGCTCCCGATCAAATTGATGACAGTTTATCGCCTCGCGTAGCACTGTATCATTTCTTCCATATTATTTGGGGAGGGACGGGTGCTAAGTTAGAGGACTTTAGTGCTGAAGAGCGCGTAGCGGCTGATGATCGCCTGCTTGCATTGGCACCAATTGAACGTCAGGCATTTTTGTTGGCGTCCGTTGAAGCGTTTTCACTCGCAGAAGTTGCGCAAATTCTAGGTACAGACACGAATGAAGTTGCAGACCTCATTGATGCTGCAATGATAGATATTGAGAAAAACTTAGCAACGAAAGTCCTGATTATTGAGGATGAGCCTATTATTTCCGCGGATCTGGCAAGTCTTGTCGAGGAAATGGGGCATCAAGTCACGGGCCAAGCGACGACACGAGCTGAGGCTGTAGCTATGGCAAGAGACAATCCACCTGGGTTGATTTTGTGTGATGTTCAGCTTGCAGACAATTCTTCAGGTATTGATGCTGCGCATGATATTTTAAGTGAAATAAATGTGCCGGTTATTTTTATCACCGCATTCCCAGAGCGGTTGCTGACCGGTGACAAACCTGAGCCGACATTTTTGATTACAAAACCATTTCAAGAAAACACTGTGAAGGCTTGTGTTGGTCAGGCTCTGTTTTTTCATTCAAAGAACCAAGAGGCTTAGTTTTTAGGTTCATAAATTTACGTGTAACCAACTGATTTACAATGTGTTAGTTTCTCAAAAAGCCCGGCAAATGCTGGGCTTTTTTATATGAATTTTTGCAAATTATAGGAACCTAGTTTGATTGGTCGCGTTAGTTATGTGTGCAACAAATAAGGAGACTAGATATGAGTAAGATTACTTCAATTGCAGATGATAAACTGGACACAAATGAAGCCTCTCGTATGGCTGCTGAGGCCAATTTTGAATCCTTGAAATCAGATATTGCCGACCTCCGCACCGATTTCAAAAAATTATTCAGCAATGCCGCAACCTTTGTGCAATCAACCTCAGAGCAATCTTTGGAAAAGGGTGTAGAAAAAGGGCAAGAAGCCACTGAGCACGTTCGCGCGAAGTTTGGTGAAGTGAGAGAAACATCGCAAGATAAGATTAGAAAACATCCAATTGCGTCAGTTGGTCTGGCACTGGGTGTTGGTGCGATGATTGCTATGTTGACGCGTAAATAGTCATGTTAGACGCAGCTAAACTGCGAATTATCGTAGGGCTCGGCGGGGCATTAATAGGCTTTGTCGGGCTTTGCTG
>CAYGPD010000021.1:0-53160 GCA_964351655.1 uncultured Hyphomonadaceae bacterium | reverse complement strand
ATTATACAGTCCGTTGAAAGGTTATACCCGATACTTTGCTATCTGTGCATTGATTGGATTTGGTGTAGCTTCCAAAATTACGTTCTTGATTGTGGGAGTTGTATTGCTTCCTGAATTTCTAGCGATTGCGATTAAAAATCGTCGGGAAGCATTCGCCATATCGACTGTGAGTGTGTTGGCGGTTTTGTTTGGGTTTGCAGTCGGTGCGCCACATGCAATTTTGGACACAGCAGCTTATTTCAACGGTGTTGAATATCTACGCCATCAATATACGGAAGCTGGACATCCGCCACATTCATTAATTGAAAAGAACGTGTTTTTACAGACTGTTCGCGGCGTTTGGTTTTTTCTACTTTTACTGGGTCCAGTATTTGTGATGTTTTTCAAACCGATACTTCATTTGATCCGGAGACGTAGGTTTGAAACTAGAACAATTTCGCTACAAGATTTAGGCGTAGCAATTTTTGGTTTGACCTATCTTGTGTATTTCCTTCCTATGCCGGTCTTTTTTGAACGTAACTATGGAATAGCAGTCTTCGTAATATTGTTTCTCTTTTCTAAGTTGTTTGAGGGGTGGATCGATAAGGCGGTTCTGACAATTAGCGTGATCTGTGCAGTGCATTGGTCTAACTTAATTTCGATACTTGCAGATGAGCCGGGCATTAAGTTTGAAGAATGGAAAAATGAGCATAGTATCGCTAATTCAGGTGTTGTCTGGACGCCTTATTCAATAGTGGACGAAATCAATACTTGTGAAAATGTGTTTGCATATCAACACTTTATGGACCAGTATTCTGATAAGGTCGTGCAGGAAGCGCAGGAGCGAGGCGCGGAACTCGTGGGAGTATTTGAGTCACCCTTTAGAATTTTACCCACAAGCACTTTAAATACCTACCTGACGACTGATGTTTGGTATTTCAAGTGTGGTTCGCTGAAACCGATAGAGACGAATTAATCCCTATACATTCAGTCCGCAGATGGGTGCGAATTTACCGAGTGCGCCAAGCGTGGCGAAACCTACGGGACGTATCCATCCTGCTAAAATAGTGCCGGAAAGAAAGTCTTTGCGGGAGATATGAAAATAGGCTGCGCATAAGGCTGCGCCGGCGCTGGGTACGACTGGAATTATTCTTAGAACTGCGCTGAATAAGAAGCCGCGTTTGCGTGCAAAATCTGCCCATTTCGCGAGTGCGGGCCATTGGGATAAACGCATCTTCAACTGCGCGTCCGATTGGTCTTTGCTGATATGAAATAACAACATGCTGGAAGCGATCAGAGCGCAATACTGGGCAACACCTGCCATCGGACCAAGGAAAAATCCTGCGATAAAAATCGTTGTCGTGCCGAGTGGCAATACCGTGAGGAATAAACAGAATGACCAGAGGGTCAGCACACTATAAGCAAGCAGGGTGTGCTCACTAGCCAGCGCGTTAGCTTGCGCTATCAAGGGGCATAGCGGGGGGCGACTAAGCCCTATCCACAACAACATCGCACTGAGCGATATAAAGGCAATGGCTAGTCCCACTCGAACGGATCGCGCATCAAATAAAGCGAATATTTGCGCTAGAAATGACTTGGAAGTCGCGTGCATTATTGCTCGGCTACGGTGGATTTATTCTCTTTAAATGAGAAGTATTTATGGCCAAAATAGCTTGTAAAAACAGGGCTTGCGACCCCGATAAAGTGGGCGACAATTTTGGGATAGAGCGTCCATCCAATGGCAGGCAGAATATAATAATTCAACACCATTGTAACGAGCCATACCTGCGCAATCGCGACAAGATTTACGATAGCAAATTTGCTCAATTCTTCAGCAATCGAGCGCCCCGATTTTTCAAATACAAATATGCGTGAAAGCGCATAAGCTGTAATCATTGCAATAAGATAGGCGATTATCACAGCAGCATGAAAATTCATAAATTGAGAAAGTACGATGCGTACCCCCACATTGACGAGAGCCGCAAATCCGCCCGTTAAAATAAAGCGGATAAAACGCATACGTTCAATATTGGCGGTATCTGCTGAGATTGTATTGTCTGGCTGTGTCACGACTTATCGCCTGAAAGCTGCGCGACACCAGCATTTTGACGAAGGCGTGAGATAGCAGTGTGCGCCATGCGCTTTGCTATTCCAACACTTTCAGAAATACCGCGATCTTCAGGGTAATAATAACATGTGTCAGCCACTTGCACACCGGCTATGCTTGTTTCTATTGGCGGCAATTTATCTAAGAAGTTTGGCTCACAAATTGGCTGAGAGTGGGTGAGGCGGCTTGCTTGACGTGCGAGAACATCATCTGCCGTAATATCTGGATTCACGGCTTTAATCGCTTCAAACGCTTCATCGAGCAAGGCTTCATCGCTCCATGCCCAACGTTCATTGGTCACAGGCATATAATAGGGAGCATAGACGATATGATCGTCACCAAAATCACGTAGAGCTGAAAATTCTATCAAGCCGGGAATGGCGTGTTTTTCGTCAATAATATTGACCCAGAATTTTCCGGTCACGGCCTTTTTAAGTTTGTAGACAAGGCAAACAACACCGATGTTTGGAATAGCGGCAAGTTTGCTGCGTTCGTCCTCAGTCAGGTCTGGTATCATAGCCGGAACGAGGGGTGTTGGGACGGTCGAGATCACTTCATGCGCAAATATGACTTCACCGTTGGCTGTAGTGATTTCTTTTACGCCGTTTTCCATCGGCCGCACGCTTGATACAGGTGCGCTTAATGTGATCTCACCGTGATGTGTTTCTATGCCTTTATACAGCGCATCAACGAGTGTTTGCGTGCCGCCTGTAATGTGGCCCAATTTTTCCTTCATCAAAGATTGGCGGGAACGGCCAATACGTTGAATACGGGTTGCAATCCATGTTGCGCTTACGCTTTCAGTGTATTCATATAGCTTTTGATCAAACAAGCGTTTGAACATTTTGTTGTAACAACTCTCTCCCAGCCATGCTTTAAACCAGTCTGGAGCTGTCATATTCTCGGCATTGCCCCAGTCTTTGCGTTTGGTACACCACCATGCCATGAGGCCATATCTGAATTTTTCTACGAATGTGAGGCCGGGATATTTGAGCAGGGCAACGGGATTGCCCCATTCATGCAGTTTTCCATCTGCATAATGTCCCATTTTTGTGTTTTTCCAGACAATAGCATCTTCTAATTCCAAATCTTTGAGAAGTTTGAAAGTGTCATAGTCTGTGATGCAGCAAAAATGATAAAATCTTTCAAGAGATACACCCTCAAAATCAAAATGTGCTGCCATTCCGCCTGCAACGGAACTAGCCTCAAGCAAACGTGTCTCAGCTCCGGATTTTGCGCAGTGATAAGCCGCAGCCAGCCCCATCGCGCCTGCGCCAATTACGACGACATCATAAATTTTGGATTTATCAGTCATCGTTAGAACTCCAGGAATGTTTTGGAATGGATCGGGTGGTTATAGGTTTCATCGACAGCTTCATTAAAGGGTGTCGCCGTGAAGCCAAATCGGCCCGGCCAGTCGATTATGTCAAACTCTTCAGGAATGACCAAAGCTTCAAGTTGTTTCGTTGTAAAAGGTGGTTTGGGCATGACCCAACTGGCCATTTTTAGGAGAACCCAAAACAGCGAGTATGGGATATGGATAATCATGGCTTTGCCACCCGCGACCTTTTTAATAGTCCGGATCATGTCTTTGTAATAGATTTTCTCCTGACCGGAGATGTCTAGAATTTCATTATCGGGCTGTAGTTCAATACACCCCATAATGACCCGGCAGAAGTCGCCCTCATAGAGGGGTTGACGAATGTATTTTCCGTGTGACGGAATAGGGAACACAGGAGCCTGATCCATGAAGCGGCGTAGCCAGCCAAGATGTTTGCGGTCAAACCATCCAAACATCAAAGTTGGGCGCAAAACGCTATATCTGATATTGCGTTCCGCACATGTGCTTTTGACTAATTCTTCCTGAGTGGTTTTCGATTGGGTATAAAAATCATCTGCAATTGAGTTCACAACAGAGGATGAAATATGAACAATATAGGGCGGTTTATCGTCTACTATAGAGTCCAGAATGTTTTGCGTTGCGATGATATTGTTGCGATCAAAATCAACCCAATTTAAACCGCCAATCTGAGCTTGGTTCAGCACAATAGTATCAGCGTCTTTGAGTTCCGACTGCCAGTCACCGGTGTCAGCAAGGTCTGCTTCAATAACGCGGACATAAGGTTGATGTTCTTTTAAAACTGCAATGTTGTGAACATGCTTATCGATGCCCACAAGATTGGTGTACCCAGCTTCATGGAGTTTGAGACAAAGGTTTTGTCCGACTAGACCTGCAACGCCTGTGATGACGATTTTCTGATCGAGATTTTTCAGCGTTTGAGGCTCAATAGTTGTCATCATTATCTCACTTTGGGTATTCAGTTTTGAGTCTTTTTATTTGTTTGATGCAATAGCTATTGCCGACCATTCACCCCAGCCCGAACCATTATCGCTAAATCGGTACTGTGACGCTGCTTCACCATTATTCGGAGTTGAAAAGTCAAGCAACACCCAATTGGCAGAAACTGGGAGTAGAATTGGAGGCGCATCATCATCGAGCTTATCAAGGGTCTGATTGCCGCTTGTTGGCCCAGAGCTGTAGTAGATTTTGTCACCTTGTTTCAAGGAAAGGACAATCTCCCCAGTATCTGCATCGGAAGCGATAAAGCTACCCAGAACAGTCATGCCGTTTATTTCACTTTTTGCAAAGTCAGCACCCGTCCAAGTGTGAGTGCCAATAATGGATGATAAGGAGACGGTTGTATTCGCTGGGGTGGGCGCTTCAGGTATGACTTTGAAATAGCTGTCTCCCAATTGGCCGGAAACCTCGCAGACAATTTTTTCCTTTTTGCGGGTGTTTCGCTCTCGTATCTTTAAAGTTTGCCCTAAGGCGGAACTTGCAACATATCCTTGATAACCAGCCTGTCCGGCATTTTCATCTATCGCAGTGATAAGGTCTGGTCGGTTATCACCTGAAAAAGCAAAGCCAATAACTTGGTCTGACGCATTCAATATTTCTAGGTGTTTCGGTGGGTTGCCGGCATCGCTATCAAATAACCAACCATGAATGCGAACATATCCTTTATCTTTTGGCAGTTGATCAAAGCGATCAATTGCGCCGGCGCAGCCTTTAACAGCAATAGCTGATGATTTCTGACCTAGTTGTTCTCTCAATCCCTTATAGGCGCGAAGACCAAATATAGAAATATCGTGATCACTCGACTTTTTCGCTAAATGTAATGCAGCCGCTGAGCTTGGGTAAATAGATTTGATGTATTCCTCGTCATCAATACCAAGTTCTAATGCTAAGCCCGCTAAATCCCAAACACGATGAATACCCGCCTTAGATTGAAGGGCGTTCATTTGAAGGTTTAGCATCCAAACACCAAAAGCAAATATTACACCGAGACCAATTTGAGGCACCCATTTTTTCATTTTGAACCAAGAAAAAACGGTGGGAGCATATAAGCAAAATAAAGCAGCCCAAATCATGAGGGACGGGGTGGAGTATCGACTGCTTAGTGCCGATTCCTTGCCAAACAAACTTAAGCGTCCCCCAGCGGTAATGAATGCGGAGCAGCCAACATACAGAATAAATAGAAGCAGAGCTATTTCCAGAGTGCGCGTTTTGCGTTCAGCGAACACATGCCAAACTTTAAGTGCGCTAAGGCTAATCAGGGCCGCGCCAGCGAAACAAGCAACATACACTGCAGATAAAACGGGCATAATGCCATACCCAAAGGGACTACCCGCATAAATGCTGGTAAAAAGTAACATTCCCAAAGGGTTATCTTTTAATGTTTCAAAGAGTGAACCATGTCCAACAGGGGAGTGATAATTGTGTAAGTATGCGCCTACGGTCACAATAGATAGGACTGCAAGGATAGAGATACGTTTCACGTCAAATCCGCAAATGACTGCACCCAAAACCAACAAAGGAAGAGCCAATATGCCGTTCGCCATAGTTCCTGCGGACAACACTCCAAACAGGCAAGCTAAGATGAATTCTTTGCTCTTTAGTGGGTGGTCTTTTGATTTGTGTAAGAAATAAAACGCAGATAGCGGAAGGATTTGCGCAAGAAAAAATTGTGACTGAAACCCCCATGTGAGATTGTTTTCTTGTGACCAGAAGAACAGCCAGCCAGCCAAGAAGAGGGTGGCAAAATTTATCCATAATTTGGGGAAATCAGGCGCAATACGTTCGATGAGTATTTGTCTGAAAATATAGATACTTAAAAAAACTAGTGCGTAATTGATGATGTAGAGAAATATCTGCTTCCCACCAAACAATCCAAGATCCAACACAAATAACAGACGCGCGAGCACAATTCGGTGCTCATTATGCTGTGACCAAAGCTCACCCAAATTGCCAGACGTCAAATCAATGTAAGAATCTAATGTTCCATCCCACATATCTCCAAAAGGTATGGGGGAATATTGGTTAAATCCGCCTACTATCGCCAAAAATATCATCGCGATCGGGATGATCGAGAGAGCGTATAGAGCTGTTCTTGAATTTAACATTACTATTCTACTTATTGGCTATCAGGTTTGGGTCCTTATTAACCTAACTTGAGCACACAGCAAGAATAATTATCCCAGTCAACACTATAAGCTTAAGTAATAGAGAGCCTTATGAATTGTGTATTCATTTGAGGCGTTTTGATTCCCAGTTTCCGTGAAAGTTCACAAAGTTAGGGTTGCTAAAAGTCGCAACACCGTTTCTTAAGAGGGATGTGTGGGTGCACATGTGAGCAATTACAACTGCCTGTCAAACAGGCAATGTGAAACTTAGATTAAATTTTTGAATTAAACTTGCAAATGCGATTGGAATGTCTGGTATCTATCGTATGAATGGCTATCAATTCGAGCTACAGTTATACTGTAAGTAATTAATTTCTATATTGGAATACCAAAATAGTGTGATTTATTCGGTAGTGATGATACTTAATCAACACCGTAATTAGTGGAGTAATCAATGAGTAAAATAAGCTTCTTCAGCGCACGCCATGGCATATTCACACACTATAGTGCTGACGAATGTATTGGTGCCTCACTCCGCAATTATGGTGAATGGGCTGAAAGTGAAATTCACCAGATCAAACAATATGTTGGGGAAGGTGCATTTATTCTTGATGTGGGAGGCAATGTAGGCACACACACTATCGCACTTGCGCGCCATGTGGGTGATCAAGGCTTCGTTGTTGCGATTGAAGCTCAGACCGAAATACATCACATTCTGACGACGAATATTGTAATCAACCAACTTCAAGATAGAGCGATGGCTTTAAATGCTTTGGCAGGTTCAAAGCCGGGCACGTCAAACTATTGTGCATCAACAGATAAGATTGTCTCTAATTTCGGTGCTGAAAGTTTTGCAACTGATCGCGGAGACGTTCAGTCTGATCGTGCCGTTGTTACTACCTTACCAATCATCACACTTGATGAGCTTAAAATTCAGCGATGCGACCTCATTAAAATTGATGTGGAGGGCATGGAATTAGAAGTGCTGAAAGGTGCGCTAAATATACTCGATACATTCAATCCCATTTTATATTTTGAACAAAATGACGATAGAAATTTTGCAGCAATATATGAGATTTTAAAGAGTAGATCGTATCGACTTTACTGGCACATCAGCAATCCGTTCAACACCAACAATTTTAATAAGAGCGCAATCAATATATTTGGGGGTGCTGTAGAAGCGAATGTGCTCGCATTGCCTGAGGGCGTTGAAATGACGACCGGACTCGTTGAAATAATGGATGCGGGCTTTAATCCTCCAATTCCAAGCTTGGCAGAAGGTTTACCAGGAGAAGCGGTGCCGTGTGATACAGTTGCGAGCGCTGAAAATCTGTTTGTTCCGGCTGCTGCATTAGCAGAGGCAAAAGCACAGCTAGCGGATGTTTTGCAAGATAGGCAAAAAGCTCAGGTAATTATTGAACACCAGCATGCTGAAATTCAAAGCATGAAAGCTAATATTGAAGATAACTAAGTGTAATTTGAGCTTCCTACTTTATTACGGCAGGGAGCTTTGAAGCACTTAATTGCTTTAAATAGTATTATTGCGTTGCGGATAGTGTTGGGGTTCCCCAAACACACCAATCGGCAATGCTATTGTTGTTTTTTCCTGCTTCACATTTTAGCGCGATAGTCACAGGGCTTTGCAGATCTTGGGGAATTGCAACATTCATGGACATCCAAGTACGTTGCTCTGGTTTCGTTCGCACATCCAATCTATCTTCAGAGAGCAGAACTGTTTTTCCCGTTGCATCTGTAGCTTCGACCTGAAAAACAGTTTCATCTCCATCGTGATATTCAAAAACACTTGGATGCACCGCGAAATTCCCACGCAAATGCGTGTCTTCTCCAGATAATTCAAATGGGCCAAATACAGAGCGTGATGGGGCTGCATTGAATAGGGAAGGTTGAGCGACTCCGTTTATATCAATTCGAACGCCCACATTTGGAGCGTTTTCTGCGATGGTGTCCTCTTGGAAGTTCAAAAGGAGAGATTGAGCAGGATGATTGCCTGCGACAATGTCAGAATAGAGCGCAAACGAAAATATGGACGTTAAGGCAGTTATGCCTCCAACAATCAGAGTTCCCAATTGTCCAATAAAACGTAGTAAGAATGCGAAAGTAATGACCAAAAGCATGGGAATGGCTGCTTGCCAGCCATGTTGAATGGGTGGGTTAAAGACGCCAAAAAGCAATGTCACCACAGTGGTTGGAAAAAGAATACCTGCCCATAATAGCGCGCGGTCTTTTACATCGCCAAGGAATACGGCAGCTGGCATAATGAGCAATAATATAGGCCCTAACGCTGATAGAAGAGACACTCTGTAGCCCGAATGTAGCTCTAATCCATTTGGTGTCATTGAAAGCCAGTTGAATGAGAAAATAGTGGAGATATTTAAAAAGCGCGCATTCCATATATCTGCTGAAGTGCGACCAGCACCTGCGTTTTGAGATAATAAGTCTGCTTCTATTTGTAGCCCTAAACGAGTCCATAAAAACCAAGGTGCAAGTATCGCTATGACGCTGATTGCAGCGATAGAAAGTTCTTTAAAGTGGACTTTGAAATTTTCAAATAAACCCGATTGTAGGGCGCGAATGAAGACATACACACAAAAACCAAATGCGAATAAGATTGCGTAAGAGTGCGCCCAATAACCAAGAGCTGCCAGACCCACAATCCATGCTGCATGTCGTCTATCTAACGCGGCAAGAAATGCGGCAGCGATGAAAAATCCGGCTAAATTTTTGGGCCATGTAAATATCGTATGTAACACAATATAGGGTGCGATTACGCCGCATGCGACCGTAAGCGACATAGCGTATTTAAGACCAAAATATTGGAACAGATAAAATATTGTAACGAATATGGCAGCATTGGCGGTAATCGCGATTGCCAGAAAAATAGAGAATATTTTGTCTGTAAATAAGGCACCAAAATTGGGCCAATCTTGGCCGACATAATTGATTGTAGGAATTGTTTCGGGTGTTTTTGACTCTCCCCCAAATATCAATCTGTAGGGTAAATATAGACTGGATAGGAGGATTGGGCGGTTTGAAACTTCCTGACCTGGCATGAGCGGACGATTATCTTTAAAAGAAATATCTCGGGCCATCATTTCGCCTGCATATGCAGGAAGGGCGTTATCTGCTGGCATGCCGCCAGTCAGCAATTGCAGTTTAACGGGTAATGTCCAAGCTTTATAGACAAATAACCCGTCTTCCAGCCAAGCGGGTTGCTTTGGGCTCATATGAGCCATTGAGAAGATAGCTAGCGAGGCAAAAAACCAAAGCGGGATATGTTTTGAATGTTCCTTTAACAATCCGTCTTCGTGTGCTCGATATGTCCGGAAATTGGCGACCAAACTCAACAAATTGATGCCGACAATCACTACTATAGCAGCGACGCTATTTGTCATCCCGGTCATCCAAAGTAACGCGCCAGCCAACCCATTGGCGACAAACCCAGCTGCCATGGCGTAAACTGGGAATGCCGCAGATGTTCTGAAGCAGGGGATTAATTTACATAAGGCAGTACCTACATTTGCAATTGAGCAAATGAAAACTGAAATTACGATAACCCCGATTAGAAAAATCGATATACTCATTTTCAGTCGCCTTGTATCTTGGGTCCGGAGATGCCGTTTTAATCGAATCGACGCAGTATTGCATGCAATTACCACGAAAATGCAAGCGCGTGGCCCGTACACTTAAATGATTGAGTGGTCCTGCCTCTAAAGCTTACATATATCGAAAATTTGCTGCGCTCTTTTGGTGTAGGAATGATCTTGCTTACAGCGTTGCTGCGCATTGCTCGCGATCGTTTCCAACATTGAGTTGTCTGCTAAAAGTGACTCAAGCTTTTGAGCTAATTCATCCACGTCATCAAAAGTGATGATTTCTTCTTCGGGTGTAAAATACTCAGCCAACGCGGAGCTAGGCTGATAATAAAACTGAACACAGCCAACCATGGCAGCTTCAAACGTTCTTGGTCCCGGTGTTACCGACGTAAAAGAACGCTTTTTATTGGCGAAGCTATGGTTGCGTCCCATGTTTAGCACGATTTTGGATGCACTATAAAAATCAAACAAATCTTCACTTGGAATACGCGTATTGTTGATGATTTGGCCAGGTGTCTCTTTCCAATTCGCGCCATATATACGTGTCTTATACTTTGAAAATATCGGGTAGGCATCGTTGACAAGGCGTTGCCTATTCTCAAAGCCTACACCACAAAAGAAGACATCAAGACAACGACTATCATAGTTCGCGATAAGCCTTTTGGTACTGCGAGATGCGGCCATAGGTAGATGGTACACATCGGACCGGTCATAATAATCTAAGCAAAACAAGTCATTGGTGATGACTATATCTGCAAGTGCAGTAAATTTACTATTGGCATCAAATTCGTAGGGATCTTCAAACGTCCAAAAAACGAATAATGTGCCCGCTTTTTTACAGGCTTTAGATATTTCATGATAGTCACACACTGATAAAAGTGGACTGCCAATGAGCAAAAGCAGCTTGGGTTTATAGCGCTGAACTTCATTTGCGACTGTTTGAAAGGAGGACCAAAGCACCTTCTCTTCACTGAGATGGTCTTCAAATCCCTCTACAATACTTTTTATAATCGCATTGTTTGAGTTTTTTATCTCAGGGAAACTACAACTTACGCAAACTTCAATCATTGTTTTTTCTAACTGTAGGGCTATTCAGAAGTAGGTTGAAGAGATTGCTCAGAGACGGAGAGGACATTGATGTCATCACAACAATTTTGTGATGAATTCTCTATATATCGCTCTTGGATTTGAGCCGTACCATCTGGATTTATTAAGAGTGGTGCATCTAAATGCGCGAGGTTATAATAAGATCCGTTGGAACAGCTTAAAATTGTAAGCTCGTAGATGCCGGGGACCACGCCTTGCAGACTGATTTCACCATTTACAGCAATATTTTTCGATCCCGTACTTTCATAATACTCCGCCAGATCAGATCGATATGTATTTGATAAAGCACTTACATATTGGGTAGGGCCATTAAATAGCAGGAAGCATCTGTCTAAGTCCGCAAATGATTCATCGCAGCCAATTTGGTGGAACCATCCTCTGACGAATAAGCTGTTATTCTTCGCCAGACCTGAAGTTTCAATATCATGAGGTAAACCTAAAGTTTTGGTACCTGAAATACTGACGCCATCATTGACAAACGAAATTGATGTTTCCTGATTTGCTGAGATTTTCTGATCTAATTTTCTAGGCAGATGCAATTGGTGATCAGAGTCTTTAGCGTTTGGCAAATTGGCGAGAATAAAGTTCTTTTTATTCTGACCGATAATTAGATCGAGAGATGCTGTTGCCCAGCTGCTTCCGGTATCGAATAAAAGCTCGATTGTGTATAGTGGGTCATACAGCATCTGTAGTGAAAACTGCTCAACACCAAAACCTACACACACACTATCTGAAAATTTGGCTGATACATCATCACGTGGAAAAGTGACGATAGGTGCGAGGATTAAATCACCTTTGGCAGACTGTGCCTTGAGAAAGATGCTTTTATATACAAAAGCTGACTTAAATCTCAGCCATCCAGCAATTTCAAAATTGTCTGATTTACGCACTAATTTGTGCGGCAGTGAGCCGTTCTCTATTACGGCGTTGTCTACTGCAACTCGATCTAAATGAATCTGCACCGGCACGTCAGGAATAAAGCCCGCTGAATTGTTGTAGGCTTTGAACAATTCAAGAGTTTTACGAAGTGGATTAATGTCAGGAGCATCAGGATCGGGCATTTGTGTACCGTAAACCCTGTTAGGTTCGCTCCAATAGGGTGAGTTTATATATATATCGGTCAGCTTGAGGTCGGCTGGTTTGTTTAAAGATTGGGGGACATTTAAAGATGCATGTCCATTGTCAGTTTCATCCAAAAGGGACGTATAAATCTTGTTTAGGTGGGCGACATGATCATCGGCATCACACCAAAGGTCTGCGTTTATATTGTTCTTCAATTGATTTAGGTAACGGCGATCTGAGATAAGCGCCTCTAAGTTTGAAAGCAGCTCCCCGACACCGTTTACAGGGATTTTTATCCCGTTAATTCCATGATGTGTGCGTTCTCCCAAAGCACCTATATCTGTTACAATTGGGACGACTTTAGCGGCCCACGCTTCAGATAATGTGATGGCATAGGTTTCCGGCCAAATCGCCAACATCAACGCGACATCGTATTCTGTAAGGTCCAGCTCTCCTGGGTTAAACTGACCCATAACAGTGACATTGGGACAATTCATTTCGGACAATACATGTTGGTAGTGTTCGTCAATGCGTCCGCAAATTGTGAAATTTATATTGTGATCGCGCAAAGCTTCTATAGTTCGAAGAAAAGTTTCAGCACCTTTGATATGTGTAAAATTCCCTAGAAAAACAACATTCAACGGTGGCTTGTCTTCTTTGATCGAAGTGTCACAGATAGTCTCAACAAGTTTCTTTGATCGTGTGAGGTGAACTTGTCCCTCTAATTTTGGAATTGGAATCCCTAGTCTATGTATTTTTTCAGGAGGCAATACATCAGGATATATTCCGCCTATTGTGTGCAGAGCCGCATCTGAATTGGCAATAACTTTGTCTACAGAATCCAAAACATATCGAATAAAGTTTTGTCGATAACTTTGCGATCCATACGGATAGTTATTGCCTGCCTTCAAGCATACGTCACACGCACGCTTGTCTCTTTCCGGCATACCGCAGAATTTGTTGTCCACATCCAATAGGTTGAAGCGGGAGCAGACAAGATAATAATCATGCGTGGTAAAGGCGCTAGGCACACCAAGCATTTTTGAGATTAGCGGAAGCGATAGAGGGAATTTGATCAAATGTTGGAAATGAACCAAATCAATCTTATTTTGAGTCAATATTCCAGAAAAAACACGCTCAGTTTGTTCGTTGTGCAAAGCTTCAAAAGCATTGTAGGACGGCACTGAAAATTCATCCAAAACATTCTGACGGTGATCTGTTAGAATATAGTCGGTGATTAAATTTGCACTTTGCCCTGCTTTGGGGGCGAAATAGAATATGTCATATTTGTCACTCAGAATATTGGCGACTGTTTCTTGGTAGACCTCAACACCACCAAAATTGCCGGCCGACAGCATATTGTGTGTGACAAATAATAGACGAGGTTTAGAGTTTTTCTCAATGTCCACAGACGTATTTATGCGGATCGTGTTCTCAGGCTTTCTGAGTGCCGAGAAGTCCTGCAAAATTGTATCGATACGGTTCGCATATAAATGTTCAGTCTTAGTGCGGTCTTGAGCATTCTGGACCATTGATATGCGCGTATCAGGATCTGACAGGTATGTTTTTATAAGATCAACGCAATGATCTAAATCTTTAAATACATCAACTTCTTTTCCAGGTGAATAATAAGCTTCGACAGGCGTTTCGTTGGCATCTATGAGCTGAAATCCACCAGCTAATGCTGTTTCAAAAAGACGGGGACCGGGTGTTTTTGCGCTAAGATCTTTAGGGCCTCCGGCAAAGTCACGATGTAGGGTGAGTGTGACGCGAGATTTTCTATATATATCAACAAAATCACGCTGAGAAACGCCGCCAATATAGCTGCTGGAAGGAAGGTCTAAATAGCATTTGGGCAGGTGCGGGTTGTAGGCGAGAACGATTCTTGTCTTCAAATCGGGCAGGCGCTGCATCAAGCCTCTTAAAAAGCGGACGCGATTAGGCCAAGCACTTCCGATAAAGCTTACATCGTATTTATATTCGGCGTCATTCGTAATGATGTCGCGAAAATGTTGCGTCGGACTAGCCCCGAGGGCCAAATGTTTGGCACCTGGACCATAACTTTGAACGCTTCCGGTATCATTTGTGTAAACAAGGTCAAAAAGCGGAGAAATGGGGACAGTGCGATATCGTTCATATGGATCATCAAATGTCCATAAAGCCATGCATTTCAGGTATGGCCGTGCCTTCCGTAGAACATCTAAAACAATTTCCTCGCCATCTACAGCTATGCATAAATCATATTGTCCAGTACGGGCGTCAGATATCAAGTTCTCGTAGTTGGTAACTTTTACAGAGGATACCTTTGCATGATTTTTGAGCGCTTCAGCTATCCCAAGAACAATATAATAATTTACATTATTGGGCTTGGTATCGAGCAGCAGTACTCGCGTCGTACTTCCTTCCACGGCCAGCCTCCCATTTTCCCTTCACGCCCCAAATTGCAAAAACTAAACGAATTTTCACAATTTCCAATTTCCTAATTGATTGCAAAGCAAAATACAAGCAACTAAGCCAACAGAAAAATACTGTTCAACAATTGCTTAGTTATATCGGCTAGAATTACTACGCGACATACAGATTTGAAGGCGTAATTTATGGATCTTGCGCAAAAATTATGCACAAATAATCTTGAATGGCCTCGAATAATTTCTTTATTATCTGTAGAATAACTGCATAGAAAACCAAACTACCGATTTTACACGTTATTTTCCGCTGGAATCAGAAATAGGGCCGTCAGTAACGATGGCGTATAACGAAGATTATGTGAAATATTCGATCAATGGGCTTAAACAGTTTTGTAGGTAGAAGGCCTGTAAGCATTGAGAGCGTCTGTCCAACCCTCTCAATGCTCTTAACTTTACTCTTTAAGCAATGGCATTAAGCAACCTAGCACATGATATAGCGTAGAGGCGGGTGAGTTACTGGACAGCACTTTTCCTTGTGCATCCACTTCATCATGCCAATAACCCATATTTTCGCCGCCAACAGTGAGGTAGTGCTTTTTCAAGCGCTCGAGCATTTCCAAGCCTTTGCGTTGTTCGACCGGCGATTTTTGAGTGAGCTTTAGACGGATATACTCTGTTTGTGGCCATAGGCGAGATTTAATATAGTTTGGCTGTGTGCCATCAGGATAAACGCCGTTCACAACCAAACCTGTTTCTGGTGCAATCCCATAAGTATCGCTAAAGGCTTCCAGCACAGCCGTTGTGTTGGTTTTGCGGCCAGTCAGTTTTTGATATTTACGCAGCAAAAATGCCCATTCCAGAAGGTGCCCCGGCTCCAACATCAGATATTTTGGATTGGCCCGGTCTGGTAATGGCGTTAGATCTTCGTGGAAGTATTCACGCAGCAATCCATCTACACAAAAACGCTGTGTGTAGAGTTCAAAAATTTCGTTCGCGAGATCAGCCATTTGCTCATCACCGTACAACTCCATCCATGCCATCGCCATCTCGAACAAATGCATATGTGGATTAGCGCGGCGCGGCGTAGCAGAAGGAATACCTTCCATAAATCCGATAATCGGATGGCGCAGACGATTAAAGAGCAATTCCTTCGTCTTGTTCGCTGCATCCATGACCTTTTTGTCGCCGGTCACTTTATATGCCCAGCCTAGCCCAAGAAGTGCAAAAGCTTGGTCATACGTGTCTACACGCCCATCCAGCAAAGACCCGTCGCGGTTAAAGGTGTGCCCCCAACCACCAGATTCTAACCAGCAATATTTGAGCATGTAATTGAGCGGAGATTCCAGCGCGTGCGCACCCTCTTTCCAGCCCATTTCATATGCATGTGCAAAAGCATAAACTTGACGTGCCTGCACACGGAAACGTCGCCCCATATCGTGGATAGGCTTTCCGTCCATATCCAAGGCTTCATAGGCACCGCCATATTCGCGGTCCAGTCCAATATCTGCCCATAATGGAAGGGCTTGGTTAAACAGCCAGTTTCGAGCCCATCCACGTGAACGAGACGCAAAGGACTTAGACCGTGAACCATGCCCCAATGCTGTTGAATGCCCGTCTTTTTCTAGCGCTTGATGCACCTTTTTCACACTTTGAGCATGTTCAGTATGACACACCAACAACGCATCAGGCGTATCAATAATGGCAACATCATTTAGACCAATCACAGCCACAACGCGGCCACCTGCCTGCACAAGACAATTCTTGGAATCGATAATCCGCACATCACCTGTAAGATTATTGCCATCCTTATCCATTGTGCCGAGTTCGCGAACACTTGCCCAGCTACCGACATCGGACCAGCCAAATTTTGCAGGGACAACAGCCGCGTTTTCGGTGCGCTCCATGATCGCGTAGTCGATGGATTTTTTTTCAATAGCACTAAATAAAAGCGGGTCATATTGAAGGTGTTTATAGCCATTGACAGATGTCTCTAGGCGCGCGCAGTCACATGCCGCTAAAACCTTGGCATAGATATCAGGTTCAAATCCGGACAATTCGCTCAAATAAGTCGAACCACGCACCGCGAAGATACCTGCGTTCCACACATAATCTCCACTGTCGACATACATTTGTGCAGTATTTGTATCTGGTTTTTCAACGAATTTTTCAACAGGATAGCCAGGCACACCTGCCAATTGTTGAGGCGCGCGCTTAATATATCCAAATCCAGTTTCAGGGCGGTCTGGTTTTACACCGATTGTACAGATATTGCCTTTTTCGGCTGTTTGCGCGGCTTCCAAAATAGCGGTTTGAAAATGTTCCATATCTTCGATGTAGTGGTCCGCTGGCACAAGAACCAAAATCGCATCTTCACCAAGGTTTTCATTCACCCAATGCGCAGCAATACCCGCAGCAGCAGCGGTGTCACGCCCCATAGGTTCTTCTAAAATAGCGCTTACTGGAATGTTATTTTCCAATAATTGCGCTTCAACTTCATTGGCATACGCTTGAGAACAGATAATTAAAGGCGCTTCACTATTGGGAACAGCATTCATACGCAAAGCAGTGTGCGTTAGGAGTGAGTGCTCACCAAACAAAGTTTGCAATTGTTTAGGCTCGTGAGACCGCGACAACGGCCAAAGACGTGTTCCGCTACCACCACACAATATCGCAGGTACAATCTTTAGTGTCATCTCAGTTCCTTCAATTCATCACTCTCATTTTCACGCATCAAAAATAAGTGCTTTGTCCTATAGTGAGTCATCGTTTCAAAATAATTAGTTTGATATGAAAAGATTCAAGCTTGCGACATACAAGGTTTGTACCATGATTGCGAAGCTCTCAGCTTTTGATGAAATCCACCATGATTTTACGAGAGTTCTTACTGCATTAATCTTGAAACTTTAGTGACGATCTAAAACCGAGTAGAACGCACTTTACCCTCACACATCTATATAAGTGTGAGGGCAATGCACCGCAATTCGTTATGACAGTTTAAGAAATTTAAAGCTGTCCTGCTTTCATGAGTTTCGCCGCGTGATCGGCCGCGCGCGCTGTCAGTGCCATATAGGTGAGTGAGGGGTTTTGCGTCGCACAGGATGACATACACGCGCCATCGGTCACAAACAGATTTGGCACATCATGGGCTTGGTTCCATTTATTCAGTACAGACCCTTTAGGGTCACTTCCCATACACGCTCCGCCCATTTCGTGAATGAGGCGACCTATCTGAATCGGGTCATTTATTTCCGGCAGCGTTTTGACAACATCGACACATCCACCCGCGATTAAAAACTCCTCCGCATCATTGGCAGCTTGTACCATCATTTTGCGTTCATTCTCTCGGCCATGGGCATCTATGTGCAAAACAGGGATACCCCATTTATCTGTCTTGTTGGGGTTTAATGTTACTTGATTGTCAAAGTAAGGCAGCATCTCGCCAAACATACCAAATCCAATGCGCCAAGGCTCGGCTTGCCCCACTTGCGCCTTAGCATGTGCGCCTATGCCTGCGGTGTGTGCGGTCGTGCCTTTGCGTGGACGGTATGCGGCATGTCCTTGATATCCATAGCCACGCACAAAATCGACATCATCTGTCTTTTCATGTCTAAAGTTGGGAACATACATGCCATTGGGTCTGCGTCCAAAAGAATAGCGATCCTCAAATCCGGGCACAACACCATTTGCACCCGAACGCCCAAAGTGATCGGTAATATAATGGCCCAGCATTCCGCTTGAATTGGCTATACCGTTGGGGTGTGTTGAAGACTTTGAATTCAGCATAATCTGCAAACTCGCCAAAGAGCCTGCACATAAGAACACCACACGCGCTTTATATTTGCGTTGCTCTTTAGTGTGATAATCAACCACAGTAACGCCGCTTGCTTTTCCCGTTTCATCATCATGATCAACGGATGCGACAATTGCATCCGTCACAATGGTGACATTGCCCGCATTGCGCGCAGCTGGAAGTGTTGATGAAAGTGAACAAAAATACGCACCAAATGAGCACCCACGCATACAATGATTGCGCGCCTGACATTGCCCGCGTCCCAAATCAGTGTGTACCTCTTGAGGATCTGTAAGATGCGCACACCGTCCAATAATCATCGGGCGGTCGGGGCGGTTTATTTTTAGATTCTCTGATACAAATTTCTCAGCGCAGCTCATATCCCACGGCTTGAGGAACTCCCCATCGGGCAAAATATCCAGATTGTCCTTATTGCCAGAAATACCAGTGAATTTCTCCACATAATCATACCAAGGCGCAATATCCTCATACCCGATAGGCCAAGGAATGCCATGACCATCTTTGGCATTTGCCTGAAAATCTTTTTGGCTCCAGCGATAGGATTGACGTCCCCATGTTAAAGAGCGACCACCCAATTGATACCCCCGTATCCACATAGCCGGTCGATCTTCTGGTGTGGTATAGGGGTGTTCAATTTCATCTACAAAAAAGTGTTTAATATCGTTTCTGTAGATGTAACCCATCTCATGTACATCGCGGTAATTGCCGTCCTGATCATATTTTTCAGGCATAAGCGCGCGGTTCGCCATTTCCCATGGCAGCTGCATATCATTGTATTGATCACCCTGATGTTCGACATGGCGACCACGCTCTAGCACGAGGGTTTTAAAGCCCTTCTCACTAAATTCTTTAGCGGCCCAGCCACCCGTGATGCCAGATCCAACAACGATTACATCAAATTCTTCGGACATAATGGCCCTCATTCTTTAGGTTATATCGGTTGCAAATGTCAGCTGCATTGTATTGACGGGGCGTCGTGCCCCAATGCGCACTACAACTTGCCCTCTTTCATCAGTTCAGCGGCGTGATTAGCTGCACGCGCTGTAATCGCCATATATGTGATGGATGGGTTTTGCGTGGCACACGAAGACATACATGCCCCGTCTGTCACAAACAGGTTTGGCACATCATGCGCTTGAGCCCATTTATTCAGCACAGAACCTTTTGGATCTTTCCCCATGCATGCACCGCCCATTTCATGGATCAATCCGCCCACCTGAATGGGCTTTTCCGGTGCGAGGCTCCAAGACGTCACATCAACACATCCACCTGCAATCAGAAATTCTTCTGCATCTTTGGCAGCTTGCTGGGCCATTTTGCGTTCATTTTCACGGCCATGTGCATCTATGTGTAGAAGCGGAATGCCCCACTTATCGGTTTTTGTGGGATTTAAAGTCACTTGGTTGTCAAAATAAGGCAGCATCTCGCCGAACATGCCAAATCCGATGCGCCAAGGTAGAGGCGCGCCAACCCTTCCCTTTGCTTCCGCGCCAATTCCTGCGGATGATGCAGTATTACCGGCGCGAGGCCGATTTGATCCATTGCCTTGGTATCCATATCCGCGCACAAAATCGACATTGTCAGCTTTGTCATGACGGAAGTTTGGCACATACATATCCGTTGCGCGGCGTCCAAATGAATAGCGATCTTCAAATCCCGGCACTGTTCCATATGCACCAGATCCCCCAAAGTGATCCATCACATAATGACCAAGCATACCGCTAGAGTTAGCAATTCCATTTGGGTGAGTAGATGATTTGGAATTCATCATAATCTGTAATGAAGCAAACGATCCAGCACATAAGAACACCACTCGCGCTTTATATTTGCGCTGCTCTTTAGTGTGATAATCAACCACAGTAACGCCGCTTGCTTTTCCCGTTTCATCATCATGATCAACGGATGCAACAATTGCATCCGTCACAATGGTGACATTGCCGGTTTTGCGTGCTGCGGGAAGAGTCGCCGAAAGCGAGCAAAAATAAGCGCCAAAGGAACATCCCTGCGCGCACTGATTACGCGCCTGACATGGTCCGCGACCTAATTCTAATTGTTGCTCTTGTGGGTCCGTCATATTCGCACAACGTCCAATAATCATAGGACGTTCAGGCAAATTATTTTTGATATTCTCAGACACGAATTCTTCAGCGCAGCTCATATTCCAAGGCTTTTGGAACTGGCCATCTGGCAAAGTATTTAGACCGTCTTTATTGCCTGAAATGCCTGCAAATGTTTCGACATAATCATACCAAGGTTCAAGGTCGTCATAGCCAATGGGCCAAGGAATGCCATGTCCATCCTTGGCATTTGCTTCAAAATCCTTACGGCTCCACCGATAGGACTGACGCCCCCATGTGATTGAACGCCCCCCTAATTGATACCCGCGAATCCACATAGCAGGCTTATCATCTGGCGTTGAATAAGGGTGTTCTTTTTCATCAACGAAGAAGTGTTTGATATGATTCCAATAGATGTAATTCATCTCTTTCATATCGCGGTAATTGCCATTCTGATCGTATATTTCGGGCATTAGCGCACGGTTATACATCTCCCAAGGAGTCTGCATGTCTGTGTATTCTTCGCCTTGGTGTTCGACATTGCGGCCCCGTTCTAGCACGAGGGTTTTAAAGCCCTTCTCACTAAACTCTTTAGCCGCCCAGCCGCCCGTGATGCCAGACCCCACAACGATTACATCAAAATCATCGGCCATAAGCACCCTCATTCATCAGGTTTTCATATTCTTCTAAAGTGAGGTTTCCGTTATATTGACCAGGCACTGGCACATAATCTTTGCTGCCTTGCTCGGATGAATAGAATAGATGAAACACTAGTGATTTGACGCGCTTATAATCTGCTGAAATTTCACTTGGCGCTTCTGAAAAAGCTTCAGTATCAATTTCCTCAATCAAGGCTGTGCGCTCTAATTGGGCCAATTTCGTATAGGGTTTATTCAATTGCGTCATAGCGCGTGTGTTCAATGCGCTGAGAAAACCTAAAAACTGCTTCTGTGTATCCTCGCTCGCCCATGTCAGCATCATACCATCTGCAAAGCTCGCCACTTGCGCATCAATAGCGCCAGGCGTGTCAGTCCGCGGGATCATGATTTCAGAGACATCTTGCAGCAACGTCAATTGCTGCGCATTGAAAAATTCTCCATCTTCATGAACAGTCAGAAGGCCGTTGTTTTCCTGCCGACATCCGCTAATGCCCGCAGCCGTAATGACAACCGCACTTCCCCCAAGGAAAAAACGCCTTGTTAATCGCGCCATAGTGAAAATTCCTCCGCCTATTATTGTATACAATCAAGATTACAGGAATTTTAGGCGGAGGGAAGCCCTAAAATGTTATCGTAAACATTTTCTTACACAAAATGGGATATATTCTGCTGAAGAACCCTTAAACGTGATAAATATTCAAGTGTTTTCTCGCTTATTTTAGTGTAGATAAAATGATACCGTCAGGGATTTAGAAATGGATTTTTCCGCAAGGCTTCAACTGTGAAATCCACAAAAGTTCTCACCTTTGCAGGCGCGCGTGCACCGTGTCCGTGAATGACATGTATGGGGAGAGAGGCAGGACAATAATCTTCTAAAACTGTAGTAAGCTCCCCTGAATCCAGCTCCGAACCCACTTGATAAGACAAAACCCGCACCAGCCCCCAACCCGATTTAGCCGCTTCAATTCCAGAAGATACAGTGTTGAAAGATACTTTGTGATCCAGTTTAACAGACTGCTCTTGCGCAAACTTCCAACCAGATTGAAAGCTGCCAAGTGTGAGACCTATTGTTTTATGTTGTTTGAGATCTTCAGGCGTTTTGGGGATGCCATGACCATCGAAATAGGCTTTACTTCCACACACCAGCATTCGCACATATCCCGCTCGGCTTGCTATAAGAGAGGAGTCGGGCAGGTTTCCAATACGAATGGAAACATCAATGCCCTCTTCTGTAAGATTGACCACCCTATCGAGAAATAACGCTTCAATGTTCACGTTATCATAAATATCCAGATATTGTGTAATTGTTGGTGCGATATAGATGTGACCAAACATAGATGGTGCAGTCACCCTCAATGTTCCAATTGGGTCGCCATGTGCACCTTTTGCAGCATCATCGCAGGCCTGCACTTTTGCCAGAATATCTTTGGCATCTTCAAAATAATGCTGACCAATATCCGTTACAGACACAACACGGGTTGTCCGTCGCAGTAGCATGACACCCAAATGCGCTTCCAACTCACCCACCATACGGGTCACAGACGGCGCGCTCACCTTGAGCACACGTGCCGCAGACGCAAAGCCTTCGGTCTCCACAACAGCCACAAAAGCTTCAAGCGCACGTAATTTATCCAATATTTTCTCCTAAAATCACAATGCCTTACATTGTCATTTGCGCAATAATTGCATTTATTATTTCATATTCCAAAATAATGTATTCAAATATAAGCATATTCAGCCGTTGAATGAAATCAACTACCTTCATTTGCAGTTAAATCTCTCAGATAGGTAGGCATGTCACTGATGGCACTCAAACTTTACAGCTTCCCCCTTTCCGGCCACGCACACCGCGCCGAATTATTCATTTCCCTCATCGGTGCAGATGTGGAAATCGTCAATTTGGACCTGCCCGGTGGTGAGCACAAAACACCAGACTTTTTAGCCAAAAACCCATTTGGACAAGTCCCTGTTCTGGAAGATGGAGATATCTATATCTCTGATTCAAATGCTATTTTGGTCTATCTGGCAAAAAAGCTAGGCAAGACAGATTGGCTCCCAGAGGATCCTCAAGGTGCCGCAAATGTGCAGCGTTGGTTCAGTGTTGCACAGGGACATATTGCTTTTGGCCCTGCGGCTGCACGTCTCATTACGCTCTTTAATGCCACAATGAACCCACAAGAAGTAATAGCGCGCGCACATGCAATCTTATCTTTAATAGAAGCAGAGCTTTCCAATAAAGACTATATCATCGGCGCAAAAGTCACGCTCGCGGATATCTCATTATATAGCTATATCTTCAGCGCACCCGAAGGAAATGTGGATCTCTCCGACTATCCTCACATTAATGCATGGCTTGGAAAAATAGAGTCTCTTCCAGGTTTCAAACCCTTCCCGCAAACATCAGTTGGATTACGAAAGTAATTTAAAATCAAAACACTGCCAGCGCAATCGTGCCACTCATCACACCAATGCTGGCAGTGCTTGCCCCTGCTTATTCATGATAAGGCCCATTAAATGTCTGCGCACACCCCGTCATATGACCCATCTTCACCTTGGCATGAGGGAGAACAAACTCTCCAAGCGAGTGTTGGTAAACGCGAGAAAATGGACCTTATCGGTAAAAAGGTATTGCGAGACTATTTGCCCGATCAACATCGCGAATTTTACAGCCAACTCCCCTATATCATGACCGGCAGCGTAGATGCTCAAGGTCAGGCATGGGCAAGTATATTGTTTGGCGAGATTGGATTTATATCCTCCCCATCGCCCACCCGTTTGGACATAAACGCACGCCCTGCCTTGGATGATCCTGCTTTTCAAAACCTTAAAGCAGGCGACGGCATTGGGTTTTTAGGTATTGAATTTCACACCCGTCGCCGCAACAGGATTAATGGACGTATCCAGCACTGTTCTAAGACGGGATTTTATGTCGCCGTCGAACAGACGATGGGAAATTGCGCTAAATATATTCAAGACAGAGACTATATCCCAACCCGACCTCTAAGCGCCCCATCGCCCCACTCCGCCCAAATAACGCACACGCTCGATGACGCCGCAATCACCCTTATCCGCAAGTCAGATAGCTTTTTTGTAGCCTCATACATGACCAAAGATGCTGCAAACAAAGTTGATATCTCCCATCGGGGCGGTGAACCCGGTTTTGTACGCGTGGACGAAAATGGTTGTCTCACTATCCCAGATTTTTCGGGAAACCTCTTTTTCAACACACTTGGAAATATCGCCCTCAATGGCAAAGCTGGATTGAGCTTCATCGACTATGCAACAGGCGACCTCCTGCAAATGAGCGGCAAAGCTCAAATCATCTTGGACTCCCCCGAAATTGCGCAATTTGCAGGTGCCGAACGATTATGGACATTTGAGCCCAATTCAATCGTGCGCCGACCTCAAGCGCTTCCATTCCGATGGAAGTTCAATGAGCTTTCTCCATTCGTCCTCAATAAGGGGCGTTGGGAAAACATATCACCTGCTTAATGCGGATCGCATCATCACACACCATAGGAAAGAATTATGCGCCCACCTTTACCCCCATTCACCTTTGAGACAGCCACTCAAAAAGTGAGGCTTGCTGAAGATGGTTGGAATAGCCAAGACGCGCAAAAAGTATCCCTCGCTTATACCGAAAATAGCGTCTGGCGTAATCGTTCAACCTTCGTGACAGGCCGCAGCCAGATTGTCACTTTCCTGACGCAGAAGTGGGAACAGGAACACGAATATCGACTGATCAAAGAGCTGTTTGCATTCCATGAAAATCGTATCTCTGTGCGCTATGCCTATGAGTATCACAATGATGCAGGCAACTGGTTTCGCGCATATGGAAATGAGAATTGGGTATTTGATACTCAAGGTCTAATGGCGCAACGCTTTGCATCGATCAACGACCTTCCAATCGCCGAAACAGATCGAAAGATCAAATTTCCTCAAGGTCCGCGCCCAATTGATTATCCAACGCTTTCGCACTTAAACCTATAAGATACGCCAAGCCTTAGTGATACGCGCCTACACGCGACGCATAAAATATATTGCTGTTAATTGTAATATAATATAAACATTCCCAAAAGATATAATTGGGGAGGATTTAGCATGCGTAAGAACTCAACACTATTAGGCCTTTTTGCTCTGTCATTTGCGGGGCTGTATTCGCTTCCAGCTATCGCGGATGAAGCTATTAAAAGCTTCGACACAGGACTCACCATTACGAATGTTCGTACAGCCACCGGTCCGGACGGTGACGTCATTATCGCAAATTCTTTCGAAGGGACGATATTAGCATTTGATTTTAACGGTAAAAAGATTTGGGAGAACAGACTTTCAGGTTTTATGAACCACGATATCTGGTGTGATGACGTCACCGGAGACCGCATTGATGAGTGTTTTGTCGCCAATGCAGATGGCCATATTTACGCATTGAATGCGCAGGGCGAATTACTCTGGTCCCGTAAGTTCAACGACGCTCCCATGCTATCTGTGACAGTCGTAAAATCAGATACGTCGCCACTGATTGTAGCAGGTGGTTTTGATACCAATATTTATTATCTTGATGCGCAGGGCGAACCGATCAAAACCATTGAGTCCCAACCTTACTCGATCGAAAAATCTTGGGGAATGAATGGTAAAAAATATCCGCTCACCAAATCGCATGTCGCAAATTTCCTGCGCCCCGTTCTCCTCGCAAATGGTACAGAAGTTCTCGTCATGCATGGCGCGATAAACCAGAATAATTCCAACGGATCACTCTATCTTTTCAAACCCCTCGCCGAGATGCCGTATAAGATCATTCCAAGCGAGGTCTCAGTTGTCGGTGCGCTCACCACATTTGACGTTGACGGCGATGGTGTCCGTGAAGTTTTATTAGGGAATTCAGGAACAGAAAGTTCAGCAAAAGCCGCCATCGTATCCTTAGCAACGGGCGATAGCGCTGTTTTACCTATGAATAAATTAGCTAAAGGAAATGGTTTTGGCTACCGCATTGTCCAGCCTCAAATTATACAAGAAAACGGCGAAACAACACTCGCTTTTTTATACGGGTCACGTTTCATTCTGCAGTCAATCGGCAGCAAGAAGAAAAAAACCGTTGTATTGAACAGTCGATACTCTTTCAATGATATCTGGGTTCATGAAGCCAGTGGAAAAATGATACTTGCGAGTGCGCAGAGTGGCGGTAGCGCAGTCCATATAATTGATCCATCAAACTCTAAATGGCGCAAAGCCTACGAAGATATTTCGCCGCCGGGTAAACTCGCGACTATATTGCAAAATACTGAAACAGTGCGAAAGCAACTCGACGCGTATATCCCCACCCGCGCCGCTAATCGCCTCGTTTACTTCGTATCCGAAGGCCGTAAGGGCGTAGAAAATATCATCGAAAATATCTCAAAAAATTATACCTCCCCCATCTTCCTCGCCAGCACATTTTCAGCGGAAGCGGAAAACTGGGATCGAAGCGAAATGGAGAATGAAAAATATAAGAAGAAACGGGATAGACGTAAAAAATATACCGCAACTCAAGCTGAAATCCTCACGCGATTCAAACAAGAATTGGGAGATGAGCCTGGCATAAGTTCATGGGGTGGACATGGAAATGACCCCTTTATGTTTAGCTTGGATACAGCAAAAAAATTAGTGGATCTGGTCAATGGAAAACGCCTAAATCTCATCTATCCAGAGCTAGAAGATCCAAGCGATGAATTCGCATTTGTCATGGACACGCTTATCTATCCGCTCGCAACTTATGGACAAGGAAAAAACCTTACAATCCACCTGAGAACGAAGCATGGTTTTTGGTTTTCAGACATCTATTCCCACTATTGGGCGCGCGTCATGTCGGGCGAATTTGCTGATGTGTTTGTCCCCTCTACGGAGGAAACAACCGACAAATCTATGGAATTAAGCCTTGCTGCGCGAATTGGCGTTTGGGCTTCGGGCGCGGTCAATGATTGGGGCAACAGAAGCGCACGGGACAACCCAAGTTATTTCCGTCTACGTCAGCACTCGCATCAAATGGTGCCAAACCATTTTCTACGCCAACAGATTTACGCTATTGCGAGCGGCGCAACGCATCAAAACAATTTCACCGTTGACCAAGAGTATATGAGCCTGCTTTGGGAGCTGATCGCCAAAGGCGTTTTATATGTACCTAAACGTGAGGAATTGGTCAGCTTAAATCCAGTCCATTTAGGGATGATGCCCCCGAACAAAAAAGTACAAAACGAAGCCGGAAATGTGAAATGGATTACGTTTTTCGATGCCCAATATGAAAAAGAAAATCCACTCGTATTTAGCCACTTAAACGGCTCATGGCCTGGCGCTCCTGTTACCGAATGGGATTTTTCAAACTATGCGGCCAATGTGAAAGAACGCCGATACAGTTTCATTCCACCCTATCCAAATGGCATGGTCATGCTCGCGCCACTTCAGCATGGAAATGAAGATCTTCCACGCGGAAAAATGGTGGATCATTTACATCCTATCTACAAAAATATTCTCAAAGAATATCCAACCGATGGTGAGCATTATTATGCCTCAGATTTGAGCGAAAAATATGCTGCTGACACATATTATACGCAGGTTAAATCAGACATCGAAAACTTGAGTAAGTATCTTCCTCTTACAGTCACAGGAGATGTCGGCTGGGTGGTCGCGCAAACAGATGATAAAACCTTGCGCCTCACCCTCGTCGATGGAGGCTATCTCAACCCGACAGACAAAATAGCGCGCGTCACGTTTAAAGCATCCACACCTCTTAAGATGACAGATGTATTATCTGGCGAGCGTATAGAAATATCTCCGTCTCACGAATATGATATTCCTGTACCCACAGGTTTATTTCGTTTCATCGATATTGAGATTGAAAAACCACTCGTCGAAAACTAAGCGATATACCTCAATTTAAGACACGCAGACCGGCTCGCTTTCAGCGGGCCGGTATTGCTATATTGGGTCAATAATTTGCTCATTTTCGCGCTGATGATTAAATGCCAGTTTGGCCTTCACTTCGCTTAAAACTCACTATATTATAATACAAATAATGACAAAAATAACGATAATATCGGGAGACGCCAGAATGAATCGACGCGAATTTTCTTTTGCCGGTGTAGCTGTAAGTGCACTTGCGACTGCATGTGCAACAACACAAGACCAGAGCAAAAGCCCACACGCTTCAGGCCAAACATACTTCCCTACCTCGCCGCGAGCAGACGCAACTAAGGCACTCGTCACAGCCGTACGAGATGCTATTCAACACAATATCTCAGAGATAATTTTGCCACCTGGAGAGCTGCATTTTTGGCCTGATCATGGGATCAAAGAAGTGCTCTCAATCTCCAATAATGATGATGTGGAAAATTCCATCGCAGCCCCTATTGATGGCGCGAAAAATCTAACAATCCGCGGTCAAAATACGGCACTGATTTTCCACGGTAAAATCACACCGTTTCTAATTCGAAATTCAAAAAACATCACATTAGAGAATCTCAGCATAGATTGGGAAATCCCCTTTCATGTTGAAGCTGATATTGATGCAATCGACCCCGCAGGCAAATGGATAGATCTCAGTGTTCCAGAGCCATATCAATATGAAATTAGGGATGGTGATTTTGTCTTTAAAGGTGAAGGTTTTGAACAGGTTACGACAAAGCGCGTCATGCATTTCAATCGTGAACGCCGCGAAACTGAATATATGAACCATACCGCAAATATCGGCACAGGGGGTCCTGACGCCGTTAGAGAAAAATTCCATATTGAAGCACTAACAGCTAGGCGTTTTCGCGTCTCGGCCAAGCAGGGTAAACTGGGTAATCCTCCCAAAGTGGGCAATGTCCTCGCCCTCATGCCACCCATTCGCATGTGCCCGGCAGCATTTCTTGAAGACAGTCAGAATATCCACTTTAAAAACGTCACCATCCATCATTCTGGATGCATGGGCATTATCGCCCAGACATGTGAAAACATCACATTGGAAAAAACGCATGTCATTCCAAGTGGTAACCGCATGATATCCACATGCGTAGACGCAACCCATTTTGTAAACTGCGCCGGAACTATTACAGTTGAAGACGGCAATTTCTCAAATCATATTGACGATGCTCTCAATATTCATGGCACATATGGGAAAATTATTGAGCGTATCGGGAAGAAAACCGTCAAATGTCAATTTGCCCATTTCCAACAATATGGTGTCCGCAATTTTAGAGCTGGAGACAAAGTTTCGATCGCAGATGGCACCAACGTCAACGTATATCTGGAAACTATCGCCGCAAACATTGAGTATGTTAGCGGACAGTATTTCACGATCACATTCAATGAAGACCTCCCCGCCAATCTTGCCATTGGTGATGTCGTCAACAATCTGTCACGTCAAGCAAACCTCATTTTTCGTGGAAACAGTGTCAGCAAAAACAGGGCACGCGGTATTTTAATATCCACCTTCGGAACGGTATTGGTTGAAAATAATTACTTCCACTCTCAGGGTGCCGCCATCCGCATATCTGGGGGTGTTGATCATTGGTATGAATCGGGACCGGTGAGTAATGTAATGATCCGCAACAATGAATTTGATCACTGCTCCTACAACACGAAGGGCGAACCTCTCATCACTGTTATTTGTGTTGATGCAGAAAACAGCACCTCTACAGCACCCTATCACGACACAGTCGCTATAACAGGAAACACCATCCGCACAGAACATGGAGACTTTTTAGACGCCTATCGCGTGGGCACACTCATCTTTGAAGATAATACCATCATTGTAGAGCCATATCAGGATGCTCATGCGCAGACAGATACGCCGTTTGATCTAAAGGCTATTAAAACTTTATCTATAAAAAACAATTCTATAACAGGTTATTCATGGCCCGCTTTTCAATCCTAAAACCATAGGCGACACCGCAATTAAGGTGCACCTTAATACAAGACTTTAAAGCGGCCCTATTCTTAGCGGTCGCTTTTTTTGTAGCCCCAATGCGCCAGGCAACAACACTTTCCTTCACATTTTTCCCACACAAAAAGGGGCAAAGCGATTAAGCTCTGCCCCTTCTGAAATATATCTATTTTTCAGTTTAGAACTGGTAACGGAGTCCCAAACGGTATGTCGGACCGGTGTTAGTCAAACGGTTCGTCCGGTAATTTGGTGCATCCCCGATTGACGTGGATTCAGCAGGAATAGGAGATCCTGCATTTTGCCCCACTGACGTATATGTACGTGTCACTGTGTCGGTGAGGTTTTGTCCTTGGAAGTTCAAAGAGATACGGTCTGTAATATTCCAAGATGCGGACATATCCAGTGTATCAAATCCTTCAATCCATTCCAAGTTTCCTTGGTTTGTTGAACGATTCACAAGGTAATCTGAACGGTTGTTATACGCTAGACGCAACAACACACCGTCTTTTTCATAGAATACTGTTGTGTTGAATGTGTGTTTAGACGTGCCATCCAAAGGTGTCCCTGGGAATAAAACATTTCCTTCGTCATCTGTTTCTTCATCCACAGCACTGTCTGAATAGGTGTAGTTGGCTTGTACACCCATGCCGCTTAGCAATCCTGGAAGATAGTCAAAGTTGTGCTGGAAGGATGTTTCCAATCCGCGCACATATCCACCCTGACCATTTCTAGATTGTGTCACAATCAGAACATCACACCCTTCATCTCCAACAGTGTTGGACATGTCTTGTTCACGGTTCGGGAAACATCCCGGCGTGTTGGGGCCACCAGATAGAGGTAGCAATACACCCGCAATATCAGTTGAGAATTCTACACCCTCTTTGATGCTTCCATCTATGTTGTAAAACTCTTCTCTGAAATCAGCGTAATAAGTTTGATAAGAGGTTGTTTCAGCAAAGTCTGTGAAGTCTTTGTTGAATAAGGTGAAAGACAACAAAGATGATTTTTGGAAATACCACTCAAATGATAAATCTAGGTTTGTAGATTTGTACGGGTCGAGATTTGTTGATCCAAAGTCTCCACGTGAGTTAGGATTAAAAATATCTTCGTTGATAATAAATCCTGGTTTTAGATCATCAATTCGTGGACGCGCAATTGTTTGAGACGCTGCAAAACGCAAGATAATATCATCCGACGCCATATAGTTCAGGTTCATGCTTGGCAAAACATTTGTGTATTCATGCGTGCCCGATACAGCAAATGGCTCAGGATCAATAGGTGTGGGCGCTTCTGCCGTTACATTTTCTCCAATAGTATCACGTCCTAGAGCTGCTAATGCCGCTTCGACCGAACCATAAAACGCGATATTCTCTTCGCGGCTTACAAAGCTACCATTCGCAAATCTAAATCCAGAAAAACCAGTCGCTTCAACTTCTGTCTGAACAACACGTAGACCAACATCTCCAGTCAAACGTCCATTCAGAGTATCTAAATTTGCTTGGAAATACCCGCCAAGAACATCATTTTTAATCGCACGTGTATTGTTCAAATCCTGTTGAATTTTCAACAAACCTTCCGCACCGCGCCGTTCAAGTTCTTCCAGCACAAGCTGACCATCCACACGAAAGAAACCATCCGTAATAGAATCGCGTTTTAAGCCAAATTCTTTACCGTAATCGCTCGGTGTCTTGCCCTCTCCCAAAAAGTTGGCAAGAGATTGTCCGTCTGCACGCAAAACACCGCCCGTCTCAAAGTTGTTAAGTCCCAGATTTGTTGCAATCCCTTCCTTTTCCTGACTTGACCACTTCAAACCTGCCTCAAAGCCAGCGATCGGGCCAAAACTGTGATCCCAGTCTATATCAAAATAGAGAGATGACGCTGTGTCCTCGATTTCCCGCTCACGAATAGCAGCTGCATGGAAAAGAAAGTTGGTTGGGTCATCAGCAAAACCCTCACTCAAGACGATTGAACAGATTTCAGGGTCTGGCTGACAATCATATCCTGCAGCTAGCCCGTTGCGACGTCCAGTGTTTGAGTTGTCGTTGATGAAGCGAACAAACAAATTGTCGCCCAGTGTCGAGGTCGTTTTGGATTGACCACCCCGCAAGGTAAATGTCCAATCTCCCACTTCTTTTTCTACAGTTCCTGAAAAGACGAAATTCTCATTCGTTGTCTCATCTTTTACATCCAAAAACTGCACAGAAGCCGGACGATTTCTGTTATTTTGCGGCACATTTTCAGCCGTTTGCACATCCCGCACCAGCGTAAATGTGTTGGGGTCAAATAAGAGATTTCCTGCCAGTGCACTATTCACTGTTGCGCGGTTGTTTCTGTCCGTCAAAATGTTGAAACGGAAATTATCGTTATTGACTGTCTGCTCAGACCAGGTCAGATCCACTTGAATATCCAATGTGGCATCTGGTTGGAATTGGACTGTCCCTGTAATTGTGTCACGGTCACGTTCTGCAATTTTCGTTTCATAGAACACACCATTACGCGTCAGCGCTTTGATTGGCTCTAGTCCATTTCCATAGTCAAATTCCGTGATGACTTCGCCTGTCTCAATATTTGTCGCTCCAGCTGGGAGGTTGGCAAGCGGGAAGCTGTTCACATCATAAATATCTTGACGTGTTGTCTGGGTTTCAGATGACGCCACAAATGCAACACCTAAGCGATCGTCCATGAATTTTTCTGAGAGTGAAAGGCTAAACTTTCTATCCCCTCCAAACACATCATGAAGACTTACATCTCCTCCATCCACAAAGGGAGAATAGCGGCTTTGCACTTCTAAAACACGTCTGTCTTTCTTAGCATCCAGAGGTTTGAAACCGTTTAGTTGAATAGCCGCCCCAAGGCTTCCTTCATCATGGTCAGCACTCGGTGTTTTTATCACTTCAATTCCAGCCAACACATCCGCTGAGAACTGACTTAGATCAACTCCCTGACTGTCTCCACTACTGGTAAGAGACACACCATTTAATGTGATATTGTTGAAATCGGCACTTACCCCACGCGCAACGATTGAAGAGCCTTCCCCATCAACGCGGGAAATAGAGATACCTGTAACGCGCTGTAGCGCTTCAGCGATGTTCTGGTCGGTTGATTTCCCAATATCTTCCGCTGCAATCGCGTCGGTTACATTTCCAGAATTTCGTTTTGAATTGAGTGCGTTCTCCAGAGATTGTTTGTATCCGGTAACAACAATAGTATCCAAAGTTTTTGGGGCTGTCTCATCTTCAGCATCGCGAGATGTAGCAACAGTCTCTGCGTCTTGCGCATAGGCCATTGGCTGAACAGTTCCCGCTAGAACCAAAGCTGAGGCGAACCCGAACAAGCTCGACTTGGACCTCTTTTTAGCACTGATCATAGATTTTTTCATTTTAGTCTCCCCGTACGTGCAGCAAGCTGCTTATTATATTACTAATTATTATATCTGAGCGAATCCGCAGTGAGCCTATCAAACGACTCTTTCAATATAATAATACAAATATGATTTTCCGAACATCATATTTGCCCTCCACTTCAGCTACATTAAGCAACTGATATTCACTGTTTTATAAAGGAAAATTTTGCTTTCAGCCGAAATACGAACCCAATTCCAGTTCAATTTACGGACACAACCGAAAGCGCACCTTCCTTCAATCGCCATTAAATAAACATATAATTAAACGACTGACAACTGTTTAATCTTTGGCTTTGCAAATGCACGTGCTTTTTCAGGGCGTTTCTTCCGTCAGGTGCAACTCTTTAATTGACATATGCATGAGGGACGTTCATTTTATAATATAATTAAATTTTGACGTCTGAATTGGCTCTTTGAGTCACTTTAAACGCATACTAGAAATCTGTTACGGGGGCTCGCAAAGAGCTTGGAGGAATGAAAAATGATAGACAAACCGTCCACAACAAGGCGCACAATTCTAAAAACGGGTGCTGCTGCAGCTGTCATTTCCAGTTGCCAATCAACTTCTCAAATTTCTTCTCCAGCACTTTCAGATTCAAAATTTTCTACGCAGTGGGAAAAAGCCAATGATCGCATTTTCGTTGGTGGTGAAATGTGGGCCAATCCAATGGAAGATTGGCTGATCAAAGATGGCGCAGCTACCACACGCACATCGGGCGCAGCGCGCAATATTCAACTCATAACGCATCAGCTCACCAATCCACTTGGTGGATTTGAAATGAGCACAACTCTTAAACGTCTTACCTCCGGCGCATCTGATGGTGGTGCCGGTTTTCGGGTCGGTGTACGAAGCGACATCAATGATTATCGTGCCAATGCGTTTGCAACTAACGGCATAATCGCAGGACTTGCAGGCCAGACACTCAGCATAGACCAAGCAAGTACGAAACTCAGCGTAACCTCTTCGCCAACAGCACCTATTCAGCTGACCCTCAAAAGCACACCTCGCGGTAAGCAGACCACCCTCACACTCACTGCAAAGGCGCTAAACGGCGACATTCTAGGTGAAGTCAGTCACGAGGTATTGTCCGAAGATCTGCTTGGAAACGTCGCGCTCGTTCATAATTTTGCAATCGGTAAAAAGAACAGTGATGTCCGATACGCGTTTGCAAATTGGACAGCCCACGGACCCGCATTTTCTGTAAATCAAGAGCGCGCATTTGGCCCCATATTATGGTCCATGTATGCCATTAGTGACTCTCGCAAAGATGATGGCACCGTCTTCAAGATGAATGTGCTCACTGCTCCGATGGGAGAAAAAGACAATAAAGACATAGAGTTACAAATCAAACGCGACGGAAAATGGGAATCTATGGGCACTGCGCCACTGGATACTGACGCTTGGACAGCCGTGTTTCGTATTGCCAATTGGGATAGTTCAAAAGAATACCCCTACCGCGCAATCTACCAGATGAAAAACAATGATGGCACCCAGACACCGCATGAATGGACAGGGATTATTCAGGCAGAACCTAAAGGTCGTCCCCTGCGGCTTGCAGCTCTAACATGCCAAAAAGACTATGGTTTTCCATATGAACCCGTTGCTAAAAACGTCGCCGCCCTAAAGCCAGACCTTGTCTTCTTCTCAGGGGATCAGATCTATGAAAACCATGGCGGTTTTGGACTTATCCGCGAACCAGCAGACCTCGCTATCCTCAATTATTTGCGTAAATATTATCAGCATGGCTGGGCCTTTAGAGACGTCATGCGCAATGCACCTACCCTTTGCATTCCTGACGACCATGATGTTTTCCAAGGCAATTATTGGGGTGAAGGCGGCGCAGATATGCAGGGCGATAAGTCTGACCCGATGGCATCTTCAGAACGTGGCGGATATATCGAACCCGTTAAAATGGTGAATGCTGTTCATCGCTCCACAACCGCCCATCACCCAGACTTCTTTGATCCCACGCCCGCCAAGCGCAATATGAGTGTGTATTATGGTGACATGGTTTACGGAGATGTAGGCTTTGCAATCCTTGGAGACCGCCAATTTAAAAGTGGGCCTGAACACGTAAACACAGGCGAAGGCCGCGCAGACCATGTGCCTGACGATAGTTTTGATACCAGTACACTTGATGTTGAGGGCCTAGAATTACTCGGTGAACGCCAAGAACATTTCTTGACAGTCTGGCGTGATGATTGGCGTGGTCACAGCGTTAAAGTGCTGCTCAGTCAAACTCTATTTGCAAACACAGCCACCCATCATGGTCCTGATAATGATGGCCTTGGCATGTATCTAAAAGGCGATTTGGATTCGGGTGGTTGGCCTCAAACTGCGCGTAATCGTGCTATCGACATTATCCGTCCAACACGGTGTCTCCATGTCAATGGAGACCAACATCTCACATCGCTCGTTCAATATGGCGTCAAGGAACACCGCGACAGCACATGGTCCTTCTGTACACCCGCTATTTCCGCAGGGTATCCACGTTTTTGGAGACCGGAAGAAGTCGGTTATCCCCACACTGACCGCCCTGCCCACGGCTTGCCGAACACTGGTAAATATAAGGATGGATTTGGCAATCTCGTTTATGTGTATGCTGTGGGCTACCCAGAAGCAGAATCCATGAAGAACCGCTATCAAGTCGCCCATCAAAAAGGTAGCGGCTTTGGTTTGATCACAATCAACCAGAAAGACAAATCCTTCGCGATCGACTCATATAAATTCTTGATAGATATCAATGATCCACCAGAAAAATCGCAATTTGAAGGTTGGCCCGTCACTATTACCGCAGATGGAAAAGTTGCAGGTATAGAAACCTAATCAAAATTGGGGTCGATAAATTCCCCAATTTATAGATCCCAGGGCTTCCCCCCTTAGCCCCTAAAGGAGCAGGCAATTCATTTGCTTGCTCCTTTTTGTTTTATCTAACTCTCTAATTTTGTTGGTAATATCGCACCAGTTTCAATGCGCCATGCTTCAAACATATCCAACATAGCATCAATCTGAACCTGATGTTCTTGGGCTATATCGCGCATTTCATTTGGATCAGATTCTAAATCATAAAGCTCATAAGTTTGCGTTTCAAAATGGCCAATCAATTTCCATTTTCCACTACGAACAGCAAATCCGGGTTTCCATCCAGCTGCATGATAGTGTGGAAAATACCAAATTTGTGCACCTTGTGCCGGTGGACTTTCTCCTCGCAAATGCGCACTAAAATCAAGGCCGTCCATTTGCAGTGCATCGTGATTTTCAATACCTGCCAAACCTATCAATGTTGGCATTATATCAACAGATCTAATAATTGCATCGGATTGGTCTACAGTCTCAAACCGACTGGGAGATGCAATCAATAAAGGGGTGCGAATACCGCCTTCATATAGCCAACCCTTTCCCGCTTTCAACGGAATATTCGATGTTGGTCTAGGCTTATTCTCACCTGCACCCGTTGATAATCCACCATTATCCGATGCAAACACGATGATCGTGTTATCGGCAATATTCAAGCGCTCCAATGTCGCCATTATATCACCCACCACATCATCAACAGCCCCAATCATACTTGCATATTCAGGGTCATTTTGTATGGAACGGCTCGTGCCATCATATAAGTCTATAGGCAGGAGTTCAAAATTCTCGCCCTGCTTTTTAGCCTTCTCTCGAAAATATTCAATTCTCTTCGGGTCTGCTTGAATGGGCGTATGGACGGAATAAAAAGCGTGATACACCATAAAGGGTCGATCTGCATTTTCTTCAATAAATCCAACTGTCTCTGCGCCAAGCCTTTGCGTTAAAAACTCACCCTTGGGACCATCTTTTAGACGTGGATTATTATAGGGTGAAAAATACCCAGCTGGCGGTGCGCCACGATCTATGCCGCCAATATTGACATCAAACCCTTGATGCTCCGGCCAATAGGCTTCGGTTTCACCCAAATGCCATTTGCCCGTGAAAAGTGTTTTATAATTGGCGGCTTTAAACACTTCTGCCAACGTCACCTCTTCTAACGCCAACTCATCGCGAATTGCCGGCCCTTTCAGTAGGGGCGATTCAGCTTTAGTGAACCCTGGTATCCAGTCCGTAATCTGCAAACGCGCCGGATCTTTGCCCGTCATAAAAGCCGCGCGTGATGGCGAGCAAACAGGATGAGATGCGTAAGCTTGCGTAAAGCGTGTGCCTCTGCGTGCAAGTGCATCGATATGAGGTGTTTCATAAAAATCTGACCCCATATACCCCACATCACGCCAGCCCAAATCATCCACCAACAGGACGATCACATTTGGAGGGGTTGGTGAGCTCAATGCAGTATCTGCTGGCGCACACGCACTTAAAAACACGGCGAAACTTGCTGGGATAAAAGCCCACATTGATTTTTGCATAAGCCTACTCCTCATTAAATAATTGACGCCAAAACAAAAAAGACTGCACCCCCAAATTGATCAAACAATGAGGGTGCAGTTTTGGAATCTGCCGAGTGGCCGAAGGTTAAATCTATTGCCCTTCGCGCCAAGGTCCTTCTTTTTCAATGAGCGCTTGATATTCAGGCGCGCGTTTCTTCATAGTGGCTTCATTAATGGTCTGCGCGATTTCAGGTGGCTCTGGGAAACGTCCTTGATCATTTGTTTCAACTTCCCAAGCGGCGAGCACAGCACGCATTTCTTCCATTTTTGCTGCATATTGAGGATTCGTCGCAAGGTTCACCACATTATGTGGATCTGCTTTGATATCGAACAGTTCTTCTACCGGCTTTGTTTTCGCCATGAACAGAGATGGAATTTCACCTAACTTTCCATCACGATATAGTCGAAACATCTCACGCAACACTGGATATTGCGCCTCTTTATATCCGTTTAGCTGTGTATATGGACGCTCTGGCATATAGTTGCGGATATACCGAAACTGCGCATCTCGGACAGACCGCATATAATCAATTGTTTCATCCGCGCGGTCACGTCCTGCAAATGTATATCTGCGGTGAACAGCATTTTCGCCGAGGAAAGCTCTCCCCTGCATTACTAATCCAGGGTCTATTCCAGCCAGTTCTAAAGTCGTAGCGGTAATATCAATTCCTGATACCAGCACATCCGTGCGAGTCCCCGCTTTATAGCCTTCGGGCTTTTCAACGCCCTCTGGAATGTAGATAAATAATGGAATGTGCAGCCCTGAATCATAAAGCCACTGTTTACCCCGCACCATTGCACGCCCGTGATCAGATAAAACAATCACAATAGTGTTTTTATCCAACCCTTCTTCTTTTAAGCGCCGCAATACAACACCGGCCTTGCGGTCAAATGCCATAACAGCATCCAGATAATCGGCCCAGTCATCACGCGCGGTTGCTGTGTCAGGGTAATATGGTGGAAGATCAATTTTTGCTGGGTCAGCTGGATGATCAATGACATTCTTTGCATTGTCCCAGTCTTTGCCGCGATGCGTTTCTGGAAACTGAACATGCGCAAAAAAGGGTTGATTTGCTTTTAAATCGCTCAGCTTTGACGTGTCATAGGGTTCACCCTCATAGGTGAAGTTCCAGTCTGTTTTCAACGCTCCAGTAAACCAACCATCTGGCCCATCTTCACGTTCAATATCTTTGATCAACGAGGTGAAATATCCAGCTCCTCGGAAATGATCAGTCAAGAGTTTCACGCCTTCTGGCAGTGGCTTTTTACGGTCTTCGGGCGTGCGGTGCTGGTGCGCGCCAATACTTGTCTGATACATGCCAGTATATAAAGATGAGCGGCTAATCGAACAGATAGGCGCATTGGTAAACGCTTGCTCATACACCTGCCCCTTTTTCGCCAATGCATCTAGGTTGGGTGTAATCGCCTCGGGTGTACCATACACGCCAAGCTCCGGTCCCATGTCTTCAGACATGATCCACAAAATATTGGGGCGTGTATCTTCCTGTGTGTCAGCTTGCACACTATCGGCCGCAGGGTTTGGCGATTTCGCACAAGCCCCCGCAGCAAAAACACTCATTAGAACGCAACTAATGCCAATCCGTAGTGCTGAACGTGCAGATCTCTTTGATATGTCTTTCATGCAAATTCTCCCTCCAACCCGATCGTGAATCCGCAGGCTGTATATTGCCATACGCCCCTCTTTCGAGATCCAATTCTTTCGAGCATTTTATCTATATGTTTGCTCCGTCCAGAGACGGCTTCTGGAGCGTATAAGAGAGAGAGCTCCCAAACAAGTCATTGGTTATATAATAATACAAATAAATAGGCTAAAAATATCTCATGCAGCAAAGCACGACACGGCCTCATGCGTATCTCATCGCTTTCATGCGATAAACAGCCATAATCCATCCCAGCACATCAGTATAAACGTAACGATAGAAGGGACTATTCTGCTGCTTTCGTGTCCATATCTTTTTGCGCCGTGGCTATGAAACTCAAGACTTCGTTCATCATCATTTCGATCATTTGAACTGCCCGGTAGCCATCGCGCATAATAATCGCCTCAACCATATTGCGATGGTCACTCACATTCGCGATTCGCACGCGCTTATATTTGTTGGATAGCTGAATACTAAAGCGCAATGCGGTATCAACGAGAGGCGCATGTGCTTTTAAAAAGCGGTTATGCGATGCGTTGAGAATAGACAAATGCAGATCTATATCACTCTGCAAAGGATCATTTTTTCCCGCCTCTGCTGCTTCCATCCCTTCAACACATGCCATCATCATTTTGTGATCTTCAGGCGTTGCATTGCGGGCAGCCAGCAATACAGATTGACGCTCAATACCCATACGAATTTCAGTAAATTCTCTAAGTAAATCAATAGAAAAATCACCTTCCAGCATCCATCTCAATACATCTGGATCTAGCAAATTCCATTCACTTTGTGGACAAATGCTCGTCCCTTGTTTGGGTTTTGACGAAATCAAACCCTTTGACACAAGCATTTTAATCGCTTCGCGCATCACCGAACGGCTCGCACCATAGGTTTCACACAGGTCCGCCTCAATCACTTTGGGAGAGGTTTCACCAAACTTCTTAGACACAATTGCAGCACCTAAATCCTGCAAAATTGTGTTCGTGACGCCTGAAGCTTTCATAGTCTCTTCCATCCAATATTTGGTCAAACAACATATAATATTTATATTGCGGCAGCGTAATTGAAAAGACAATGATCTAGACAAGAATGATCGCCCAATGCGCAAATTGCATATTCCAATCAACTACGTCTTTTTTTAAAATAACACTATAGAGAACAAATATGAGCTTACATCATCGCCAATATATTCGGTGAAATTGATGCTCTCGCTTCTGGTAAAGCAATGTGATCCGTTTCCAGAATGAACAAGTTCCCGGCTTCAGCTTGGGTGCAATTGCCAAGCTTGTCCGTCTCCAATTCAGCTTTTGCAGACGTTACGAACATTATATTTCGTTGCGCGCCTCCCAATGCCAAACAGGTAATTTGTGATGCAGGCAAATTGATTTCATTCACCTTTTTACCGTCGTCATCGATTGCAATGACACACGATCCACCCCAAATGGCAGATAGATATAGTCCTGACGTGTCCGTTATAGCACCATCTGGACTTCCCTCACTCACATGATAAAAATTCTCAAATTCCCCAACAGCGCCAATTGAGACATCAAAGCTTGCGCGCTGAATTATACCCGTTGGACTATCCGCAAAATAAATTGTTTCATTGTCGGGAGACCAACAAAGCCCATTAGAGATATGCACACCTTCTTTGACCGGCGTATAAGCTCCAACCAAATCAGTACGGTATAACTTTGCAAAAGGCGTCTCACCCTTTTGGAAGGGACGCTCAACCAATGAGCCTACCCAAAACCGGCCTTCAGAATCAGTGCGCCCATCATTCATTCGCACTCCGCTTCCAAGCTCATATATATTTGAAAGCCAATGCATTTTAGCTGTATCGGGGGTATATAAAGCTATTCCCGTTTCAAACGCGATCAAAAACACATCATCACGCCCTTCAACAAACGAAAACGACCCAATCCGCTGAGGCATATCGTATATTTCAAGCTTTAAGCTTGGCCATTGCATACAAAAAAGTTTGCTTTCTTGAATGTCAGCCCACCACAAGGTTGAATCTGACTCACGAAACAACACCCCCTCTCCGAGGGTGTTGCTCACTTCTATAGTTTCAATCAATCGCGCCTGCACAGCCTACCACCATACACCGTAGAGCACACACAAGATCACAACGATCACAACAGAAATGATATTGAATTCAGTGGTCGTTTTGAAATTGATGCCGCCAAGATCGACGACCTGTTCTTCGGTCGCTGGCTTTTGTAACAGCGATACAGCAGCACCCAAAAACAATGATATCAGAAACACAAACCCAACACGGTCCATAAATGGCATCTCTGGGAATATGGATGGCCACAGAAAGGACAACACACATGAAGATATAACTGCTGCTAAGCCGCCAAATTCTGTGGCCCGCTTCCAAAACATACCCAACACGAAAATCGCGGTAATCCCCGGCGTGAAATAGCCAGTCCAATCTTGGATATTTTGGAACACTTGATCCGCACCGCCCAATAAAGGGGTCGCAAGAAATAGAGCAATAATCATTGCAGTAAAACTCGTCACACGACCGATATTGACCAGTTTAGCTTCACTCGCGTTTTTCATTACCAATGGCTTCAAAAGATCCATCGTGAAGATCGTCGAAATGGAGTTCATCATTGACCCCAATGAGGAGACAATCGCAGCAATCAGCGCGGCAAAAATAAGCCCACGCAAACCAACAGGTGCAAGCTTCATCATCTCTGGATAGGCTTGATCAGGTTTAGCAATATCAGGTGCAAGAATAACCGCTGCAATTCCGGGTATCACGATGATAAACGGCATGACCAATTTAAGGCCCGCTGCAAACAGAATGCCGCGTTGTGCTTCTTGAACACTTTTAGCACCCAACGCACGCTGGATAATATATTGATTGAAGCCCCAGTATGAGAGGTTCATGATCCACATGCCCCCAATCAAAACCCCAATCCCTGGCAATGCCTGATAATTGGGATTATCTTTGGAAAGGATCATATCAAAGCGGTCTGGAAGTTCAGTCATTAAACGACTAAAGCCCCCAACAGCACTGCCATCCCCCACCTGTCCAAGAGCAATCCAAGTGATCAAAATTCCACCAAATACCAGCAGAACAACCTGAATAATATCAGTGAAGGCAACCGCTTTTAATCCGCCATATAGGGAGTATGCCGTCGCAAACGCACCAAGCGCCAACATGCCATGGAACATGCTCAAACCAGTCAAAGTGCTAATCGCCGTCGCACCCAACCAAAGGATGGTGGTCAAATTCACTACGGTATAAAGCACTAACCAAAAAATACTCATTGTGTATTTTACAGACGGCCCGAAACGCTGCTCCAAGAATTGCGGCATAGTATATATGCCCCGCTTCAGGAAAATCGGCAGCATAAATTTACCCACGATAACAAGCGTTATCGCCGCCATCCATTCATAAGAAGCAATCGCTAAACCAAGCGCAAATCCAGAGCCCGACATTCCAATAATCTGTTCAGCCGAGATATTCGCCGCAATCAAAGACGCACCGATTGCCCACCAAGGAAGCGATTTTCCCGCCAGAAAATAATCTTCCGTATTCTTCGTGTGCCCGGCTTTTTCTCTCGAAACCAACCACGCTAAAATGAACAAGGCGATGGCGTAAACGCCCACCACGCCATAATCTAATGATGAAAGGCCCATGGCCAAAATGCTCCCCGCTTATTGCCCCTTACTGAAGGCTATTGATTTATGTCTTAGAACACTCCACTCCATTGTGATTTAGAGCAAGTCCCCCTCACCCAGTATTCAGTGTGACTCCCGCTTGACCTCATCGCCTGATTTCCCAACCAGAAAATCAAGGTCGCATCCTTTATCCGCTTGCAATACATGCGCGTGGTTTAATCGCAGATAACCGCGTGCAGGTGCTTGTTGCGCGGGCAATTTCGCATTCTCTTGAGCGCGTTTTTCCAATGTATCTGCATCCACATTCAGCTCAAGACGACGCGCTTTTGCATCCAGTGTAATCATATCCCCTGTGCGCACCAGATTGATCGGTCCACCCGCAAGGCTCTCAGGCGAGACATGCAAAATAACCGTTCCAAAGGCTGTTCCACTCATGCGCGCATCTGAAATACGCACCATGTCACGCACGCCTTTTTCAAGCAGCTTTTGCGGCAATGGCATATTCCCAACCTCTGGCATGCCCGGATACCCCTTTGGACCACACCCGCGCAGCACCATGAAGGAATGCTCATCAATCTCAAGATCAGGATCATCCACCCGCGCTTTGAAGTCTTCAATGTCTTCAAACACGACCGCCTTACCCTTTTTTACAAGCAAATCATCAGACGCGGCAGAAGGTTTTATTATCGCACCATTTGGCGCAAGATTACCTTTCAGCACCCATATTCCAGCATTGTGTTTCACCGGCTTATCCATGCTGGCAATCACCTCTGGAATATAAACTTCCGCGCCTTCAATCTGCTCGCCCATCGTCAGACCAGAAACCGTAGGTACATCTTTATGGATGCGATTGGCCATCTGGTTCATCAAGGCCGGCATCCCGCCCGCATAGTGCAGATCTTCCATCAAATATTCACCCGATGGAGCAATATTGGCCAGAAGCGGCATATCGCCTGCAATCTTGTCAAAGTCTTCCAATGTCAGCTCGACACCCACGCGCCCTGCAAGAGCTAACAGGTGGATCACAGAATTGGTCGATCCCCCAATCGCGGCATGTACGCTGATCGCATTTTCAAATGCTTTACGTGTGAGGAAGGAGGATAAAGGCTTGTCTTCCTTCACCAGCCCCACAATCCGTCGTCCGGTCACATGCGCAAGCGCCTGACGCCGCGCATCCACAGCTGGAAGCGTGCCATTATATTTCAGAGAAATCCCCAGCGCCTCAACAACAGAAGAGAAACTTGAAGCTGATCCCATCGTATTACACACACCGCGCGAGCGCGACATGCCCGCTTCAGCCGCGAAGAATTCCTGTTCGCTAATCTCACCCGCCCGTACTTGCTCTGAGAGCTTCCACACATCCGTGCCCGAACCGATATTCTTGCCCTTAAACTTCCCATTCAGCATGGGGCCAGAGGAAACAATAATCGTGGGCAAATCCACACTCGCCGCCCCCATCAACTGACCCGGCGTTGTCTTGTCACATCCCCCGAGCAGCACAACGCCATCAATCGGATTACCGCGAATACTTTCCTCAACTTCCATTGCAAGCAGATTGCGAAACAACATCGCTGTGGGGCGCATTTGCGTTTCACCCAAAGACATGGCGGGAAATTCAACAGGCAAACCACCCGCTTCCCACACACCACGTTTTACAAATTCAGCTATCTCGCGCAGATGCGAATTACACGGCGTCAATTCCGACCATGTATTACAAATACCAATGACAGGACGCCCATCAAACACATCCTCAGGATACCCTTGCGCCTTCATCCAAGACCGGTGAATAAACCCATCGCGATCTAATTTTCCGTATGAATGGGAACTGCGTAGCGGTTTTTTGCTCTCATTTTTATTTGTCATATCGTAGCAATCATAATTCATCAGAACCCTTTATTGAGGGCCCAAAAATCTGTGTATTTGTCAGCCTACATCATTCATTTGTATTATAATAGAGGGAATTGAAATTTTAATACAACTTCTTATTCGCCTCAAAATGAAAGCTAACACCTAAAAAGTATGGTGCACCAAATACAAATCGATGCACCATAAAAAGGTCGGGACATAAGGACTTGCTAATCTTCATTCTTGCAGCAACGGCAGAAGCAAAACCAACAAATAAGTCCACCTACTTTATTATATTATAATATAATAAACAAGCCTAAAACGAAGAAATTGCCCCTCTAACAACAAAACCGCACTCTGATAGGAGTGCGGTTTTATATATTTCTCTTAGATAATGAGGCTAAGCTTCATCAAATATAGGCCAGTGATACCCTTCGATTTGATTGTCCTTTAGGATAAATTTTCCAACCGCGCGCAAATCAAATGGAGTGTCCGTCTGCGCATTATCAACCTGATAAGGTTCCACGATCACGCGATTGCCTTCAAACATTAATGTCCCCACGCGATATGCAGTGATAAGATCGCCATGCTCTGTGCGAAACAGATTGTCTTTGATAATCACTGTGTCGTGAAAGGCGCGTTTAGATTGGCTCTCTTCGCTATCTACACAAATAATGTCGATAATGGATTGGCCCCACACGCCATATAAACAGTGATTAAACTCATTCTTGCGGATCATCACCTGAGATGTTGGTCCAGACTCATACCAATGATCTACCCCACCAGAAATGCGTATCGCTGACCCCGGCGCGTGGAATTTGTTGTTCTCAACCAACACGGTTCCACCCGTTGAAATAAGAATACCTCGCGCACGGTTTTTGCCGATTTTATTGCCGCGGATAACAAGGTTTGCTTGGCGATTGAGAATATCCACAACATCCCCGTCCGCTAATTGTGCCGGCACCTCGCGCTCAAGTTCGATGCGCACCATTGTACGACTTTCATAAACGGCGCTTTTCACACGGGATGTGTAATACACATCCACACCTTTTGCATCTGCTAGCGATATAAAATCACCATCTCTAACAGGCCGCACGCCATGCTGCTGAAACTCTGCAAGCTCAGCTTTAAAAGCATTCTCACCATCAGCTTCCAGCACACGCAAATAAATGCCATGCACATTTACAGCATCATCAATGTGATTTGAGAAATCGCCATTTTCGACGGTAATGGTCCCAGAGCAATTTACAAAATGGGTCGCGTCCACACTCGTAGACACATAGCGCCCTCTGCTTGGCAACACATTCAATCCGTCCAGTGTAATATCTTCGCTCGTTTGCGCGATAATTCCCATACATCCGGCATGATGAATTGTGACGTTTTTAAAGGTCACATTCTTGGAGTCTTCAATGAAGAATGCAGGTGCCCAACGATTGGAAGGCTGCATGATTACAGCATTTCCAACGGCTGGAAGCGATTTAAAGCGTGTATCATGCACCGAAATTTTCAAACGTCGCGGCGCAATTTCTTCAATAGTATGGGGGCGCACATTGGAATGATCGCGCGCCATAAAGCCATTGTCCCAAACGCGATACGCCGTTTCTTTGCGAGTCGCATCAAATTCCAAAATGCGCTTCAAGCCCTTTTGCTCAAAGCCCTCCCCCACAAACACCAGTTTGGCATCATCTAAGCGATAGGAAAATTGCTCTGGAATGGTTATCTCAATCCATCGCCCGTCAACCTCATCCCTTGCTTCAACTATACCTTCAAGGTGAAATGGTGTTTCCCAGTCGACACTTAGATTTTCAAAGCGAATATTGGTCGCATTTTGAATCGCAAACGGCACAACGAGCCCATGAAACACCAATGAAGTGCCTTGCCCTTTGATCGTCAGCCCACTTGCTCTCTCCAGCAATCCCGCGATTTTAAAATCTCGTGAATCATTGTTGGAGACATTGAGAAACTTCTCTTCACCTGCCTCTGGCCAGAAGTGCAATTCGCCTGCTGGCAAAATGATTTCCGATTTGTTGTGTGAGATTGCATCTGCGATTGCTGCCACAAGCGCCGGCGTCGCATCTTCACGCGCCTTTGTGGGAAATCCTGCAACAGCTTTTGGGGCTTCCTTTTCTTCACCACACGCAGTCAAAGCCACACCCGACGCTGCAGCGCCCAATGCTGTAAACGTCCGACGGTCTATCATAGTCATTCCCATCACTTGCCCTCCTGAATCACGCCCGTTGCACCAGCAGGTTCTTCATCTCCATGTTTGGCGCGATATTCTACACATCGACGATCCACGCATTTGTCGCCCCAGCGCGCCACAACAGCCGCAATTTCGGTTTCAGTTTCTTCCACTTGCCCCTTATCGCCGCTCATCAATATCCAACCATCCAGTGTCGAAGACATGCGCGCCAAAACGCTTGCATAGGCTGGATCATCCGCCAAATTCTTCACCTCATGCGGGTCAGCATCTAAATCATACAGCTCCTCTGCGGGGCGTGTATCTGCAATGAATAGGGCTTGTTCGGGCGTAAGTTTCCCCTCTTTCTTGAGCTGAAAATACTCCTTCGTCACAGGCCAACCATCGCGATAGCTTGGCTGCATATAAGGCACGTCAGGATATTTATTCCGGATATATTTATACTTATCGGTCCGCACAGCGCGAATTTGATCAAAGGTGAAATCACCACGGTCACGACTTAGCGGCACGTATTGGCGCGGCTCAATTGCATCACCAAACAGGCTACGCCCATCAAAATATTCTGGTATTTCAATGCCTGCCAATTCCAAAGCTGCGGCTGAAAGGTCAATAGTGCTGATCAACTCATTCCGGCGAGATCCATATTTCTGGATCTCTTTTGTTCCTTTTGGATACCAAACGAACACAGGGACATGCACGCCGCCATCATAGAGAAACTGTTTGTGGCGCAACATTGGAAATCCATGGTCAGAAATGAAAAATACAGCCGTATTTTCCGCTTCCCCTGTCGCCTCTAACTTCGCAAAAATTTCTGCCAGCTCAGCATCCGTGTCCACAATGCTACGATAATGATCTTCCCAGCGCTCACGAAACAATTTTGTATCTGGATAATAAGGCGGCATTGGGATTTTGGAGCTATCAAGCTCTACATCCACTTTGCCATGCGATTTCCCGCCTCTTAGCTGAATTTGCCCAAAAAATGGTTTACCTTCGGCTAGTTTTTCCCACGCAAAATCTGGTCCATCTTTATCCCCAATATGCCCTTCAACTTCATCTGGTCCAGCAGAGTATAAATCACGGCGATTATAGACGAAGTTATAATCATCCTTCCCGATATTGAATGTTTCATACCCATTTTCCATAAAAATGCTTGGCAGGGCTTTTGTGCCTTCTTCAAGGTAAATCGCATCGCGCCCCTTACTATCACGAGAGCGCCTGTGATTATGCACACCCGTGGATACCGCCCAACGCCCCGTCATCAAGGACGACCTTACAGGCGAACAGATAGGCACATTCGCGAAAGCCTTTAAGAAGGTCACACCCTCATTCGCCATTTTATCTATGGTCGGCGTCTTCACCGTAGTGTCCCCATAAGGTGCCATCCAAGGCGACACATCTTCTGGGATAATCCACAAAATATTGGGGCGTGTATCTTCCTTTTTGGCCTCTTCTGCAGACGCTGCTTGAAGCGGTAGACACATCAGTGCCAACGCAATTAGTGAACGCATGTGCTTCCTCCAACCTGTTCTATTTCAGGCATTATACTTAGTTAAAATTCCAACGATCCAATCGTGCTGGCGTGCGATCACCAAGCGCAGCTTCTATCTTCGCCACAATGTCAGGGTGCTCAGCTGCAACATTGTTGGTTTCTGCTGGATCAGCCTCCAAATCATAAAGTTGCAATGGAATATCCGCACGATGCTTAGCTTTTACACCCTTCGCTTGGCGCAAGCCTTTCCATTTGCCCATACGAACGGCTTGCGCCGGTCCGCCTCCTGCATTCTCGTGAAATTCCCAATACAAAAAGTCATGTTCCTGCTGACCACCTACACCCAACAATGTCGGCAGGAATGAAACGCCATCAATCTCCTGGTTTAGCGTTGCGCCCGCAAGTTCTGCTGCTGTTGGCAACATATCCCACATAGCCGAGACGTGATCGCTAGTGCTGCCTGCTTTAATCTTACCCGGCCAATAGGCGATCATCGGCGCACGAATACCCCCTTCGGTGAGATCGCGCTTACCGCCTCTAAATGGACCGTTAGAATCAAAGAATTCAACATCCCCGCGCCCCTCTCCAGCCGGCCCATTATCACTTGTGAATACGATTAATGTGTTGTCAGCTATGCCCAATTCTTCCAGCGTGCTTACAATTTCCCCAACCTGACGATCGAGCAAGGTAATCATCGCCGCGCGTGCAGCCCGTGGACGCGGATGTGGAGAATAGTAGTTTTCAGGATCAGCCCCGCCCGTTTCGGGAAAATCATACTGATCCAGTTCAGCATCAGGGATCTGGATAGCCGCATGAGGAATGGTTGTTGCGTAATACAAAAAGAAAGGTGCATTTGCATTCTTCCGAATGAACCCCTCCACTTTGTCTTGCATCAAATAGCCCGCATAATCCTTACCAATAAAGTCCTTGTAGGATTCCTCAATCGGACGCCCTTCCAGCGCCACATGCTTTGGATGCATCGTGATACCGCCATTATCGAGCACCTGCTTTTCGCGCCCTTCCCACAAATATTCAGGATAATAATTGTGGGCCAAAACCTGATCTATAAAGCCGTAAAAATAGTCCATTCCCTGTTTGTCAGGCGCACCATCATCTTCAAAAGTCCCCAAACCCCATTTGCCCACAGTACCCGTCGTATAGCCCGCTTCTTGCAACACAGTTCCAAGCGTTTGCGTGCCTGCTTCAAGATAAGGTGATGTCTCCAACTGGCCTGAATTGCCGCGAATTTGGGTATGGCCCGTATGCTGGCCCGTGATCAAAGCTGACCGAGACGGCGCACACACAGCAGACCCAGAATAATGGTCTGTAAACATCATTCCATTTGCCGCCAATTTATCTAGGTTTGGCGTCTTAATCTTGGTTTGACCAAAAGCACCGATGTCTCCATATCCAAGATCATCCGCCAGAATATAGATGATATTTGGTGCACGCGTTTGAGCCGATGCCGCTGGCGCAGTCTGTTCAGCAATGTCTTCATTCGCAGAGGAACCACTACACGCCACCACTAAAGCAACAGCAAACGAACACACGCTTATTTTAGCTGATTTCAAGCGCGAAAATGTCTTTGGTTTCAATGTCATTTTTCTATCTCGATTTAACATTTCAAAACTCAATTTTGCGCTTGCGCAAAACGCTTAATGTGGTTTTTGTCTTTCCATGACTCCAAAATAGCGAGCATGTCTGCCACTGTTTCTGGCTGCTCCTTTGCTAGGTCGTGCGCTTCAGAAATATCTGTTACAACATTGTAAAGTTGATGTTTTCCCGAAACACTCGCCAACAACTTCATATCGCCCACCACAACAGCGGCGTACAAATCTTCATAATGGCGATACATAATGACAGGCTGAGGATGGTCTAAATCTCCGCCCAAATGAGCCGCGAGTTTCACGCCATCCAAATCATCTAAATTAGCATGTGCAGGGGCTAGAATCGTCGGCGCGACATCCAATGTCGTCACCGGTGTTTTTATCTCTTTTCCTGCTGGATAATGTTGAGGCCAACGCACAAACATAGGCACACGCGCCCCGCCCTCAAACAGTGCCAACCCATCCGTTTTGCGTCCCTTTAGCGGCGCACGATCAAAAAATCCGCCTTGGTCAGATGTGAAAACAAGTATTGTATCATCCCGCAGCCCCAACGCATCCAATTTTGCGCTGATACGCCCAACAGACTCATCCAACGCCTCCACCATGGAGGCATATTCAGCCTGCTCTTGGCTAATGCCGCGTTGTTTGTATTTCTCGATCAGGTCCTTGCGGCCATCTATTGGCTTGTGCACGCCATAATACCAAAGGTTCAAAAAGAAAGGCTCGTCCTTCGCGCTCAAGCGCTCCAAGACTTCAACTGCGTCATCGGTTATACGGTCAGTAAGAAATTTATCCTTCGGCGCATCGCTGTAAGTCTTCGCTGGGTTGTGCCTGAAATATGGTGGGTAATACCCCTTCCCTGGATGACCATCATTCGTCACCCCAAACTGCTCATCAAACCCCTGTTTGATCGGATAATATGGCTCGTGTCCAATATGCCATTTGCCCACAAACGAGGTATTATAGCCCACATCTTTTAGCCGCTCCGCTACCGTCACAGCTTCCAAAGGTAACCAATTTCGTGACGGCATATGCGCAGGATCAGTATCAAGCATATGATAGGCATCATTGGTGCGCCCATTTTGATCAAACTGAGATTTATCACCCGCCCCCACATGACGGAAAAACTCATGGCGCGCCGGATGTTGGCCCGTAATCATACCAACACGGCTTGGACTACATACTGGCGCAGCCGCATATGCCCGTTCAAAACTCGTACTCTCAAGACGTAATTTATCTAAATTTGGGGTCTCAATGAAATCCGAATAATGGCCCAAATCCATCCATGCCAAATCATCAGCAAATAAGACAACAATATTGGGCTGCTTTTCTTGCGCAGCGCGCTTCATTTCTGTGGCGCTTGCATTGGTGGGTGCGGGTGCGCATCCCCCACTCGCCAACACACAGCAGGTCATAACTGCCCCCGCCAAAGACCATGCAGACATTCGCTTCACAATATTCTCCCCATTTTAGGCACGCCCCTATCACCCGAAGGTTTGGGATGGCTTATTCATTTTTATAATTTGTAATACTATTAAACGCACCCGTAAAGACAGCCCAACAGGCAAGTTTGGTCTTTTGCGCAACTCTGAAGCCAAAAAACACAAATTTCTGTCCATTTCATACATGTCTTAACGTCGATAACGTTACATATATTACTGTTTTAAAATTATTTTTTAGAGCACACCTCCAAACTTACCGATGCTCGCACGCCGCAAACCCACATTCAAAAAAAAGCAATATAATATCCTTTTTCTTCGTCTTTCCGTGCAAATTTTGGCCTTTCCCGTGAAATTTTCACACAAATAGCTTGTGTAAAACACACTAATTATATTACTTATTTTCAAAGCTAACCGCCTAAATCAATGCGGCGACATATAATAATAACCAAAATTCCGGGGAAAATTCGCAATGACGACCATAAAGAAACCCACCCATTTCATTGCCCTTTCATGCGTTGCGACTCTGCTCCTTCTTGGCCTTGGCGCTTGCTCAAAAAATGCCCCCGCTTCGCCTTCATCTTCAGCCCCTTCAGATATAGGCCAGCTCATTTTGGTGAATGATGGTTGGAAATTCACCAAGCTTCCTACCCTCACGCACGATGATACCCAGCTTCACACGATCAGCTTTGATGATAGCAATTGGTCCGATGCCCGCCTCCCACATACGGCCAACATCGAGCCACTCCTCGTTAATGATCAATGGCAAGGCATAAGCTGGTATCGAAAACACTTTACCATTGAGCCGGCAAACAGGGATAAGAAAGTTATCTTTAAGTTTGAAGCAGCCATGAATTACGCGCAATTCTGGATCAATGGCGAAAAAATCACGGAGCACCAAGGGGGATATCTCCCCATCGTTTTTGATGCCACTGACTATATCAATTTTGACGACGAGAATGTGATAGCCGTTCGTCTTGATAATACCGACAATGAGATCACTGGCCCGAAGCCATTGAAAATTCTCGACTTCAACATGTATGGCGGCCTCTACAGAAACGCGTTCATCGCCTATGAAAACCCCGTCCACATTTCATACCCCCAAATTGAAGACACCCCTGCAAGTGGCGGCATTTTTATCACCTTCCCCAAAGTGGATGCGGATCAATCCATTGTTCGCGCAAAAGTTCACGTCAAAAATGATGATGCTCAACCCCAAAATGTAAGCGTTATTCAATCCATCTATCAGGGCGATAAACGCATTGCTAAATCGACATCGTCTGCCATGCAAATTCATGCCTCACAGGGG
>CAYGPD010000020.1:0-55875 GCA_964351655.1 uncultured Hyphomonadaceae bacterium | reverse complement strand
ACCGCCCTTCCCCACTTAACGCGGGGCGCGTTTTGCTAGAATGCGTTGCAATGTGCGTCTGTGCATATTGAGGCGGCGCGCTGTTTCAGACACATTGTGATCACACAATTCATACACGCGCTGAATGTGTTCCCAGCGCACGCGGTCTGCCGACATTGGGTTTTCTGGCGGCTCTGGCTTATTACCCGGCGCGGATAGAAGCGCTTTGACCACATCATCAATATCCACTGGCTTGGAAAGATAATCCACCGCCCCCGCTTTGACCGCCGCAACCGCCGTTGCGATAGCGCCATAGCCTGTCAAAATAACGGCGCGCGCATCTTCGCGGTATTCATGAAGCGTTTGAACAACATCCAGACCAGACCCATCTTCAAGACGAAGATCAAGCACAGCAAAAGCAGGTGGATTTAATTTAGCAACATCTTTGGCTTCTGCCACAGTGGCACATGCAGATACTGTGAAACCGCGCTGGGTTAAGGCGCGCGCAAGTCGGCCTCGAAAGGGAGCATCATCATCCAAAACCATCATTGTTTTATCGTCCAATGCGGCAATTGCTTCATCTGGCTTGAATTCTGCGTCCATAATATTCATTCCCTTACGCCCTGAATTTTGGCTCTCTTTAGGTGGAGTCAGATGATTTCAGGAATTTCTTTTTGTCTAAACTAAACCGTTGGTAACGCAATGCAAGCCCTACACTAAGTATGCCAATTGACGCGGTAGCGACCTACTATATCTACTCTTCAGACCATCCCGGCGCTGCGCGTATTGTGTTGAGCATCCACGACACCCGCACAACAGCCCCCTTTGCTGGCGGGCGTCTATTATAGGGTTTCATGCGTGCACCTGTTCGCTCCAGCAAAGTGCGCGCAATGAAAAAACCAAGCCCCATACCGCCGCCAATTTGATTTTCCCCACGCTGAGAAAGATATGGCTCGCCAAGCTTTGGCAAAACAGCTTGAGAAAACCCTGGGCCATCATCAATGATATAAATACGTAATTCATCATCTGACCATCGCGCCGCAACCTGCACTTCTTTGTCTGCGAAACTCACCGCATTTTCAACGAAAGCACCCAAGGCATGAATAAGTTCTGGTCGGCGTCTGATTTCTGGAGGCTGAGGTGGGTCTCCGTCAATATCAGGCAAGGGTTCACTCGACAGGTGAATGTCTATGCCAAGCCCCATATGCGGCTCTGAGATCTCCTTAATCAATGCAAGGACAGGTAATTTGGCGTGCGCAGCATCGCTCGCCTCACCGCGTCTGGAAATTTGGCCAAGTATATTGCGACAGCGTTCGGCTTGCTCTGCGATTAGGGAAACATCCTCATAAGTTTCACTTGTCTCATCCGTTGCCCGTTGCAGTTCTTTTGCAACCAAATGGATGGTCGCCAAAGGGGTTCCCAATTCGTGCGCTGTTGCCGCCGACAGCGCACCAAGTGCGGATAGACGTTGCTCTTTTGCAAGCACTTCTTCTGCTGCTTCAAGGGCGCGCACTAGCCGCGCCTCATCGCGTCCTGTACGCCAGGCAGACACAGCGAAGAACACAAGCCCAATCCCCACACTCGCAAACAACCCCCACCGATATGTGGACGGCAAGCTTAGAGACTCCCCCTCTATCCACGGTAAGGGCGCAGAGACGAGTGATAACAAACCAAGGCTAGATAAACCTAAACCTATAAGCAGCAATGCATATGCTGGGCGCAATCGCGATGCCGCCACAGTCACAGGTGCCACGATCATGAACAAAAATGGGTTGTCCAAACCACCCGTCAATCCAATAAGTGTCGTAAGCTGCAACACATCAAAAGCTGATTGTAGAGCCGTTTCCTTTTGACTTGCCAGACGCTGAGCCGGATGCATGGCTGTCAGGATCACATTCACCCAAGCAGATGCAGCAATCACTGCAAGACAACCTCCCAATGGAAGATGATAACCCAGCCCAAAGTGCACAAACAGCACCGCCGCGACCTGACCGATCACAGCCATCCATCGCAAGCTCACCAAGGTGCGCACACGCGTGCGTCCAAACACAGAGCCAACCCCCGCAAGCCCCTCGGGCGCGAGATCAATGAGCGGCGTAATAGCGTTTACTGTGCCACGGTTAACTTCATTTTCTTGGTCTGACATAATGCACCACAGTAATTAGAGATCAAAGAAGCTCAAGTCTTTTTGCGTAGCCGCTCATGTGACGTAAACGCCTATTGCATACCTATCCGTTTTATTCATATTGCATCTCATGAAAAAAGCTCTTTTGACATCCGCGCTCGCGGTCACTTTCTTGCTAAGTGCGTGTGGGCCTAACAATGATACATCCACAGCCGGCGCAGGTACATCGGGTGGAGCATCCTCCTGTGCATCACGCGCCTATGACAATATAGGCGGGCCTATAGCACTCACTGACCACACGGGTAACAGAGTGACACAAGACACCTTCAAGGGGCGCGAAACCCTCGTTTATTTTGGTTTCACAAACTGCCCAGATGTGTGTCCGTTTACGCTCTCTGTTGTCGGCTCAGCGATGGACCAACTCCCAGAAGGCGTTGAAAAACCTCGCACATTGCTCATCTCGGTAGATCCTGAACAAGACACGCCAGAAGCATTGGCGCAATATGTTGAAAGTAATGGGTTTCCTAAAGACCTTATCGGCCTCACAGGTACGCCAGAAGAGATCAAATCCGCCGCTGATGCATTCATGACCAGCTATAAGAAAATTGAAACGCCAGACAGTAGTTTAGGCTATACGATGGACCATCTTTCAATCCTTTATCTCATGGATAAGGACTGGAAATTAAAGACGTTTTTCACATCAGAAGCGACACCAGATGAAGTTGCCGGATGTATTGCTGAACTATCGTCCAACTCCTGATAATTTAGTAATTCATTCTATGGATATTAATAAAAAGGCCGGAAGAAATCTTCCGGCCTTTTCGCATTTACATTGTAAAAACAATTACTTCTTAGTTGTAGCAGAGAAGCCCAAAGCATCCGCAGTAAGTTTGCTTGGGTCTTCAAAATCAGCCATTGAGATCGGTGCATCAGGAGCCATTTTAATGGTCAAAGTACCTGAATCTTCAATGAAAGAAGTCAGCGCTGTCACTGTCTGATTAACCAATTCCATATCGACACCAGACTGGCTCGCTTGCATTGTACCCATTGCAAGGAAACCAGACGCCATGCTTTTCAACTGAGCAGGCTCCATACCTTGCATATCGGCAGCAACTTTAAATGCGCGGTCTAATATTGAATTGTCTTTTAATGAGATTTCCATATCTGAAAACTTCAATTGGTTAAAAGCATCCATATTAGGCTCTTCGCCGTTTTCAGCCATTCCCTTCATCATTTCAAGGACATTGAACGCACCACCGTTGAAGGACAGTGAGAAACCATCTTTCATATCAATGACATAGTCACTGTAGCGTGTTTCTTTTGTCTTTGGGTCGTATGATGCTTTTGCATTTACTGAGAACTCAAGATCTGAGTAATCAAGCATAGCAAGACCTTGCGCCAATTGCTGACCAAGTTGACCACCTTCAGCATCTGCTTTCACAACAAAAACAGTTTTTGGGCTCACAACACTTGTTGCAACGCCGTCTTTGTTGCGGATAACTTTTGTGGCTGATTTTGGCATTGTAAAGCTAAGACCAGATACATCCAGCGATAATCCCTCAACAACACCTTGATCATACCCTTGATCGATTGGGCTTGTGTAATTTCCCATCAATTTTGAATTCACACCTGCAAGTTTTTCAGGATCAGAACCTGCAGCTGCAAATGCATCAATAAATGTCGCCTGCATGTTGGAAAGGCTCATCTTATCGAGCTTCAGGCTACCTTTAATTGGGAAATCACCAGCATCAGGAATATCGAAATCCATTTTAATATTTGAAAATAATGTCTGACCCGCAACAGCATCAGCGAGAGAAGCCATTGTTAATTCACCAACAGATAGAGAAACCGCACCTTCTTCGTCTTTTGGAGACGCAGCTAGGGTAAGGTTTTTCATTGACATACTGTCAAATGCCCATTCACCAAAGTTCGGTGTACCGTCAGTATCTTCACCTTGTATCAAAGCTGTGAAAAATGCAGATGCAGCAGCATTTGGTTCAACAATAGAAATATCTCCAATTGCCACATTCACACCCTCTTCTTCATCAACCAGAGACAACTGGGAGAGAATGAGGCGATCAAATGATGGACCATCATCTGTCATGTTTAGGCCGTCAAATGACATGGTTTTTGCTAATAATGCAGGACCATCATCGCTAGAAATTGTGACGTTGTTAAAGACCGCACCACCATTTTTAGCCGAACTATCGGCAAACTTAATTGGACTACTTGCATCACCATCAAGTTTCAACGCTGCGAGAGCTGCTGTTGTTTTTCCATAGTCCTTTGCTTTGAAGTTGGAAGAAGGGATTTTAATATCTTCAACTTTTACTGAATCAAGCGATTTTACTTTTGGTTCATCATCTGCCCCACAAGCTGCCAACAATGCGAGTGCACTAGCACCAATCATTATATGTCTCATACCAGTTCCTCATTCCTTGCTTGCGCCCACCCACGGACGACTGTAATTCTGTGTGCATGGATACAAACCACGCTGACCGTGTCAATCTTATGACGAACAAAGGGCAATCAATCGAGATCAGACTCGAGATAAATCCGCGTGCACGTCGTATTTCTTTGAAAATAGATTCAAAAAAGCGGGAAGCAGTCGCAATTTCTCCAAATCAGAAACTAAAAAAAGCGACTCTAGAATTCGCGAAAGAACGAGTCGACTGGATCTACGATAGACTAAACGATTTGCCACCGCAAAAATTGCTAACGGTCGGCAGCTTTACTCCCTTACGCGGCGAACAGCACCTGATACAGACGGCCACAAATGGGCGGAGTGTCTATATAGATGACACGTCCCTACCCCATCGTATTATGGTTCCCGGCCGTGCTGAGTTAGCACCTGCTAAAGTCATCGGATTTTATAAAGCTGCTGCGCGTGCCGACTTAATGAGATACGTCAACAAACACGCTAAAACATTAGGCGTGCATCCCGCGAGTATCTCTATCAAAGATACAAAAACCCGCTGGGGCTCATGCTCATCAAAAAACAATTTAAACTTTTCATGGCGGCTCGTTTGTGCACCGCCTTTCGTTCTCGATTATGTCGCTGCGCATGAATGCGCACACTTACTTGAGATGAACCATTCCGCGCGTTTCTGGCAGCACGTTTCTTGCTGCATTCCCGATGCACGTCCAGCCAAAAATTGGCTAAACACGCATGGGCGCAGTCTTCATGCTATCGGCAATTAAAGCGAAGATCTTTCATTGGAAGATTTTGGCCCTTTAATACGGCTGATCAAACTCGCTTTTTTTGCTTCCGGTAAAATATCACCGTCCACACGCTCAATATCAGCTCTTTCTTTGGCGTCTTCTTCCGCTTTCTCTTCTTTTTTCTCAGGATCAGCAATCGCTGTTTCTGGTCCAAAACTAATCACTGTAACACCCACACCACCTTTAGCTGGACGGCTTGGCCCTAAGAAAACCATACTTCCATCCGGACGCAATTCGGCAAGCAAGTCGGCATCTGGACGTTTTGACTTTAAGTTTTCGAGCGTGAAGCCTTCAGTTAAAGTTGTTTTAGTGAACGTCCACCCTCTATATGTATCGCGGATTAACGCATCATATGTACGGCCGCGCCCCGCAAGCGTTTGTCCACGCGCCGCTAGGTTGATCGCACGAGGATTATCTTCTTCTAAATCTTGAGATGCCAACTGGAAGGCGTGGTTGCGCCCCAACTCAGGACCAAAATGACTACACACAAGTGCATTATAAGGATCATTCGCAGAAACTGCGACGACACTGTCAAATTTTGAGTGATCTAGTTGAAGCTCAGCACCTTCTGAAACCACCTCGCCATAAAAGCGATCAAGGTTTGCTTGGCGCGCACCGCGAAGACGCCCGAAATTTGAATCCGCCAGAATTACATCTGCTCCAGCATCACTTAGACATTTAGCAAAACCCACACTCCATGGCGTAGAACCTACAATCAATGTTCCAGGACGATTTACACGCACCAACCCCAACCAGCGAGCAATCGGTTTGATTGTAAATCCATGCAATACAACTGTTGTGATCGCCATAGCGAAAGCAAGCGTTGTTAAACGAGATGCGTCCTCATAACCATCTGCAACCATGCGTTCTGCAAAAAAGCCAGAGATAGCGACGGCCACAATACCACGCGGCGCAATCCACCCAATCAAAGCAGACTCTTTTGGCTTTAGCGCCCCTAACGTTGTTAGACCCGCCGAAATTGGGCGAACGATAAACAGCATACAGAATAAGAAAGCAAACGTTGGGAAATTGAATGCATCTGCAATGTCTTGAGGGGTCAAATCTGCCGTCAAAATAACAAACACACCTGAAATAAGCAGTACGGCAATATTCTCTTTAAATTTTCGTACCTCTTGCAAACTTGCGAAGCGTGCATTCGCCAATGCCATACCAAAAACAGTAACAGCAACCAATCCAGTTTCGTGCTCAATCATCTCAGCGAGGGAATAACAAGCAATAACACCCGACAAAAGGATTGGTGCTTTTAAGTATTCAGGTGCCCATCCACGGCGGAACATGTGTACAAGCCCATATCCAAAGGCAACACCAAGACATCCCGCCATCACAGCAGCAACAAAAATCCAACCAGCAGCGTAGAGAGGGTTTTCACCCGCATTTAGAACACGTAGAGCTTCATAGACGACAACAGCAAGCAAAGCGCCCACAGGATCGTTGACGATTCCTTCCCATTTTAGGGTCGACCCAACTTTCCCACCCAATTTTGATTGGCGCAGCAAAGGCATAATTACAGTTGGCCCCGTAACAACCAATATACCGGCAAACAAAATTGCAACGGGCCAGGACAATCCCGCAGCGTAGTGAGCCGCAAGTGTTCCCAATCCCCAAGCAATAGGCGTTCCGATAAAAATTAATCGCATCACCGCTTTACCGGATTCGCGTAATTCATGGAAACGTAGGTTTAGTCCGCCCTCAAATAGGATAACTGCCACGGCAAGAGAGATAATGGGGCCAAGTAAGCTACTCACCGCTCGACCATGCGAATCTACACCGCCTGTAGCGAATACTTCCGATGGATTTAACAATGGGTGGCCAAACATCCATGCCCAAAATGGACCTACAAATAGACCAGCAACACTCATCAATACGATTGCTGGTGCTTGAAAACGCCAGGCCAACCATTGAGCACCGATACCTAAGACACCAATTATGGCGACTGCGAGAATTAGATTGTCATGCATGTAAAGCGCCCCTTAGGCGGTCGTCTAAGAAATTTTTGTCGTCTTCGGAATTTTCGGTACCAAACCATCGCCCGATACTTTTTCGTCTGAAAAATCAAACCCTATATGACGAGAACTATAATCCCCATCTCGATAAAGGTTAATCTTATCATCGAGCCATTCTGTTATATGGTTGTATAATTTTTCATAAAAATCCTGATGGTCATCGTCAGTGAATGGCAAATCAAACTTGTGCGAGTCACCGTCCACAATTGATACCTCAAAAAAATCACCCTTTTTCGAACATATCAGCGTCATACGCAGCCAATCCGTTCCACGCGTGACGCGCACAGCGAGACCAAACGCAATGGGTCCAATATGGCGAAAACCACGAGGCGGCATAGAAAATGCCTCGTCACCGTAGCTTTTGGGCTGAAACGCACCTTGAGCCGGCACTAAATGCACACAAGCTCCGTCCGTCGAAGCAAGGTATTTGCAAAAACCTGATTGAATACCATTCGCGATACGGCGCACACGATCATAATTCTCAGTCGCGAGATTTTGATATTCGGCTGCACGCTCGATCAACATATCAAACTTTGAAACTTCTTGCGTCTTTGTCATGTTCTACTCTTTTCAGCCTCTACTATTAACGAGGCTTTCTTCTGTTACTAACACTCAAATTTAAATATTTATCTATCCTAGGTCAGACATTTATGAATTTAATTTTATATCTGCCAGTTTATAGGGTGAGAGTCACGGACATCGGGCAGTGATCAGAAGCTTTAGGGCGAATATAACCGACACCTTGAAATCTACGTCCCGAATAGCGATCCGCCCGCATAGGCTGTCCTGCCCTCACAAATCGCAATTTTGCATCTACATTTCGCGCCGCCAATGCAGGCGACATAAAAATATGGTCCAATGCACCATAGACACCCTCACGGCTATAATAATGTGTCCATCGATTTAGGGGATCTTCCTCTAAAAATGCACCTGCATCTATTGAAAATCCATCGTCTAGCAAAGGTCCCAACGCATGATCATTCACAGCGACACCATCTAACTCAAAATAGTCATTAAAGTCGCCCAACGCGATCCAATTTGCCGAAACGGTGTCTGCAAATCGCTGTTTAATCAATAAACGCACAGCTTTAGCCTCAGCTTCTCGAATTGGCTTCGTTTCTAAACGTCCACCATTCATGGATTTAAAGTGACAGACAAACAAGGTGAGAGGTTTTCCATCTTTTTCTATTTCAACCTCGAGACAATCACGACGAAACACACGATCATTTGGGTGATATCCAGCTGGTGGTGTCATGCCAAAATCAGCATAAGTTTTTGTATTATGGCTTTGTTGCCGAATAATTTTCGCACGCGACAAAACACCAACATCAATGCCCCGTTGATCATTGCCTTCTATCAAAGCACGATACTGGTAAGGTTTACGTAGCCATTTTCGAAGGTAGCGATTGTGAAAAGCTGTCAGTGTGACAAGATTTTCTACCTCCTGCAAACAACACACATCAGCTTGGGCCGCTGATAAAGCTTGCGCAGTTAAAGTGCGATCATCTTCTGACAATACGTTAAAAACAGCGTCAATTTGATTGGCACTGTCCAAATTATCTATTTGAGTAATTTTATAGGCAAGGTCAGGAATGGATTGAGTAGAAAAATCACACCGCATCATCAGGTTTTCGCAATTAAATGTCGTCACCGATATTTGCGTCATGCTTTGTCCTTTTGTCCCATCACGAACCAGTTAGATAAACACTTTCACACAAAAGAAAAGGCCGGAGCATGATGCTCCGGCCTTCCTTATATTTTGGATACAATAGAGACCTAGAAGTCTACAGTCGCACCAACGAAGATGTAACGTCCAAGTGCATCATAAACCTGTGGGAATGTGTTTCCGTTACCGAAACCAGCTCCAACAGATGATGAGTATGGAGGCTCGTCATCAAGAACGTTGTTGATACCAGCACGGAGGCTAGTGTTCTCAAATACGTCGTAAGTTGCATTCACATCGAGGTAGTTTTGAGCGTCGAATGGTTGTGCACCACCTTCGATCTCGACTGCCGCGAAGTGACGCCATGTTAGGCCAGCTGTAACATTCCACGGAGTTTCCCATGAAGCACCAGCAACGTGGCGGTACTCAGGGTTAGGTGTACCGTGACGACCACTGTAGTATCCAACACTGTCGTATGGAACAGAATTTGGAAGCTCTTGCGTAGTCAAGTCTTGCAAGAATGTACCAGTGTAATCGAAGACCATTGAACCCATTGTTCCAACATCAAATGAATACACACCGTTCACATCGAAACCAGATGTTGAAAGTTCACCTGTGTTCACATTGGTTGCTGTGATGAAGCCTGTTTGACCTGCCCATAGTGTTCCACCGGCACCACGGTTGATCAAACTACAGAAGAATGCGTCGCCATTCTCAAGACATTCGTTCAATGCAGTCTCTGGGTTCACAGTTGAGATGTAGTCTTCAACAGTGATGTCAAAATAGTCTACAGAAAGTGTTAGACCATCCATGAATGTTGGCTCAAACACAAAACCAATTGTGATTGTTTCAGAAACCTCTGGAGCGAGATCCAAGTTACCACCAGTCAACTGGTTGAATTGGCCTGCAGGGTTATCAGCGATACGTCCGTATTGAGCAGCAGTAACACCTGTGTTTGCACACTGAGCAGCAGTTGCTGCTGGGTTAGCACCAGAACATGGGTCGTAGTAAGCGCCGTCTGGACCAGTTTGCTCGGTCAAGTCGAATAGACCTAGACCAACAGCGTCATACAACTCAAAGATGTTCGCAGTACGTGCAGCTTTTTGGTAAGACGCGCGGAAACGAATGTCTTCAACAGGCGCATAGTCAAATCCGACTTTGTATGTGTCTGTTGTAACATCTGGTGTTGTGTAGTCTGAGAAACGGTAAGCGAATTCAAGACCTAGATCGTAGATACCAGCCTTGTCTTGTACCAATGGAACGTTCAACTCACCAAAGAATTCGTATGATTCAGTTGAACCATAAATTGGTGTTGTTGGACCACCTTGACCGTAACCATCACCTGAAAGGAAACCAGCATCTGGTTGGAAAGCCAAAGAGTTACGACGGTACTCAGCACCAACAACGAAGCCAAGGCCTTCAGTCGCGCTTGGGATCTTGATACCGTGTTGCGCTAGATCACCAGCAATTGTACCCACGATGTTTTGAGCATCTGTGTTACCAACAGCAAGCAATGGACTGTTCACATAACTAAGCGCTGCTTGTGATGGACCTGCACTTGAGAAGATATCGTAAGGCACACACAAAGCGTCATCGTTTGAACTGATGTCATCAGCGTTTACCGCACAAACAATGTTACCTTCACCATCATCAACAGCATTAAGCGCTTTAGCGGTCTTAACTTTTGACAATTCGTTTAGGTATGAGTCTGACAGATTCACACGTGCGAATGACCCAAAGAGGTCATATTGTAGACCTGTGTCAGCAATTTCACCACGAACACCAGCAACACCACGGAAAGTTTCGTGAGTTAGGTCATCCGTACGGTTACCACCTTCAACGTTACGACGAAGAATTAGAACACCTTCAGCAACGTCATCAACACCTAAACCGGTTGCAGTACAAAGGTAATCACGTTGTTGGTCTGATAGGAAAGCGTTGTTACAGTTGATTCCACCAGCATCACCAGCAATACCACCACCGAACACACCAGAAGGCGCGATCTGAGCGAATGTGCGGTTATACATGAACGAAAGTTCTGTATAGACTTCAACGTTTTTGTTGAATTCGTAATGACCGTTTACACCAAATGAGTAACGCTCATCTGGACGTTGGAAGTAGTTAAGCGGGTTGTAGTTATAAAAACCCGAACGGTTGTCAGTGAATGTGTTACCATCATCAACACTAAACCAAGTTGGAAGGTCCAATGCACCCACGTTCAACAAGTTCGCAGTTGAGTTTGTAGAGGAACCACCACAACCATATGGGCTTGCATCTGTACCAGCACCTGTCAAAGCACAGTTTGCATAGTCACGGTCTGCCTGAACAATTTCTTCTACCTTACGGAATGAAGCATAAGCAGTAATGTTACCATTACCGTCATCAGAGTTCATACCCATGATAGCAGTGATATCAAAAGCTGGACCGTCAGTTACATTACCTTTTGATGCAGGAAAGCCTTGAGCTTCGTTAATGTCGTGCATCAAAGAGTTGCTGTTGTCGTGTTGGTAGAAAGAATAGTTCGTATCGATGCGAACACCTTCGAAGTCATCTTTCATGATGAAGTTCACAACACCCGCGATCGCATCAGAACCATAGACAGCTGACGCACCACCGGTAAGAACATCCACACGCTCAACTAGCGCTGCAGGGATTTGGTTCAAGTCAGAAGCAGCACCACCAACGCCAGGAGAACCGTATGGCATACGACGGCCGTTCATAAGAACCAATGTACGTTCAGCACCCAAACCACGAAGGTTTACTGTTGCTGTACCTGTAGAACCGTTTGAAATGTTAGAACCTTGAGCCGCAAACGCTTGCGGCAATGTGTTCACGATGTCCTCAACACGCACAACACCACGTGTCGTGATTTCTTCAGCACCAATGTTTGTTACTGGGCTTGTACCGATAAGGTTTTGTTGTGGAATACGTGTACCTGTAACCACGATAGTTTGCTGCATTGATGTTTCTTCTGCAGCAGCTTCAGCAATAGTGTCAGCTTCTTGAGCGAATACTACTGGCGCACTAAATGCAGTCAGACCAGCCAAAATCGTAGAGCGGACCAAGCCGCTCTTTAAGTTCTTAATAGTCATTCGGACCCCCGAATTAGAGAATTACAATAGTTCGCTGCCCTTCTGAACCAGTGTTGCCCCACTAATACAGAAACTCTGACTTGCGAACTTGCATACCAACCAAGTCTACTGTCACAAAATCGTCAATTGATTTAGATGAAACTTGATCAATAATCCTGCCTTTCTCATGGCACTGAGACTATTATGCAACATTCAGGCAGCACATTCCCGCTTTTTAACAAAATTTGCCCACACACCACCTTAAAGTGAGGAATAATTGTGCAAATCCCGCTTTTAAGCAAAATTGCCACTGACCAAAAAGGGGTAATAACCAGACAATTACCTTACGTAAACCTATGCATATTGCAAAAAAAATAAGCATATAGATGAACTATATGCTTATTCAGAGGCCACTATTTGCTAGCTGAGCTATGCAGATTTAGACATCCACTTGAGCCTCTAACGCGTTATCTTGTATAAATTCACGACGCGGCTCCACAACATCCCCCATCAGCTTGGTGAACATTTCATCAGCAGTATCGGCATGCTCAATACGCACCTGAAGAAGAGACCGCGCATTTTTATCCAATGTAGTTTCCCAAAGTTGATCAGGGTTCATCTCACCCAACCCTTTATAACGCTGGATTTTTATCCCTTTTGCGCCAGACTTTAATACTGCGGCCAAAAGAGATAATGGGCCATAAACTTCTACTTCTCCACCCTTTTCATGGCGAAGCATTGCGGGCTTCTCGTATAATGTAGTCATTACTTGCGCACGCTCAGCAAGCCTTTTTGAGTCCGGAAGAGCAAGCAAATTAGCATCCAAAGTCACGCGCTCGGTTACGTTTCTAACCTCTCGCTCGAGCAACAAACCGCCCTCTTCAATCCTTGCAGTCCAAGTGTTCTCACCCTCCTCAGCCAGCAAGTTCAAACGTTCCGCCGTTTTGTTTGCTTCAACATCACCAGCCCCCACATTCATTGCACCAGCAATAGCCGCATGCTCTAGAATAAAACTTGGCGCACGCAAGGAAAGACGGGATAAAGTTTGCTTAAACACCGCCGCATCACGCACGCGGTCTCGCAAGTCTTCTCCAGCAATTTGTTCACCTGATTGCAGCACAAGCGTTTCACCAGAAGTACCCTCATCTATCAAGAACGCATCCATCTCTGAATCGTCTTTCAGGTATCGTGATGAACGTCCCTTCTCAGCCTTATAAAGGGGCGGCTGAGCGATAAACAAATGACCGCGCTCAATAAGCTCCGGCATCTGGCGATAAAAGAAGGTCAAAAGTAACGTACGAATGTGCGCACCATCAACATCGGCATCCGTCATAATAATGATTTTGTGATAGCGAAGCTTATCTGGCTGAAATCCTTCGTTTGGGTTCTCTTCCGAACGTCGCCCAATACTTGCTCCTAGCGCTGTAATGAGCGTCCCAACCTGATCAGACCCGAGCATACGATCAAAGCGCGCACGCTCTACATTGAGGATCTTACCACGCAGAGGCAACACAGCTTGGTTCTCGCGGTTTCGGCCTTGCTTCGCCGAACCACCCGCTGAATCTCCCTCCACGATGAAAAGCTCAGACTTAGCAGGATCTTTTTCCTGACAGTCAGCCAACTTCCCTGGCAGCGAAGTAATATCCAGAGCAGATTTTCGGCGTGTCAATTCACGTGCTCGACGCGCAGCCTCTCGTGCCGCTGCCGCTTCAACGATCTTCGACATGATAACCTTGGCTTGCGTTGGGTTTTCTTCAAACCACGTTGAAAGTGCATCCGTCATCAAATTATCAACAACTGGACGCACTTCTGAAGACACAAGCTTATCTTTTGTTTGCGACGAAAACTTAGGATCCGGAACCTTCACTGAAAGCACACATGTCAAGCCTTCGCGTGCATCATCGCCAGAAATGTCAACTTTCTCTTTCTTAGCAACGCCTGTTTCTTGCGCATATTTATTGATCACCCGTGTCAACGCTGAACGGAAACCGGCAAGGTGCGTTCCACCATCGCGTTGTGGAATATTGTTCGTAAAACATAGAACGTTTTCGTAATAGCTGTCATTCCACTCAAGCGCAGCTTCAACAGTAATTCCATCTTTCTCTGCTGTTGCCCAAATAGGGTCAGGCAAGAGAGCTGATTTCTTGTTATCAAGGTGACGTACAAATTCAACAACTCCCCCAGCATACTCAAGAATTGTCTCAATCGCTTCGGCTGGACGCTCATCTCGAAACACGATTTTCACACCGGAGTTCAAGAATGCGAGTTCACGTAGGCGGTGTTCAAGTGTTTCACGTTTAAACTCAACCATTGTGAAGGTATCAGTGGACGGCAAAAAGCGCACTTCCGTTCCCGTCTCATGACGACTTCCGTCAGGACGCATCGGCGCTTCTCCGATAACTTCAAGCGGCGCGTCAGCAACCCCATGTGTAAATCTCATAGAATAGCGTTTGCCATTGCGATTGATAGAAAGCTGAAGCCACTCTGACAACGCATTCACAACGGACACACCCACACCGTGAAGACCACCAGAAACCTTATAGGAGTTGTCGTCGAACTTACCACCCGCATGAAGCTGAGTCATAATAACCTCAGCCGCGGAGATACCCTCAGTTGGATGCATATCCACAGGTACACCGCGACCGTTGTCTGATATCGACGCGGAACCATCTGGATGCAATGTCACAGTTACATAGTCAGCATGACCTGCAAGCGCTTCATCAATCGCATTGTCCACGACTTCATACACCATGTGATGAAGGCCTGAGCCATCGTCCGTATCCCCAATATACATACCGGGACGTTTGCGAACAGCCTCAAGTCCTTTTAAGACTTTGATCGACCCTGCGCCGTATTCTGCGTTCTCTACTGGTTCAGTCATGTCGAGGACCTCCGTCCGTAAATACTTTTAACCCTAAGCCAGATTGCGAAATCAACCCAAACTACACCTTGCTTACTTTGCCGCCCTCAACGCAAAAACGTTGCGCGCGAGAGCCAAAAGCATCAAACAAGCTGGCGTCTGTTCCCGTCAACCAAGCCTGACCGCCAAGCGCGGCCAATTCATCATACAATGCTGCGCGCCGCACCGAATCAAGGTGCGCCGCAGCCTCATCTAGCAATAGCAAAGGATTGGGGGCAAAGTCGCCCTCTAAAAGTGCTTTTGCATTCGCTAATATTAGCCCCATAAGGAGCGCTTTTTGCTCTCCTGTCGAGCACTGAGATGCAGGAAGTTGTTTTGGGCGGTGCAAGACCACTAAATCACTGCGATGAACGCCACTAAGTGTCCTTCCAGCAACAGAATCGCGTGCCCTTCCGGCCTTCAAAGTATCGCGAATTACAACTTCTATCTCTTGCTGCGAATCACCTCGAAACGCCATCTCCTCAAACTTACCTGCAATTGAGATATCTGCCTTGGGAAAATGACCTTCAGGTCGCACATCGATCGCTGCCTGAATTCGCTTCAGGGCTGACACCCGATTTACAGCGATTGCCGCTCCAGCTTGCGCCAGACGTGCCTCAAGCGCGTCTAACCATGAAGGATCCGCACCTCCCCGCTCAAACAACGCATTTCTTTCGCGCATAACCTTCTCATACATCGCTGAGGCACTTCCATGAGATGGTGTATGCGCTAAGACCTGTCGATCGTAAAACTTACGTCTATCTCCCGCAGGCCCCGCAAAAACACGATCCATGGCCGGCGTCAGCCAAACAACACGAATTAACTCAGCTAAATCCGTTTGGCTTACAGCGGCATCATCCAATTTTGCGATACGCCGAGTCCGACCATCCGCCGACACGTCCAAACCCACAGAAATTCGACGATCTAACCCTTCATCATCCATACGTGCAGAAATCGCCCAACCGCCAGGCACAGAACTCCCGTCTTCCATCCTCACAAGTGAAGGCAAAGATGCAGCCCGCAACCCCTTACCAGGCCCCAGCATGGAGACAGCTTCAAGAAGGTTTGTTTTACCCGCACCATTTGCGCCAAACAAACACACAGGACGCGCATCCATTTCTAAAACTGTCGCAATATGATTTCTGAAATTGTGTAGCGCCAAACGCTGTATCGTTAGACCTTTTGAAGTCACACGACCAACATAAGAACTTGCAGATGGCTCAACACCATCCGCAGATTCATTGTTTGTTGCACGATCCACCACCCGGCGGCTCAGTTTAGACGCGTAGCGGCATCAATACATATTGCGCCGCAGGATCAGCAAGATCCGTCACGCGTGCTGAAGATGCACCATCATTTAATTCAAAGCGAATCTCATCACCTTCAATTTGCTGCGTTACATCCAGCAAGTAACGTGCATTGAAGCCGATTTCCATATCGTCATCACTGTAAGTTGCCTCAAGTTCTTCTACCCCCTGCCCTGTTTCCGCGTTAGAAACCTGCAATACAAGTTTATCCGCCGTTAGGGAGAGTTTTACAGAACGCGAGCGCTCTGCCGACACAGTTGCAACACGATCGACAGCGCTTTTAAACTCAGAATTCTTTAGTATTAGAATTTTAGTGTTCGATTGAGGAATAACACGCGTATAATCAGGAAATGACCCGTCGATTAACTTTGAAGTGATAACCGCATGACCTACTTTTACAACAATCTTAGATTCTGATGTTGATACGCTCACATTACTGTCTTGGGCCGCGTCATCAAGAAGCCTTCTAATTTCTGCGACAGCTTTACGCGGAATTATCACGCCAGGTAAATTTTCAGCCCCTGCAGGCGCATCTGCCTCTGCAAGCGCTAAACGGTGTCCATCTGTGGCAACCGTGCGCAATTTTGGCTTCCCACCGACTTCTGCCCCATGCATATACACACCGTTTAAATAGTAGCGTGTTTCTTCCGTTGAAATTGCAAACTTTGTTTTGTCGATCAATCGACGAAAATCCGCCGCAGGAATTTCAAAACTATTGGGGGACTCTTCCTTTGACATCGTCTGAAAGTCATCAGACGGCAAAGTTGGCAACGCAAAACGCGAACGGCCAGCAGTTATGGTCAATCGACGCGTTTCACCATCAAGCAACAGCCCGATATCAGAACCATCAGGCAGTTTACGCACAACATCAAACAACGTTTGCGCAGGAGCCGTCACAGACCCAGCCTTCTCAATATGAGCAATCGTTGTGTCAGATGCCTCCATATCAAGATCAGTAGCAGTCAAACGTAAACTCGTGCCTTCAGCATCAATGAGCACGTTCGATAAAATAGGAATCGTGTTGCGGCGTTCCACAACATTTTGAACGTGAGATAGCGCCTTCATTAAAGCACCGCGGTCTATTGTCAGCTTCATATGCAGTCACCTGCTTTGGAACGGCCCGACACAGATAGAATATTCCACCTGCGCTTCAACCCAGAAAAAAGTTCGGCCCGCCCTTCTATAAGGACGGGCCGAAACCATATCTATTTTTTGCTGCGAGGGAAGCCTTTACTTCACGCAATATTCAAAAATACTGACTGATTGACCTCTTCAAAAGCAATTCACTATTAAATTGGGGCTATGTGAACTGCTGATTACGCGGATCATCCATGATTTGGTGCTGCAACTTTACAAGCTCTTCAGCGAGATCCGGCTCTTCATCTCTACGCTCCAACACCTTCCGACACGCATAGATTACAGTCGTGTGATCTCTTTTGCCGAAGTTAAACCCAATTAACGGGTAAGAACAGGTTGTAAGCTCACGACAAAAATACATGGCAACCTGTCGCGGCTGCGCCAAATTACGCCGACGAGACGCCGCATCCAGATCCGTTTTTGTGACGCCGTAAAATTTAGCAACAACATCTTTAATCGTATCAATCTTTGGCGCACGACGCTCACCCACGATTAAGCGGATTGCATTTTCCACAGCAGCTTGTGTTACCGGTTTATTCGCAAGCACTGTTCCCGCAAACACATTCCGGACAGCGCCATATAATGCACGACCTGAAGCAGTCAAACGCTCGGCCATCATATCTACCCAAGCAGACTCAAGTTCGAACTCAGGAAAATCCTGTTGAATGATAGCAATCTTAGACCGTATAATCTCTGCACGCATCTCAATTTCAGGACGGTGCACCTCAACAACAACTCCGCCTTGAATATCATCACGCATACGATCATCAAGACACTCTAAACGTGTTGGAGCAGCATCTGCAGATAACACCACTTTTCCGCCATTTGCGATAACCGCACGAAGATGTTGGAAAAACTCCTTCAAAGTCGCCGCACGTGATGTGATCAATTGAAGATCATCAAGCAGAACAATATCTGCATTGCGAATACGATTGCGTTGCGCACTCGTATCTTTTTGGCGAACACCTTCAACAAATGTCAGCATAAAGTCTTCCGCACTCATATATACAGCTGACTTTTTTCCGCCCTGCACAGCGCAATCGTGCTTAATTGCTCGCAACAAGTGCGTTTTACCCACACCATGAGCACCATAAAAGAGCACGACAGAAACTGGACCAACAATGCCAGCAGCGACTTTACGCGCGATGTTTGCTGCTAACTGGTTGCTTTCACCCACAACCAACGTGTCAAAAGTCTGAGTAAGATCTACACCTTGTGTGAAATCTTCTGCCTCAACCTCTTCAGATGACACGACAGATAAAGACGACCCATCCAAGTTGCTTTCAAACTGACTTGCCCGATTGGACTTCGCCAGCGCTTTAAGATCACTTGGAAGATCAGCATCTGCGACCAACGTCACAGGCCGCGTCTTAGGGTCAAGCGCAGCCCATACACCCACTATATTACGCATGTAATCACGCTCGATGCGCTCACGATCAAGCTTGGATTCTGTCGCGAGTATTACACTACCATCAACTTCAGCCACGAAGACCAAAGATGCCATCCACTTATCAAATGTACTGGCACCATACACATCGCGCAGCTTTGAACGCACATCACTCCATATGACAGGACCGCGTCCTCCTATGGAAAGTAATTCAGTTTGCATCTCGATATCACTAAGATGAGACATCGAGTCTATTTTCGTTTGGTTATCCATCTTACCCACAGCCCCAAATTCTTATAATTGCTCCTTCCCTACCCACAGTTATTTTGAACAAACCACTCCTGTTCACACCCATGAACAAGTGGTGCGTGGCGTCCTTCTGCGGTGCAGGGAGAAACTCTCTGAGGAGATGATATTCACCAAAATTAACCTTACCCGTCAACGTATATTCACAGGTAATAGCACTTCAAACCCAAAGATTTTTTTGTCAAATCGGGGCTAAATTTAAAAAGTGGATAGATTCCAGAGAGTTGGAAAAAAGTAGAAAAACGCAAGCAAAAAAAGAGTCTTTTTTGCGAAAATATTCACACCGCATACGGACGAGTTACTCACACAAATCGGCTGCTTCATTTACCTTATATTTACAAGATCCATTGGCGAATTTTATTCCTTAGACACACGAATATCTCTGGATAATGCTACTAGCAAATTTAAGGCAAAAATAAAGGCAAGCCGAAGCCTGCCCTTATAATTCCAGATCTAAACGACCCAGTTTGACTTATGCCATCGCTTTAACGCGAGATGCCAAACGAGACACCTTACGAGAACCAGTGTTACGGTGGATAATGCCTTTGCTTACCGCACGCATAATTTCTGGCTCAGCTTTGTGAAGTGCAGTCTCAGCAACTTTCTTGTCGCCGCCTAAGATTGCTTCCTCAACGCGACGAATAAAAGTACGTACACGAGAACGGCGATTCTTGTTAACAGCCGTCCGCCGGGCGATTTTACGTACCATTTTTTTGGCGGAACTAGTATTGGCCATATAGAGCAGTCTCCGAACATAAAAAAGGATTGAGGGGCCTGTCACATACCTGACATACCCTTCGGAAGGGCGTAGATACCAACAGGGAAATTTTTCGTCAATGTTGAATCTAAAGAATCTTTCTGATTCGTGCAGTTTTCAACATACTAAATCAGCGATTACTCCATCGTGGCGGGCGATTTTCAATAAATGCAGCCATACCTTCTAGAGCATCTTCTGTCGCAAAAATGGAATGAAACGCCCGTCTTTCAAATAAAACCCCCTGAGAGAGCGATGTTTCGTATGCCGTATTCACAGCTTCTTTCACCATCATAGCCGTTATACGAGACTTGCTAGCTATTGCCTTGGCCATATCCATGGCAAGGTCCATCAACTCATCTACAGGAACCACACGGGATACAAGCCCAGAGGAAAGCGCTTCATCGGCCGTCATCATACGTCCCGTCAGGCACATATCCATTGCTGTTGATTTTCCAACAAACCGTGTCAGGCGCTGAGTTCCACCTGCACCAGGCAAAAGTGCAAGATTAATTTCCGGCTGCCCAAATTTCGCATTTTCTCCAGCAATGATAATATCGCACATCATTGCCAACTCACATCCACCACCCAAAGCATAGCCAGAGACAGCTGCAATCGTTGGTTTTCGACACTGAGCGACACGTTCCCAATTAGCTGTAATGAAATTCTCTTTATAATTTTGAGAAAACCCACGCTCAGCCATTTCCTTTATATCGGCACCGCCGGCAAATGCTTTACCACCTTTACCAGATAGGATGATACACCCTACCTCGTCTTCTTCTTCAAAAGCATCAATCGCCGCAGCTAATTCCGTCATAAGCTCGCTTGAGAGTGCATTGCGCTGCTCTGGGCGATTAAGCACAATGCTGGCAACACCTGTAACGCTGTCAAAGTTTGTTTCTATCAACTTATAGCTCATAAAAGCTTCTCCTTACGAAACTTGGCGTATTGCACGCACACAAGGTCGCTTAGTCATTCATTTTAGAGGATGCTGGCTTCACCACGAGTTTAAAGTCCACTCGGGTGCCATCATCCATTTGAGTCACACTGATATAAAGCCGTTCATTTACTCGCTCAAATACCATTGACTCCTCTGTTAGCGCCCACCCAAAAGCCGGAAGAGACGCTCGATAATACTCCATAGAGACATCCACCTCCCCTTGACCATATGCTGATGTTTCAACAATCCGACCAAAAGGTGTTTCAAACTCAACAGGATCCTTGAGCTCGACAAATCCTGTCGGCAATGGAATATCCTGAATTGTCTCTAAAAAATCTACTGCGCTGGCTGGTACAGCAAAACTCAACAAAAATACAAGAGCCGACAGCTTTGAGATTAAATGCTGGCGCAAGCTTGATGGCCTCGAATGCATCGTCAGCCCTTCCGTTTTTATATTCCTGCCCGATATAGCCCAAGATAACGCTTACGTCACCTTCTATACCTTGCACCTTTTCAAATACTTACTTTTGACAAGCACCACAAAAGAAAGTTGACCTTCCAGACTGCACGATACGTTCAATTGGTCGTTCACACATTTTGCAAGCCTTACCTTCCTGTCCGTAAACCATAAAACTATGTTGAAAATAACCTAGTTTGCCATCCGTCTGCGCAAAATCCGATATTGAAGACCCACCCGCTTCTATTGCCTCACGAATGACATCCTTTATGATAGGGGCAAGCTTTTCTGCTCTTTTCCCTGCTATAGTCGATGACTTACGGACGGGTGAAATACCTGAACGATATAATGCTTCGCACACATATATGTTCCCCAATCCCGCAACAATACGCTGATCTAAAAGTGCTGATTTTATAGGCGAAGATTTATTTTTTAAAACATCACTCAAATACGCTGATGAGAAAGAATTAGACAAAGGTTCTGGCCCTAATTCAGAAAATCGCTTGGATTTCTCCGCTTCACCAACACCATATAATTCCATAAACCCAAACCGACGCGGGTCGTTAAACGTTACAGTCACACCACCTTCCATATGAAAAACAACGTGATCATGAATAACTTTATTACTTACTGAATGAGCAAAAGCCTCAAACCCCTTCCCTTCGATAGAAAAGCGACCCGTCATTCCCAAATGCATGGTCAACACTTCACCACTGGACAATTGTGCCATAAGAAACTTCGCACGCCGCCCAAGCCGCTCAATACGAACCCCTTTTAAACGCTCTGCAAATCTATCGGAGAATGGAAAACGTAAATCCGCACGGCGCAGTTCAACGCGCTCTATGGCGCGTCCTTCCATTGCGGGAGATAACCCGCGGCGAACAGTCTCAACTTCAGGAAGCTCTGGCATGGATCTAGCTATAGCGTGCTAGCAAAGCTTCGCCTATGGTGCATATTAGAAAATGCATAAAATCGGCCTACAGGATAAATCGATGACGGACGAAAAAGTATCATTCGGGTTTGAAGACGTCTCTCAAGCAGAAAAAGTCTCACGCGTAAAAGGTGTTTTTCGTTCGGTTGCCAGCAAATATGATTTGATGAATGACCTCATGTCGGCGGGTGTGCACCGTATCTGGAAATCAAACACGATAGCCCGGCTCAACCCCCAACCAGGTGAGCTGCTGCTAGATTGCGCAGGGGGAACAGGCGATATAGCACGCGCATTCGTCGCGAAAGCAGAAGAGGTGCGCAAGCGTCGCGGCGGGGAACCAGCCATGGCAATCGTAACCGACATCAATGATGATATGTTGCTCGCAGGCTTGGAGCAGCGCGGCGATGACGGCCTAATCTGGGCATGTGCTGACGCTACAAATCTGCCCTTCCCCGACAAATGCGTCGATGTGGTCACCATTTCTTTTGGGATAAGAAATGTGGTTGATATCCCTGCAGCTCTTCGAGAATTTCGTCGCGTCCTCAAGCCGGGTGGACGGTTTGCGTGTTTGGAATTTTCACATATGGCCACGAAAGAAATGCAAAGAGCCTATGATGCGTACTCTTTCAATGTCATTCCCCAATTAGGAAAAATCGTTACGGGTGACAAAGATAGTTATCAATATCTTGTTGAATCTATTCGTCGTTTTCCAAAGCAAGACGTCTTCGCCGACATGATAAAAGAGGCGGGATTTTCCAACGTATCCTTCACAAACTACACAGGCGGCGTTGCTGCCCTTCACACGGGCTGGGCGGTTTAAGTAGAAATGTTTAAAGCAATCGCAGACTATTACCGCTTATTCAAAGCGGGAACGACACTTGCCAGACATGACGTATTGATACCTGACGATATCCGCCGACACCTTCCTTGGCCCGGCAAGATAATCGGCATGGTGCTTAGACTTTTTCCAACAGGCAGCAAAAAGAAAAGCACGGGTGAGCGCCTCGCAACTGCCCTTGAGAAAATGGGGCCAGCCTATGTCAAACTAGGGCAAATTCTCGCGACACGTCCTGATATTATTGGCATAAAGAACGCTCAAGACCTTTCCCGCCTTAAAGACCGTGTCCCTCCCTTTTCAATTGCACTCGCTGAAAAAGCACTCAAGGCTGAGTTTGGTGACGAATATGCAGACCTATTTCCAAAGTTAGAGGCACCGATAGCCGCCGCCTCTATCTCCCAAGTTCATAAGATACAGACGGAAGACGGCTTTAAAGCTCTTAAAATCTTGCGGCCAGATGTTGAAAAACACATTGAGAAGGAATTACGCGCCCTTCGACGCCTTGCACGTATGGTAGAAAAAATAGCACCAGATTCCAGACGTTTACGACCGGTTGATGCCGTCGAAACCATCGCACGTTCGTTAACATTGGAGCTGGATCTACGCTTTGAGGCCGGTGCTGCTTCTGAATTTAAAGAAGTGCTGAAAATAGATGGCTATGCTGGCGCGCCTAAAGTCGATTGGAAACGTACCAGCAAACGTATCCTAACGACTGAGTGGATTGATGGCCAAGCCATGACACGGCTGGAGAATATTAGCGATGAAGACCGCAAGGCCTTGGCATATAAGGTAAATCGGAGCTTCTTAGCATCCGCTCTGGACCACGGTTTTTTCCATGCGGATATCCATGAAGGCAATATGATCCTTCATCCCCCGGAAAAAGAAGGGGAAGAATACGAACTAACTTTCATAGATTTTGGAATTATGGGACGCATTGGCCCAGCTGAACGCTTGTTTTTAGCTGAAATTATCAATGGCTTCCTAACACGAAACTATACGCGTCTCGCACGTGTCCATTTTGAAAACGGATATGTGCCAGCAGAACATTCAATGGATGATTTTGCGCAAGCTCTCCGCTCAGTTGGTGAACCCATACATGGTCAAACAGCTGAAGACCTCCCAATGGGTCGAATAATCATGCAACTATTTGATATTACTGAGCAATTTGGAATGAGAATGCGCCCCGAACTCGTTTTAATACAAAAGACTATGGTACAGGTTGAAGGGGTTGCGCGCTCTATTTATCCTCCGCATGATATTTGGGAATCTGCACGTCCGATTGTGGAGCGTTGGGTCGCGCGGGAATTTGGTCCGGTGGGAGCTGCAAAGCTTGCGCAGAATGTCGCCAATGAAGCCACAAACAGAATTAAGCGCCTTCCCCAATTTATGGACCGAGTTGAGAACGCTTTGATTTCTATAGAAAATCCTCCCAAACCCATTGAACAAAAATCAAATTCTGGCGTTTGGACACTCGCATTAATCCTTGGAACAGCACTGACAGGATTGATTGGATATGTCTGGGGACTTCACGTTTAAGCGATTAGGCAAAATCAATACGGTCCAATCCGTGCATTCTTCATTTAAATACGTTAGATAGACTGCAAGAAGACCCTTTTGGAGACCGAGAACCGTGGCTGATAAATCAATACTCCTCATCATTGGTGGCGGCATAGCGGCCTATAAGAGCCTTGAACTTATTAGAGAATTGTCTCGAAACAATGTATCTACACGATGCATTCTCACAAAAGGCGGACAGGAGTTTGTAACGCCTCTGACAGTCTCAGCCCTCTCAGGAGAAAAGGTCTTCACAGAGCTATTTGATCTCGATGATGAAGCTGACATGGGCCATATTCAGCTGTCACGTTCTACCGATCTGGTAGTCGTCTGCCCTGCCACTGCTGACCTTATGGCTAAGGCCTGCGCTGGGCTTGCTACCGATCTGGCGACCACGACCTTGCTGGCTACTGACAAGCCGGTTTTCATGGTCCCTGCGATGAACGTACGCATGTGGGATCATCCTGCGACACAGCGCAATATCGCTCAACTTCGTCTCGATGGTATTGAGGTGATGGAACCTGATGTCGGTGAAATGGCATGTGGCGAATATGGGCCTGGTCGTTTACCTGAAATATCTCGCATTGCAGCAGAAATTCTTGATCATCTCGCAAAACCGATTGACGGACCGCTCGCTGGAAAAAAAGCCGTTGTTACGGCCGGACCAACCCGCGAAGCATTAGACCCTGTACGTTATATCTCAAACCATTCTTCGGGAAAGCAAGGCTATGCAATCGCAACAGCGCTTTCGCGTTTAGGCGCTGACGTGACGCTTGTGTCTGGCCCGACGTCTTTACCTCAACCCGCTGGCGTCAATTTTGTACAAGTGGAAACAGCCGTGCAAATGTTAGACGCCGTAAAAAGCGAACTACCTTCTGATATTTTTATATCTGTTGCCGCTGTCGCCGATTGGCGCCCAGCAGAGCCCTCTGATGTGAAAATCAAAGCAAAAACCACAAAGGATGGCCTCGGTTCTATCACACTGGTGGAAAATCCCGATATCCTTAAAACAATCTCTCATATGAAAGGCAAACGCCCTTCCCTTGTTGTCGGGTTTGCCGCTGAAACAAATGATGTGGAAGATCACGCCCAAGGAAAACTAGAGCGCAAAGGCTGTGATTGGATTGTTGCCAATGATGTGTCTGGCGATGTGATGGGCGGTTCTGAAAATGAAATTGCCATCATCAAACGCGACGGCATAGAGCGTCTTCCGCGTATGGATAAAAGTGCCGTAGCTCAAAATCTTGCACAACGTATCGCGCGTGCATTTGAAGAGATGTCTTAAACGGTTTTCCTCTCTAGTTCACAAGCTTTGCAAAGCAGGTTAAGCCAGCCTCCAAACAGGAGAGCAGACGCTATGACATTGCCAGCCAACACAGCAACAATCGAAGTAAAACCCCTTCCCCATTTTGAAGGTTTGGCATTGCCAGCTTATGAAACCACAAGTGCGGCCGGCATGGATTTACGCGCAGCTAATGCCGAAGGTGAAGACATTGTGCTTGCCCCCATGCAACGTGATATGATCCCAACAGGTTTGAGCATGGCAATTCCACATGGCTATGAAGTGCAAATTCGTCCGCGCTCTGGCCTTGCTGCTAAACACGGTATTACATGCCTCAACACACCCGGCACAATTGACGCAGATTATCGCGGTGAAGTGAAAGTCATTTTGATTAATCTGGGGTCAGAACCCTTCACCATCAAACGCGGCGAACGTATTGCGCAAATGGTGGTCGCGCCCGTCACGCAAGGCGTCTGGAAAGAAGTTGATGAACTATCAAGTACAGATCGCGGCACAGGTGGATTTGGCTCTACTGGGCGCTAAAACACTCATTTTAGATAAATAAAACCTTAACATGTTGCACGAAATTTTATGAATTTTGCTCAACATGAATAAACCGTAATGTGGAATATTAATTATACCGACGAATTAAGAGTTTCCTCCTCCTTGCTCTTAATCAGATTGGTCGGGTCGCTCAGACGACATCTCACACCTTCACAATAAGCAAGCAGATGATCGCCCAGCGGCCCACCAAAGCTGTTTCCTTTATTGATACTTTATTTGATTTTTGTTATATCTTTTGCGGTAATCCATCCCCAAAACCATAGTACTGAAGTTCTCAAGTATGGAAGTATAACAAATACAAGAATTGGACTGTAAATTACATGAAACTCTGAAATTGGCACATCATCACCAAACAAAGGGACAGTTAAAGGCACTATCTTCTCCCAAAAGCCCTCAAGTTTATAATAGTTCTTCCATGCAATACCAATTGTAGCTAACGCGATAAGTATTCTCATCCGCCAAAAAATAACATCATTTCTCGTTTGTTTTTTATTTTTTGAAAACCACGATAAAACTTTGTCTTTATTATCGATAGTCCAAGCAAATAGAAATAACGATACGATCCCTATTGCGAAGATAGCAATAAGTATAGGCTTCAATTCCTCTGAATTACCCAACGTTTTCCCCTATTTGTGACTTATAAAATATTATTCAACTATAAATCACCAATACAACAGCAAATATAATGCAGTGTCGAAAGTATCCTGATTTTATACAAAAATGTATTCTCTCACAAAGTCTAAATAGCCACTTAATAACTCACCCTACTCCAACTTAAACGCTTCGCCCTGCATGTCGGCGAGTAAATAGTCATCCGTGTTGGCGATAGTGTTGAGCTGTCCAAAAGCAAAGGCTGTGCGGTCTATGATAATATCGCGCGGGCGTAATTCGCGGGAAAGCTCCAAGCCATCTAGCGTGCGGCAACGGGAAAACGCCACATAGGCCTGACCATGCGCAAACATACCATTATCAAAATCGATATAGACATTATCCAGCGTCATACCTTGGGATTTATGGATGGTCACCGCATAGGCTAATCGCAAAGGCAATTGCTTGAATGAGCCCACAACCGTCCGGCTGACGGATTTGTTATCTGAATTAAAATCATAGCGATATTTTTCCCAAGCTTGAGGCGCTATGCGATACGTTTCACCATCTATTTTCACGAAGACTGAGCTCTCGCCCATCGCTTCAATTGTACCGATAGAACCATTCACCCACCTGCCCTCTGGATCATTCTTGATCAGCATGACACGTGCGCCGACTTTCAAGTCCAAAATCGCATCTGTGGGAAATGAACGTTCGTCAAATTGCCCATCGCTGGCGCATTCATAACTTGTGGGTATGCCAGCAATTTCGTCCAAACGCTGCTGATTGATACGCCATGCCGCTGCATTATTTGGCGTAAGCACAATATGCGTTTCAGACGCTTCAGCCGGAGACCGTGTGGACACGCGCTCTTTTAACGTTTGCTCTTCTTCAGGTCCAAGGCGACCATTGCGTAAAGCGTTGAGCACATTCAAAAACCGCTCATCTTCCTGTCGAAACACATGCTTTAAAGCCGCAAGACGAAATGCGCCGTCTTTAAACGCTTGAGACAAGAAAAACCAAGGCCCACCAAAGCGATCATGCAATATCGGCTCTACTTCACTTTCCACAATTGGCGGCAATTGATGGAGATCACCCGATAAAATAACCCGTACACCACCAAAGGGGCGCTTATCATTGCGATTTAAGCGCAACATATCCGACATGGCTTGCAACATATCTGAGCGCACCATCGAAATCTCATCCACGACCAGCGTTTCCATCGTTTTGACGAGCCGCTGATTACGCATTTTCTTTACATCCGCCGCATCCAGCAAACGGGGCGGAAACTTAAAGAAGGAGTGTATTGTCTGCCCCCCCGCATTCACGGCGGCTAATCCAGTCGGCGCAAGTACAACTGATTTATCGCCCGTCGCCCGCAATAGACGCTTGAGCATAGTGGTCTTACCCGTTCCCGCACGCCCTGTGAGAAATAGATTGCGGTTGCCCGTCAACATTTCCTTGAGCAGAGGATCATAGGTCGCGCCCTCGCCATCCTTGTTAGGGGAGACATAAATCACCAAGTTGACACTTCCTTCAAGCAATTGCGCTGATACAGTAGATTTACAGCCGACACGAAAGCGGAGAGCCCCAAACCAGGCCGATTCGCTGCAAATCATTTAGGTACAAAGCATGAATCTATCTTCAGAACAAATCAGACGTTATGCTCGTCATATCATGCTTCGCGAAATTGGTGGGCCGGGCCAGCAAAAATTGCTCAAATCAACTGTCGCAATGATCGGTGCGGGTGGCCTAGGTGGTCCTGCAGCTATGTATTTGGCTGCTGCCGGTGTAGGTCATATTCGCTTAATAGATGATGATGATGTATCTCTATCCAATCTGCAGAGACAAATACTATTTTCTACGAATGATATAGGCGCACCTAAAGTAGAAGCAGGACATTCTCGGCTGACTGCTTTAAATCCTGATTGTACTGTAACGCAGGTGCGCAAACGCCTTTCCCCTGAAAATGCCGCTGAATGCATTGGCGATGCAGAGTATGTGTTGGATGGGTCTGATAGCTTTCAAACGCGCTTTGATGTGAATGAATTTTGCCATCAGAACGCACGCACACTTGTGTCTGGAGCGGTTGGGCGTTGGGCTGGCCAAGTATCAGTGTTTAAATCTGGTCACACTCAGACGCATGAAAATGCAAACAAGCTCCCCTGCTATCGCTGTTTAACGCCAGAATTGCCAGAGACGGAGGTAAGTTGCGCAGAAATTGGTGTAATCGGCCCGCTTACCGGCATCATTGGTGCGCGAATGGCAATGGAAGCAGTCAAAGAGATTACAAAATCGGGCCAGTCTATGGCTGGACGTTTATGGATATATGATGCGCTTTCAGGTGATAGCCGCACAATTAAACTGCCGGCGGATCCTGAATGTCCGTGTTGCGGTTAAGTCTAAAAGAATACTAGTCAAATCGCGAATATTACGCACTACCAAAAAGACATACCAATTTGAAAGCCAATTCATCAATGCAGATGAGAGATCAATAGAAAATAAACCCAACCACCCAATAAACTGTCGTAAAAATGGCACAACGTACGATTAAATCCCCATTGGTCATACCAATTAAGCATAACTGATATGCCATTTTGGTTGACTTTAGGTCCGCAAAGGATGAATGTCCGGATTATATAAGGTTTCACAGAAGATGAATCCTCGGACATAAAACCCATTGGGAGGGATAAAGTATGCCAACACATCGTCAGGAAGAATCCAGCAAGCAAACTCATCGTCAATTTTGGCGAGCCGCTTTACTTGCTAGCGCGGCTTTCTCTTTTGCTACACCTGCAATTGCACAAGAGAATGCAGACGCGCCAGCAGAGGCTGCTGCAGATAACAATAAAAGACTGGACACAATCGTCGTAACCGGTATCCGCCAATCTCTCGCAACTGCTCTTGAAGAAAAGCGTACAGCTGACAGTCTTATCGAAGTCATCAATGCTGAAGACATTGGTAAACTACCGGACCAAAACCTTGCTGAAGTTCTAGAGAACTAACAGGTGTTCAAATTACACGTACTGCCGGTGTTGGTACTGGGGTTCAGATCCGTGGTACAAACGCAAACCGTACGGAAATCAACGGCGTATCTACTGTGGGTTCCGGTTCTGGCCGTAGTGGTATTAGTTTCGAAGACGTTCCGGCTGCCATGATCGCAGCTGTTGAAGTTACAAAGTCATCAGAAGCAAAAACAATTGAAGGTTCTGTGGGTGGTACAATCAACCTAAGAACTATTCGTCCTCTTGATCTCAATGACCGTGTTGCCAACATCCGTATCCAAGGTGAGGACAGCAGTCTGACAACTGACGGTATTACACCTCGTGTGTCTGGTACTTACGGTGACAACTGGTCTACCTCTGCTGGAGACTTTGGTGCAGTCATCAGCTTAAGCTATGCTGAGCAAGATGCGACCGCTTTCCGTCCTCGTGTTGACCGCGATAACCTTGTTAGATCCGACGGCGGTACAGCTAATGCACAAGCATTCGACTTCCTGCCAATTCAATTTCTAATTCAAGACTACGACAACTATGAATCACAAACGACAAACTTTTCAGGTGCTTTTGAATTCGCACCAAATGACAATTTGAAGTTTTATCTTGATACAATCCTAAACGATCAAGAACGTAGACAAGAAAGCTCACGTATTCAGGCGTCAGGTATTTCTGACCTTGCAGGTGTGTCGGTACCATCTCAATTCGAAACTGTTGATTTTGGTTCACTCAATGGTCAAGACCTTGGTAGCATAGAAGCCGCTGTTAAAGGTGTTATTCCAATTCAATCTGATGGCAGTGACGGAAACTTACGTTACTCAGGTGACACAGGCTCTCGTCTAACTGAAAGCCAAATTTTCAGACTTGGTACTGAGTGGAACCGTGGAAACTTCTCTGGTCGTGTAGAAATCGCAACATCTAACTCAGACACGACAAGCCCAGATTTCAGCACAACACTAAACTTTATTAATCCAAATGCGGCTACCAACTCGTCAAATGAGAATGGTACACCATTTGAATATGACCTAACAGGTGGTTCGCTAACTTGGCGTATCGCACAAAATGCAGCTGGTGGGCCAACTACAGAGCAATTGCTTGACCCTGCAAACGTTGTTCTACGTGATGTTAACATCTCACAAAACATAGCAGAGAACTCGGAAGACGCTTTCCGCGCCGATATCTCCTACGACATGAGTGAAAATAACATTTTCATCACCTCTATCGATGCAGGTTACCGCTACAACCAAACAACAAGCCTAAGAGATGAAATTACATCTAGCGTTGGATTGAGAACTCTTGCAGAGAGTCCTACAGGTGACCTTTTTGCAGACATCCTAATTCCAGGACCAGACAACTTTAACGCTGCTGACGGACGTGAATTCTATGTTCGCGACTTCCTACAAGTAGACCCTGAACTTGCTGGTAAGAACCCGCAAGCCGTACTTGATGCCTTGAATGCTGCTATTGTTGCAAACAACGCAATTACAGGTGCAACTCGCGGCCCGATTAGTTCACCAACATCTAGCCAAAGTGCTTTCTTTGACATCGAAGAGAAAACTCACGCTGTTTACGGTCAACTTAACTTTGAGCACGGCATTTTCCGTGGGAATGCTGGTTTGCGTTATCTGGAAACAGAAGTTATTTCAAAGGGTAATGCGATACTTGATGGCGTCGCCTCACCAACAACAACCAAAGGCGACTACCAATTTCTATTGCCTAGACTTAACTTGGCAGCGAACCTAACTGATAACTTAATCATTCGTACTGGTTACGGTAAAGACATTAGACGCCCAGACTTTGACGATCTGTCTACTTCATTTACCTTCAGCACAAGCCCTAACCCAGCGGTCAACCTTGGAAACCCAAACTTGGTTCCTGAGGAAGTTGAATCCTTCGACATCGCGGCTGAATGGTATTTTGCACCTTCTGCTGTCTTGAGTGTTGGTTACTTCCACAAGACACGTACAGGACTGTTCGTTGACCAAAACGAATCTCCATACGAAGACCCAGTTACTGGATTCCGCGACATTATAGGCCCTGATTGTGAAGATGGCGGTATCTTCAACCCAATCGCAGACATTAACGTCTTTGGACCTGTAGGCCGCGGTGTTTGTGTGCCATCGTCTCAAAAAATCAATGGTGCTGGTGAAAACACACTTTCAGGTATCGAACTTGCGTTCCAATACGATCTTTCTAACTTTGAAGATAGAATTGGTTGGGCGTCAGGCTTTGGTGTACTCGCCAACTTCACACACCAAGAATTCTCTGGTGGTGAGGAAGTATGGACACCAACATCTCGTGCTGAAGCTGTATTTGCAACAAATGGTGCATCGAATGTTGAGCTTTCAGTGTCAGAAATTGATCTTTCTGAAAACGCATACAACGCAACGCTTTACTACGAAAAATATGGCCTCTCAGCTAGAGCGCGTTACACTTGGCGTGATGCATACCGTTCTGAAGACTTCGGTAGTACATCCAGCTACCCTTGGGGCTTCCCAGTTATTCAAGAAGCCAGAGGACAACTTAACGCGAGCATCAACTATGATGTAACTGAAAAGTTGAACATTGGTATTGAAGCTGTAAACCTTACAGAGTCTGAAGTTTCACAATCATGTGTGAACGAGGGTGCGTTGCTCTGTTACCAAGGTCTAACAGATCGCCGTATTACTTTCGGTGCAAACTACAACTTCTAAAAACGTCGCTATTTATACTTATCGACACTATGAAAACGCCTCACAATTGTGAGGCGTTTTTTATTGGGCAAATAATGACCTCTAAATCCACGAAGAACGAACCACAGCGCGGGTGGTGGAGAGCTCTAGCACTTCGCTAAGCATCCCTACACGGAAACTCTAAAGGCTTCCTGTGAAGCCCCTCATGCGCGCGTGCAATCTTGCCTAAGCGAGATAACAATCAACTCAATTTTAAAGAGAAATGGTGCACCCAACAGGATTTGAACCTGTGACCTCTGCCTTCGGAGGGCAGCGCTCTATCCAGCTGAGCTATGGGTGCAATTACGCTGGAGTATTTGGCATCTTATGAGCCAATAATCAACACATCCCTGCCCGCAATATCTTGAATAAAATTTCGTCTATTCAATATCGCGCGCAAGGAATAAAAGTTTGTTTCTTAAACTTTAGCAGGAGCGTCAGCAAAAGCCTCAGCAGAGTTGCGTACCATAGTTAGAATGGATTGACGCAATTTTGGGTCAGGTATGGATTGGAAGGCTACAACCAAATCTACTGCATCAGCATCGATAAGACCTGTAAGGGCCTGATCTTTGTCATTCTCAGCAAATGTACGGTTCATCGCCTCATCCATTTCTTCAACACCCATGAAGAAATAAGTGATCGTCGTATCGAGTACACGAGACATTTCAAACAGACGACCTGCAGAAATCCGGTTTACACCTTTTTCGTATTTTTGAATTTGCTGGAAAGTTAGACCAAGAAGTTCCCCTAGTTTTTCTTGACTAAAGTTCAACTCACGTCGACGCCAGCGAACACGTCTTCCGACATGCTTATCTATTGTATTTGGTAACTTGTTTTCAGACATCCATCACACTTTTTAAAAACGCCGTCCCCAAAACAGCGTGAAAGAAACATAGGGAATACCCTAGCTCAACAACCTTTTTCCACATGATATCGACTAAAATGTCAACCTAAAGTCTCAATTTCTTGGCAAACTAATCCAACCAATAACTAGAACAGATAGCATAAAAATCAAAAACAACTCACGGTATCTACTGTATAATGTAGGTAAAAGTGGGGGTGGAATCTGTGAATCCAGTATTCGCGCTTTCCAACCTTTAGGATCTTCTGGATACTGTTCAAAATCGGGTGCCGTCGCTAAAGCCGTCACCCGTCCGTAACCATCAACGAGGCCTGAAACACCTCTAGAAGCCACACGAGCCATAGGCAAACCTTCCTCTATGGAACGATATTTTGCATGCTCAAAATGCTGTGCTGGAGCCCATAACGGACCAAACCATGCATCGATTGATATATTTACGATCCAATCCGCCCTCTCAAAAGACATATCTTTTGCGACACCATGGAGGTCTTTTTCTTGATCTCTCTTGGGCAATAAACCCGGGAAAAGCGCTTCATAACATATAAGCGGCTGAAAGTCTGGCACCCCTTCAACAGATACTGGAGCAGGTTTAGGTCCAGCATAAAAGCCAGCATCAGCAATTTGTTGAAGCGCACCAATGCCTACCCGCGAAGCCAGTTTTCGAAATGGCACCATTTCACCAAACGGCACTAAACGGTGCTTATAATATATCGCTTCAGCTACCATGCTTTCCTGAGACAGCACCGCGAGCGAGTTAAACCATCTTTCAGGGTGATATTGTCGGTTCACAAAACTTGTACCGACAATTAAGCGCCTGGCACCGAGATTTTCAGCAACAGGGTCTAGAGCATCAGGGTATTGAAGCAATGCATACGGCAATGCACCTTCAGGCCATATTACAATGCGCGGGTTCGTGCCGGTATCAGGTTCAGTCAGTTGTAGATAACGCCGTAGAACGAGCTGACGCACTTCTGGCTTAAACTTCTCACTTTGTGGCACACCCACATCAACCAATCTCACTGTAGGCCCAGTAGATACATTCTGCGCGTCAGCAATACGATGTGTGCCCCATCCCCATGCAGATCCAAAGATAAGCGCGGCGAAAATAGCAGGCGTAGCACGTCCAAAGCCCCCCATTTTCGTTCCAATTTGCGTTCGTCCGTCACACAAAGCTGCGGGTGCGCTGAAAAACAACAAGGTCAATACGCTCAGACCCCAAACTCCAAACACAGAAGCAGTTTGTGAAATCGCTCCTCCCGGTGACCATACCATCGCTGGTATATTCCATGGAAAGCCACCAAATAAATGTCCCCTTATCCACTCCGCTATAAACAATGTAAGCGCAAATAACATTACGCGCGCCGGACCGGGACACCAGAAATTAAAGGCCAGCCGCACAACCACGGCCCAAATGAAGGCCAAACCCAAAGGAAGCAATAGAGATAGCCATACCAGAGCTGCATGCGCCTTTGGATCAACCAAAAACGCAAACGCCACCCAGTGAAAACCCACCCCAAACTGCCCAAAGGCAAATGCTAATGTTCGCCAAAAGGCTGCGGACCGCGTTTTTGGCTGCCGTGTTGCACCATCCAATAGCCAGACAAAGCCAGTCAAACTAATCATCATCATCGGCCAAAAGTTCAGTGGCGCAAATGATAGATTAGATAAAGCACCCAACACAAAGCATGCAATGAGTGCTTTTGTGCCGCTTAATGCATTCAAGAAATTATATGGATATGCCAAAAAATTCCCGTTCGGCGCGAATCGAACGTCTACCGGTACAAACTTCTCGAACATATTTATTCCCCGATTGGGCCTCAGCTTACTGCTTTGGCAATCTCATTGTTAGACGCTGTGTTAACAATGGATTGGTCTGGTCCGCAACGTATTCTAAGTTTTTTGATACGTCTTGGATCCGCTTCTATAACTTCAAAAGCTACATCTGCTGGATGCTGAACTATTTCGCCTCTTTGGGGAACACGTCCCGCAAGCGCAAACACTAAACCGCCCAATGTATCAATCTCGTCTTCATAATCAGGTAATGCCAAAGACAATTGAGATTCTTGTTCAAAATCACCTATCTCTGCACGCGCTGAAGCTTCCCATACGCCCGGAGAGCGCAAATGGAAATGAGCCTCTTCTTCATCATGCTCATCTTCAATATTTCCGACAATTTGCTCCACGAGATCTTCTAGGGAAACAAGGCCATCCGTCCCCCCATATTCATCAACAACGAGCGCAAGGTGAATACGTGATGTCTGCATTTTAAAGAGCAAGTCCGGCAGACGCATTGAAGCCGGCACAAAAAGTATATCCCGCTTAATTTTCATAAGCAGTTTTTCACTGGCCATCTTATCGATGCCATCCCCATTAGAAAGTTCGGCCACGAGGTCTTTCAAATGAACAAGCCCGATAGGGTCATCTAGCGCTTCGCGATAGACTGGCATGCGGGAGTGTGCTTCTTCCGTAAAAATCTTCAAAAGGTCTTCGACGTTAGTATCAACATCTACCGCAATTATTTCAACGCGCGGTATCATTACATCAGACACACAAGCGTTCTCGAATTCTGTAATTCGCAAACGCATTTCCGACGGTGACGGTGTTGGGGAACTCACCACTTCTTCGCCGTTTTCAGGTGCACCTTCGCTATTCTCTACTGAAAATAGACCAATAAATTTTGAAAATAGACCGCCGTTATTTCGACTGTCTTCTTCACTACTCGATTCATCATCGGGCATGGCTATGCCGCATCTCCATATGGGTCTGGTAATCCAAGCGGCGCAAGAATTTGTGCCTCCAACCCTTCCATTAGTGTCGCATCTTCAGCAGACATGTGATCATATCCTAAAAGATGCAAGAAGCCGTGAACCAAAAGATGCATGATATGCAACTCAAAGTCACGACCAAGTTTATCTGCGTCCGTTTTTGCCACACCCAACCCTAACGCAATATCACCAAGGAATTTTTGCATTCCAGGCATATCAGCGCCGTCCGATGGAAAAGACAAAACATCCGTTGGCTTATCTTTATTGCGCCATTTTGAATTTAGCGCCTGCATTTCCGTATCATCGGTCAATAATACTTCAACAATACCACTTTCGCCAATAGCCTTTGCAGCGGCTTCAAGCGAACGCTCAACAATTACCTCATATTCAGGCAATTCTGTGTTCCATGCCTCATCTTCAACGCGAACATCTATTGAGAGTACAATAGGAGCATCATCCATTGCGACTATTCTCGTCTTTATCATATGCAGTCACGATGCGCGCAACCAGATCGTGGCGCACAATATCGGCTGCTGTAAGGGCTGTTTGCGCAACTCCCTGCACGCCCTCAAGAATGCGCATCCCATGTGCCAATCCAGATGGAGATTTATCAGGTAAATCTGTTTGAGAAGGATCGCCCGTCACGACCATGCGCGAGCCTCGTCCAAGACGGGTGAGCACCATTTTCATCTGCGGCACACTCGCATTTTGTGCTTCATCAATAATCACAAAAGCATTTTTCAATGTACGACCACGCATAAAAGCAAGCGGCGCAACTTCAATTTCTTTTCGTAGCTTGCGGCGCTCAACTTCTTGTGCACCCAACAATTCATTTAGCGCATCCCATATTGGAAGCATGTAAGGATCAACCTTATCTTCCAAATCGCCGGGAAGAAAACCAAGCTTCTCTCCCGCTTCAACCGCCGGACGCGCCACGATTAACCGCTCTCGTTTGCCTGATTTAAGCTCAGCTGCCCCGACTGCGACAGCAAGAAATGTTTTTCCCGTTCCCGCAGGTCCAGTTCCAAACACCAATCCCGCTTCTTCATCACGCAATGTTTTTATATATGTCCGCTGACCTGGCGTCTGAGGTGTAATAGGTTTGTTTAACCCAAAGATGACATCTCCTGACACTGCACCCGAAGAAGGCGCATCATCACGCACCAATCGGATTACACCTTCAAGCTCAAATGCAGAAGGTTCAGCCCCTGCCTCAATACGGTCAGAAAAAGCGATTAGCGCCTGTTCAGCAAGTGCAGGCCCCTTACCCTCACCATCAATGCGAATCTCGCCGCCTTGACTTTCAACTTTCAGATCAAACTCTGTCAGCTGCAACTCTAAAACTTGAAGATTGCGGTGTCCTGGCCCACACATATCACGGAGGCGTTTGCTATCCTCTGTCGCGAATGTACGCGTGGTACGATTTGCTGATTTAGCTCTATTTTTCGACGATAGTTTCTTAGTGCTCAAACTTGGCTCTCTTTATTTGGTACTTATGACGCCTGTTAAAGAACTAAGCGTTGCACCAACAATTTCAACATCTACGATTTTACCTATCAAATGCTGGGCGTTTTCAACATGCACAGATTGCAGATAAGGTGACTTACCGAGCGCTTGGCCTTCAAGCTTCCCATTGTGTGTGAATAGAACTGGAATTGTTCTGCCCACTTGTTGCTTGTTAAACGCAGTGGTTTGCTCTCTGATCAAAGCTTGCAAACGCTGCAAGCGTTCATCTTTTACAGCCTCATCAACTTGCCCAAACATCTCGGCACCCGGCGTACCAGGACGTCGCGAATATTTGAAAGAATAGGCTGATGCATATTTGACTTCACGGACCAAATCCATTGTCGCTTCAAAGTCTTCGTCACTTTCACCAGGGAAACCAACAATAAAATCAGACGCTAAAGCTACGTCAGGGCGCTGCTCACGTACTTTACGCATCGTCTCTATATATGATTCAGCCGTGTGAGAGCGATTCATAGCTTTGAGAACCTTATTTGATCCCGCCTGTACGGGCAGGTGGAAATAAGGCATCAACACATCAAGCTCGCCATAAGCGGAGATAAGATCATCATCCATGTCTTTAGGATGAGAAGTGGTAAAACGTAAGCGCTCTAATCCACCAATTTTTGCAAGATGGCGTAAAAGCTGACCAAGCCCCCACTCCCCTTTTTCACCCGCAGGTGCCGCACCGTGAAAAGCATTCACATTTTGGCCTAATAGCGTAATTTCTTTAACGCCCTGCGCCGCAAGTCCGCGCACCTCAGCCACAATCGTATCAACGTCACGAGAAAATTCAGCACCGCGCGTATATGGCACAACACAGAAGGTACAGAATTTATCACACCCTTCTTGAATGGAAACCAAAGCCGACATGCCATCTGCTTCACGTTTGATCGGAAGCGAGTCAAACTTAGCTTGAACGTCAAATTCTGTTTCTAAAACATCCCCCGTTTGACGCGCCACTTTGGCAATCATTTCAGGGAGTTTGTGGTAGCTTTGCGGACCAAGCACTAGATCTACAGCAGGTTGACGGCGCATAATCTCAGCACCTTCAGCTTGAGCGACACACCCAGCCACTGCAATCGTCATCTTGCCACCAGAGGCCGCTTTCATGCGTTTTAACTGCCCCAATTCGGAGAAGACTTTTTCAGTCGCTTTCTCACGAATGTGGCAAGTGTTGAGCACAACAAGGTCTGCGCCTTCCGGTGCATCTGTCGGTGCATATCCAAGAGGCTTCAACACATCCCGCATACGATCAGAGTCGTAGACGTTCATTTGGCAGCCATATGTCTTGATGAATAGCTTTTTAGGGCTTGGTGTTTTTGTCTGATCAGTCATGGGGCTGGGTTATGCCCTAAAACCTATTAAGACGCTAGGAGATTCCAAGCGTCAAAGTGATAGATTTTCAATTAAAATCATCAAGGCGCAATATCTTCACGCCTCCGACATCCCATTTCAAGACCAGATTAGTCTTTATCCGTGATTGGCACAGCATAAAGTTCCATACGATGGTCAACGAGTTTGTATCCCAATTTGCGGGCTATTTCTTCCTGAAGACGTTCAATTTCTTCATCTACAAACTCAATCACTTCACCAGTTTTCACATTGATCAAATGGTCATGGTGATCGTCAGTGGCTTCCTCATAACGTGCCCGTCCATCGCGAAAGTCTAAACGTTCAATAATGCCAGACTCTTCAAACAAGCGCACAGTTCGGTAAACTGTCGCTAAAGATATGTTGCTATCTACCGCAGATGCGCGGCGATGTAGCTCTTCAGCATCAGGGTGATCGTCTGCGCTGGACAAAACTTTCGCAATAACACGGCGTTGTTCGGTCATCCGTAGACCTTTTTCAATACAACGTTGCTCAATCATCATAACGCACCCTCCAGTTCATCTTACAAAAAGATATGCGTGCATCGGCCCAGATTGTCCAGAGAAGACGCCACCTCTAGTCCGTAATATTAACTATAGCTTGCATTAATGGTCCAATTTTCCCAGTTTTGCTGAAAAGACCAATGCATCCACGCAAACTCCATTGGGCTTTGTGTAATAGTTTTTACGCCGCCCGATCCGCCCAAACCCCAAACTTTCATACAGTCCTATTGCCGCAACATTATCAATCGCGACCTCAAGCAGCCAGCGTTTCTCTGTTGTATCCTGAGCATTGCAATCCGACACCAATGCCTGATCACATGTACGCAACAACTTTTTAGCATACCCCGCACGCTTATGATTTGGCGCAGTCGCGATTGTTAAAATCTCAATATCATCCCCTGAATGCATCAAAATCGCGAACGCATAAATATCACTCTCGCGCCCGATCACCCATCCAGAATTTGCATCACCTTGCAAAAGGTCTTCAATTTCAGATTTTGACCAGTTTTTTTCAAAACTGTCCGCATGTATGTCGGCCATCACACCGGCATCACCTGCATTAGCTAACCGCACATCTACACGCATCAAGACCGCGCTGGAGTTGGCTTAACCTTCATAGGCACAGCATCTGGCGCACGCACATATTGAGGATCAGCCTGTTTCAAATTTGCCGTTTCCGCCGTGCATGCCCATTGAACTGCTCTCTGCAAGTGAGGTGTTGCAGCCGAATACACAATGCCTTCCAACAGGTCCAACCCCTGCCCGCACACACTATCGCAAGCTTCCACTAGCTCTCGTATCTTCTCAACATCCGCTTCAATAGGATCACTCGTTCGCTCACCATCTTGAAACACTTGCGCCCACCAACTTAAATCTGGCTCACGTCGACGAGCAGGCAATGCAACCAATACTCGTCCTTGCGTCGCTTTCGGCAGTGCTGCTTCTAAGCTGCTAACACCCACAACAGGCACCCCGAGCGCAACCCCTAGCCCACGCGCAAATGCAACACCAACTCTAACGCCCGTGAACGAACCTGGCCCAGCAATTACAGCAATACGATCAATTTCACCAAAGGTTATATTTGCTTCAGCTATCGCTTGCTTTGCACATAAAGGCAGCCGCGTATCATGGCCTTTCGACATAGGTTCACACACATGTGCGACAACCTCATCATCCAACCAAACCCCCGCTTCACAGGCATTCCCTACAGTGCTCAATGCCAGTATTTTCATCACACTAAAACAGCCTATACCGCCGCTGCTTCAACCGCCGTAACTTCCGGCACATAATGACGAAGCATATTCTCAATACCGTTTTTCAACGTCATTGTAGAAGATGGACACCCCGCACAGGCACCGCGCATTTGCAGCGTTACTACACCGGTATCAACATCAAATTTCTCAAAGACGATATCCCCGCCATCATTGGCCACAGCTGGGCGCACACGTGTCTCAATTAATTCTTTAATTTCTGCCACGATTTCAGCCGCTTCACCTTCATAAACAATCTCTGCTTTAGGCTCAGGATCACTCATATCAGCAATCACAGGCATACCAGATACGAAGTGATCCATTATACACGCGAGCGCTTTAGGCTTTAATACAGCCCAATCTGTTTCAGGTGTTTTAGTCAATGCCACAAAGTCCGCACCCAAAAATACAGTCTTCACACCGCGCAATGTAAATAGGAAAGCTGCCAGCGGAGAAGAGCCCGCTTCCTTTTCCTCTAAAAACTCATAAGGCGTTTTAGGAGAGACTTCCCGACCAGGCAAAAATTTCAACGTTTCCGGGTTTGGCGTAGCTTCAGTTTGTATAAACATGGACAAGTCTCCTTACAGGACACTCAAATGGCGCTTTTACGCGACAAAAACAAGAGGTTTCCTACCAACTAGCTCAGGTATTAGTGGTGCGCACCACCCATTTCATTCAATTGTTCGTCGCTTAGGTTTCCTGGAATAATGGTTATTGCCACGGGTCGTGTGGTCAGCGCTTTACCGCGCCCAATGCGCCCAACAAGCGGACCGGGGCCGCCTCGACCGGATCCAGACCCCAATACAATCACCTTAATTGTATGGTCTCGATCCACTGTTTTGGAAATTATTTGCTCAGGTTTACCTTCATCAACAATCAATTCAGCATCAATGCCCACACGCTCTTTAACCAGTCGTGCCAATGATTGAACTTCAGCTAATGCGTTATCCATCGCCTCTGTGCGCATATCTTCATCAAGCCCGCGCCAGTGGCCCATCCCTGAAACTTGAACAACCCTGGTGATAACAAGCCCAGCACCAACGCGTTTTGCCCGCATTGCCGCAAACATAATGGCAGGAAAACATTCTTGGGTATCATCTGCCAGAGTGAGAAACTTACGCGTAAGCGTAGCATCTGCAGGACGCTCTTTTACGTTCAAGTCATTTAGCTCATTTTCAATCTGCACGAAATCATCCTCCAAGGACAAAATATCCCACATCTTTATTTTTAAATGTAACACGTAATCCAGAATTTACGATGCACTCAAATCTGTCTTAATTCACGCGCTAGTTATAGGTTTTGCGCTTCTACAGCTTTTGCCATATTCACCAAAGCGCGTTCAGCTTCATTCAATTGAAGATATAAGGATACCGGGTGAGAAGCCAATAAGAGACTATCGGGTTTCGCGTTCATCACGAACAGAGGCGAAAATTTGGCACCCTTTTCTAGCGTGCTTACGGTGGTTTCGATCTCATTTCGTATAGAAAGGCCCGCAGGCATTTTCATATAGCTCATAAATCTATGACCAACATACGCCCGCGCTTTTGCACGATAAACAGCCTCAACGGCGACCAAATCAAAGGGTTGCCCTTTTGCATTTTCAATTACCGACGATAGCTCGGTTTGCGATTGCCGCATCCAAGATATAAATAACTCTAAGCGTTGGGCATATTGAGCGATACTAATACTGTCATCGTATCTGCGTAAACGCACTCCGCCATCAAAGCTGGTTAAAGCTTCACCCGCAGCACGTATTTCATTGGCAGTAACATCGCGTGACAACAGCAAAGCAACAGAATTTAAGCTTGTGTCAGCTTGCTCTCCCATCTGCTGATTCACCAATTCCGCAAAATCGCCTACAGCGTGCGCTATCGCTAATTGATACGCAGGCATAGCGGTAAGTCTTGCAGCAGGGCTCCAAACAGGGGCGTCTGGTGTCCACCCGTAAGTATTCGCTTCGCGTAGCAATAATTGCGTACCGACCCCGGCCCAAGGTGACGACCAATTTTGATTGATAGAATCAGGAAACTCCAAATCATCATCAATATGATTGGCTAACAAAATAAGCACTGGATAAGCGAGGATGGCGGCGATACTCGTCAATATTATCAAATATCGACGTAATATTTTTAGTACACCTGCCCGCTTTAATCGTTCAACAGGTCTAAATTTCAATGGAATAGGTTTATCTATCTCGACGATAGTCGGCTCATCAGCAATTACGTCTTGTCTACGACTAAACTGAAGAACACTCATCTATAACTTCCGGACCTCGTAAGATTGATGCACTCAATCACAAACAGAGTGCATCGACTAACCAACATCTCAAAGGTTACGTTTCATTAATGGTCGTGTCCAGCGCCTTTTGAAACATCAGGCATACCTACGGTGAAATTTGCCGTTGCTGTACGTCCAGATTCAAACCCAAACGTCACTTCAACAATATCCCCTTCGTTTAAGGGTTTAACTCCAAAAATCATCAAATGCTCACCTTTAGGTGCAAACACAACTGCTTGTCCGGCTTTTATATCAACGCCATCCATTTCACGCATCTGCATCACACCATCTGTCATTTCGACTGTATGTAGTTCGATTTTGTCAGCCATTTCAGTTGATGCATACAAAAGACGATCATCTTGGCCAAGCGTCAGAGAGAAATAGCCCGCTGTCACATTTTTTCCACCAAGAGGCGTGCGTATTAAAGCGTCCGAAACAATGATTGCAGATTCAGCAATACGTTCTTCCACTTTCTGCGTATCTTCTTGAGCTTGGTTAGCTGTCGTTTCAACCGTGTCAGATTTGGGTGAACATGCTGCCATCATAGCAACAACCACACATCCTAAACCGATACCCTTAACCCAGTTATATGCTGTCATATCTCGTCTCCAATACCTCTAAGGTCCGCTTGCATTGCTTAAACGCTTACAAACCCCACGGTTTCACGTACTTGCTTCAAAATCGGATCGGCTATTGCGCTAGCGCGCTCAGCACCGTCTTTCAAAATTACATCAATTTGCGCCGTATCACTCATGTAATTACGCATACGCTCAGAAATTGGTGCTAGTTTTTCAACAGCCAATTCAGCTAATGCAGGTTTGAATTTCCCAAACCCCTCCCCGCCAAATTCAGCCAACACCTGCGCACTTGTCATATCCGCAAGCGCGCCATAAATGCCCACAAGATTGCGCGCCTCAGGACGCCCTTCTAAACCAGCAACTTCAGAAGGCAGTGCATCTGCATCTGATTTTGCCTTTTTGATTTTTTTGGCAATCGTATCGCCATCATCCACAAGATTAATACGCGATAATTCAGACGGGTCAGATTTTGACATCTTCTTCGTCCCGTCTTTCAACGACATAATCCGCGCACCCGGCCCTTGAATGAGTGGCTCAGGAATTGGGAAGAAATTAGGGGCGTTAAAATCACGGTTAAATCGGTCCGCACAATCGCGGGTTAATTCTAAATGCTGCTTTTGATCATCACCGACAGGAACATGCGTCGCTTTATAAGCCAAAATATCAGCCGCCATCAAAACAGGATATGTGAACAATCCCACCGAAGCGCGTTCAGCATCTTTACCTGCTTTATCTTTAAATTGCGTCATACGCTCAGCCCAGCCCATGCGGGCCGTACAATTTAAAATCCAAGCTAATTCTGTATGTGCCCGAACCGATGATTGCGCGAATACGATGTTCTTCTTTGGGTCAATTCCAGCCGCCAACCAAGCTGCCACAATCTCTCGTGTTTTACTTGCGAGAATTTTAGGGTCTTGAGGTACAGTAATTGCGTGCAAATCGACAGCGCAGAAAACGCACTCCCAATCTTCTTGCATTTTTACCCAATTGATCAAAGCGCCGAGATAATTCCCAAGGTGCAAATCACCCGATGGTTGCATGCCGGAAAAAACACGTTCTGGGCCTTTATAGGCTTTCTCTGTATCGCTCATCAAATTGGGCCTTTTACTTATATTGAGAGATAGGCGGTCTATCGCACATTAAGAATATCACGCAAGTGTCTAAGCCAAAGACAGTCGCTGCCCTATTGTCTAAGATTTGCCTCTACGCATCATGTTTTTAATTTCCCGCGGCGATACGGCTCCCGTAATCAATGCCAAAATTCCGTATAAAATACCGCCCACAACCACGATTGCAGCCAAAGCCATAACACGCGAGTCCCAGAGATAGGTCTGTACGAACTCACGATACATGTTTGCCACATACAGATAAGCACCAAGCAGTGAACAGGCGACAAGCACACGCATAACACGACTTAGCAACAAACCACTGGGTTTATAATCCCCGCGCTTGATAAGCGTGATCCAAAGCATGATCACATTGAGCCAAGCGGCAAAACTCGTTGCAACAGCCAACCCAGGAAAACCCGGTAATCCATTGTTTCTTAACCAGAAAAAAGCACTCGCTCCAAACACGGTATTCACGATAACCGCAATCACCGCAAACTGCATTGGCCGTTTCGTATCCTGACGCGCAAAAAACGCTGGTGCCAACACTTTTACCAATACAAACGCAGGAACACCCCATGCATACTGAACTAGCGCTTGCGCCGCCATCGCGGAGTCATTGGCGTCAAACTGCCCCCGTCCAAACAATGCGTCTATTAGAAAAAATGGAATTAAACCAAGAGCTACCGCCGCCGGCAACGTCAATGCCATCGCAAGAGCAATACCCTCATCAAGTGTCCTATGCGTATCCGTTTGGGACCCGACACGACTCATTGCACGCGATAATCGAGGCAGTATTGCCACCCCAACTGCCACCCCAACAATACCCAATGGCAATTGATAAAACCGATCCGCTGATGCCAACCACCCTTTCGCACCCGCCTCAAACGATGCAATGGATGAAGACACTATAATATTGATTTGCGTCGCACTCGCCGCCAAAGCTCCCGGTACAGCGATTTTCGCAACATTTTTCACTGCTGGCGTTATTTTGGGCCACCGCATTTTCAGATGCACACCGAAACGTTTAGCGCCCAACCATAATACGCCAGCTTGCAAAATGCCCGCTACCAAAGTGGCTACCGAACACGCAATTGCAACCATTCTTGGATCATTGAAACTAAATGCGGCTATCAACAAACACACATTCATCAATGTTGGTGCGGCAGCCGATAAAACAAACCGCCCACCAGCGTTCAGAACACCTGCAAACAACGCAGATAGCGCCATACCCACAAGGTAAGGCATCGTTATCTGGGTCAGCAAAATAGAGAGATTGAAAATTGTGGGATCATCTCGATATCCCGCTTGCAAAACAAGCATAATCCAGGGCATCGCCAATTGTGCGATAACAGACAAAGCAATTGTAACTGTAAACAACATCGACATTGTTTCAGTTGCCATTTTGGTGGCGGCCTCGTCGCCTTCTTCTGCTTGAGATTTGCTATATAAAGGCACAAACGCTTGTGCAAATGCACCCTCAGCAAGTAGACGGCGAAACAAGTTTGGAAACTGTTGCGCTGTTAGAAATGCATCTGTGAGCGGTCCCGCCCCGAGCTTAGCAAATATGACTGCATCGCGAATGAAGCCTAAAATGCGACTTCCAAACGTAAGAGTCGACTGAACAAACACGTTGCGCGCTAAACTCATTTTCCAGCCTATCTATTTTCAGAACTTTTCGCACGCTTTAAAGCGCGTGCCGGTGTTCTAGGCGCTTCTAAATCGCCGCGCTTTAATACATCAAGCAAATCTTGCGTAAGCTTTCCCTCATCTATAATTACACCATCGCTCGCTTCAACATAAAATACGTCGTGTACAAGCATGCCGTAACTTTCTGCGTGGGCTGATTGAATAGACAAATTAGAATTGAGCAGCACATTCGCGATCTCCTGCATCAGTCCTTGACGGTTTCGACCCGACAATTCAATGACAACAGCACTATTTGATGCTGAATTATTTATAGATACAACAGGCTCAACTATAAATGCCGCTTGTCGGCGAGAGGCTTTGTATTCAGATTCACTAAGCTCAATTTTGGGCTTTTCACCTATGGCGATTGCTCTCAGACTATCACATAAATGCTGCAATCGAATTGGGTCACCTTCACAAAATGGATCTCCTATACTTGTTTGTATTTCAAATACATCCAAAACATGTCCGTCATTTGTAGCATACAAACGCGCCGATAAAATATCTGCACCCGAATTGGTGAGTACACGACAAAGATCTGCAAATAGCCTTGGTCGATCCTTGGCAAAAACCATAACTTGGGTTGCACTTAATTCTTTTTCGATACGTGCAGCAGAAACAGTTTCACCTTTCGCACCCCAGATTTGAGTGGCATGCCATAAATGAATTTCAGTCTCAAATGAAATCCAATACGCATTTTCAAGACTAAGTATGCTTGGAGGAATATTATCGCACCTAATAGAAAATGCTTCCCTAGCTTCATTCGCTCTGTTTGAAATTTGGGTTCTCACTGATGCTTCATCAGCTCGTCCACCGCGCAATGCCGCTTCGGTTGCATAATATAGCTCTCTTAGGAGTTGCCCTTTCCAACTATTCCACACGCCCGGCCCGACTGCGCGAATGTCACACACGGTTAAAACAAGCAGCAACCGCAACCGCTCTACCGTACCGACCTTTTTAGCAAAGGTGGCAATTGTTTTAGGATCCGAAATATCGCGACGCTGTGCCGTATCACTCATCTCAAGGTGATTACCAACCAGCCACGCCACAAGCTCTGCTTCTTCAGGCTCCACACCAAGGCGCAAACAGGCACCACGCGCAGTCTTAGCACCTTCGATTTGCTGATCACCCTGTCCTTTACCTGTGTCATGCAGCAGCATTGCCAGATATAGAGCGCGCCGATTTTGAATTTTGGGGAACAATGTGGTCGAAAGCGGGTGTTCCTCTGCAAGTTCCCCCTTCTCAACATCATTCATCGCTTCAACAGCACGAATAGTATGCTCATCAACAGTATAATGGTGATACATATTAAACTGGGTTTGCCCGACAATCCGACCAAACTCTGGAAGAAAGCGCCCTAAAACACCCGTCTCATTCATTAATTTCAATGTTGTACCGGGATGATCTGGTGACGTCACAATATCCAAAAAAAGTTTCTGCGCTATAGGGTCTTTTCTATAGGATACCTTTAGCTCTTTCAGATTATCTCTTGCCGTTGCAATCGCATTTGGATGGATATCATATCCAGCATTGTCAGCTTCATCAAATAAGCGCAATAAATTCAAAGGGTCTGATTTAACAATATCTGTATTCGCATAATTGACCCGACCGCCATCAAGAACAAAATTCTTATTTTCGAGTAATTTTGACGCTGGAGCAGGTAAAAACCTTAATAGACCCGACGGCTTTTTTTGTTCATTTTCTTCGAGTTTTGCGCAAAGAATACGCGTAAGAGCGCCCACTTCTTTAGCGGCAATGAAATATCGTTTCATAAACCGCTCAACCCCGGTCATTCCGGCACGGTCGACAAATCCCATGCGCGATGCGATTTCCGGTTGCAAATCAAAGCTCAATCGATCTTCGGCACGCCCTGCTACATAGTGGAGGTGGCATCTGACCGTCCACATAAACCTCGCTTCACGGCGAAATAAAGCTGCATCTGATTTTGAAAAAACGTGATTATTTAAAACGTCATTGAAACTTTCACCGCCATGCACATATTTCGCCAACCAAAAGAGAGTTTGAAGATCACGCAACCCTCCCTTTCCCTCTTTAACATTAGGCTCGACACGGAAACGAGAATTGCCCTCACGCGAAATACGTCGATCGCGTTCTTCAAGCTTAGCCTGAACAAATTCAGCGGCGCGATTTTCAATAATTTCTTTGTGAAAGCGCTGGTCTAACTCTTGTTTAATTTCCTCGTCACCAAACAAAAAGCGCTTGTCGAGAATGGCTGTTCTAATTGTAAAATCTTCTTTTGAAAGACGAATACACTCGTCAATAGTTCTAAACGCGTGCCCCACTTTAAGACCAAGATCCCAAAGCGCATAAAGCATGTATTCAATGACACTTTCTGCCCAAGGGGTTTGCTTATAGGTACGCAAGAACAACAAATCGACATCCGAAGATGGCGCTAAAGCGCTACGTCCATACCCACCAACGGCCAAGACAGACATACGCTCACCTTGGGTTGGATTTTTGACACGAAAAACATGTGTTGTGGTATAGTCAAATAGTGCATGAAGAACTTCATCCATTACAGCGGATAAAAGATTTGCCGTATCCAAACCATCTGCACCAGCTTCAAGACGCTCTTGCGCAATCATACGACCACGAAACAGTGCACCATGAAGAAGGTCTAATACGCGCTTTCGCGCTTGCTGCTGGTTATGCACATTATCCATATGCGCAGCAGTTAGCTGTGTACGCAATTGACGCGGATTGATAATATCAGAAATACGCCAAGTGCCTGGACGGGAACGAGGGTGAGATCGGCGATGGGCTGTTTTGTTATCTTGCATACGCCCTTCTTAACCGACATTCATGCGACAGAACAGAATGAAATCAGCTAACTTCCAAGTTTTAATTTCAAATTATACAATAATTCCAACGCTTCTCGTGGTGTAACACCGTCTACATCAATACCTTCAAGCATGATTTCGACATCACTCCGTTTAAATTCCATAGTTGGCTCGGCCACAGCAGCAAATAGCGGGAGCTCATCTAGACTTGGCCCTCCCTTCTTCGCTTCACCTTCAAGACGTCTTAAGACATCTTCAGCGCGCTTCACCGCCACCCGCGGCATTCCCGCCAACTTTGCAACTTGTACACCGTAGGAACGATCCGCAGCACCCGGCTTTACATCATGCAGGAAAACTAGATCGCCTTGCCAATCTTTGGCGCGAAGTGATGCATTGCCAGCAAAAGATAGTTTCTCAGCCAAATCAGTTAGTTCGTGATAATGGGTTGCGAATATCGCACGACACTTATTTTTTTCATGAAGATGCTCGACTGCAGCCCATGCTATAGCCAATCCATCATATGTGGCGGTACCACGCCCTACTTCATCCAATATCACAAACGCCCGTGGACCCGCTTGGTTTAAAATTGCTGCAGTTTCAATCATTTCGACCATAAATGTCGAACGGCCACGTGACAAATCATCGGATGCCCCAACCCTTGAAAATACACGATCAACAAGGCCAAGCTCAAACTTTTGTGCTGGTACAAAGCACCCCGCTTGCGCGAGGATAGCGAGCAATGCATTTTGCCGGAGGTAAGTTGATTTACCCGCCATATTCGGTCCAGTTATCATCATCAATCGAGGGGCATCAACACCCGCAGCATCGAGCAAACAATCATTTGCAGTAAAACCATCACCGCTTTTACGTAACGCCGCTTCAACAACAGGGTGACGAGCGGACACGGCATTAAAGCGTGTAGAATCATCGAGTTGTGGCCGTACGGCTTTCACATCTTCTGCCCAATGGGCGAGACTGGCAGCGACGTCCAGTGCGGCTAAAGCATCAGCTGAGGATCTAAGCTGTGTTGATAGGTTTTCAGCTCGCTTCACTAGATCATTGAAAATATCTAACTCTCGCGCTTTACTTTCACCATCGGCGCGGGCGATACGACCATCCAATTCTCCAAGTTCTACAGTGGTAAACCGCATTGCTGAAGCGATCGTTTGGCGATGAATAAAATCAGAAGCGTGTGGACCATTTTGCATTGCATCCGCATTGCGCGTCGTCACATCAATGAAATATCCTAATACCTTGTTATAACGTATTTTTAAACTGCTTATGCCAGTTTTTTCAGCATATTTTGCTTGTAATCCTGCAATGATTTTTCGGCTGTCATCTCGAAGTGATCGCACCTCATCAAGCTCATCGTCATAGCCTGCACGCACAAAGCCGCCATCACGGGCAAGCACAGGTGCATCTTCATGAATGGCCGCCGTAAGCACCTTGGAGAATTCACCCAATTCTGTCTGCACTTCAAGATCAAGAAACTGACACGCTTCTTCCAGCAAAGGTGGCAACCCCGCCATGCCTGCCCTTAGTCTGGTGGCCGCATGCGCCCCGGCTGCTAGCCCTTTGGAAATAGCCTGCAGGTCCTTTGGCCCCCCTCTGCCGAGCTGCAGCCGCATGCGTGCCCGTTCTATGTCTGCTCCTTGCTTAAGAGACTCACGCACTTCCTCTCGTAAATCCCTATCAGACACAAACATTCCGACCGCATCCAGACGCGCATTAATTGCATCAAGATCGATTAAGGGGCGGGATAAATTGTCTGCCAACCGCCGCGCACCCGGCGCTGTGATCGTACAATCAATCGCATGTAACAATGAACCTTTGCGTCCACCTTGTGCGGACATATCAATTTCAAGACTTGCACGCGTTGAGGGGTCAATCGCCATAAAGCTCTTGCCCAAATATCGCTTTGGCGGATCAAGACGCGGCGCTTCACCCGCTTGAGTTAAATGAAGATAATCAAGCAACAATGCACACGCTGATAGTTCAGCTGCTGAAAACCCTCCAAATGCATCGAGTGATTTCACACCCATCGCATCTTTTAACTGGCGTTCGCCTGATGTTTTGTCTGCCTTAACTGCGGGTCTTGGTGTGACAGCCGTTTTTAAGTTTTCCAATATACTGGAAATCAACGGTCTGGCATAAGCACTTTCGCTCAGTAACAATTCTTTTGGCGCGAGTGATGATAAAATTTCACTGAGTGTTTCAGGGGGAGCTTCGAAAACCTCAAACCTTCCTGTAGAGACGTCAGCTAACGCAACCCCTCCTTCACTTCCACCCGCCGCTAATCCAATTGCTGCAAGAATATTGGATGAGCGTGCATCTAGCAGCGAATCTTCTGTCAAAGTGCCCGGTGTGACAATTCGTACCACATCCCGCTTTACGATAGATTTGTAACCGCGTTTTTTCGCTTCTTCGGGAGATTCCAGCTGCTCACAAACTGCGACTCTGTGCCCAAGACGAATCAATCGCGCCAGATAGCCTTCTGCCGCATGAAATGGTACACCCGCCATAGGGATTGGTTCACCAGAGTGCTGACCTCGGGCGGTTAATGTAATATCTAAGGCAGCCGCAGCAATTTGCGCGTCTTCGAAGAAGAGTTCATAAAAATCGCCCATACGGAAAAACAAGAGCGCATCGTTGTGGCGTTCTTTGATTTCAAGATACTGGACCAAAAAGGGAGATGGTGCTTTTGACATGAGCGGCACACTAGCCAGACTAAATTGCACTGCAAGGGTGACAAAGCGAAGAAATTGCATTTTATCGATCTAGCGGTCTTCCGCAGTTTATTTATTCACAGCAGAATTGATCCGTTAGAGTGAGATCTGCAGCTTCGATATAAGAAGTCGACACAAAATCAGGCAGATATGCCACACGAGGACAATACGCACATGAGCTCTAAACGCCCATCTTTTACGGACGAAGAAGCGCTAGCTTTCCACCAATTGCCAACTCCTGGCAAAATTTCAATGGCTCCAACCAAACCGATGCAGACACAACGTGATCTGTCGCTGGCTTATTCCCCCGGTGTTGCGGTTCCCGTTGAGGCGATCGCAAAAGATGAAGATTTGGCTTATGACTATACTTCCAAGGGGAATACAGTCGCCGTTATTTCAAACGGTACAGCAATCCTTGGGTTAGGTAATTTGGGTGCCCTCGCCTCCAAGCCAGTTATGGAAGGCAAATCTGTTCTTTTCAAACGGTTTGCCGATGTTGATTCATTCGATATCGAAATTGATGAGGAAGACCCAACCAAAATCATCGATTGTGTGCGTATGATCGGTTCAACATTTGGCGGTATCAACCTTGAAGATATTAAATCGCCTGAATGTTTTGAAATTGAAGCAGAACTTCGCCAAAAACTAAACATTCCTGTTTTTCACGATGATCAACACGGTACGGCTATCATCGCAGCTGCGGGTTTAATCAACGCTGCAGAAATTACAGGTCGCAACCTAAAAGACATTAAAGTGGCTGTCTCTGGTGCCGGTGCAGCTGGACTGTCCGTTGCCGGATTGATCCATCACCTTGGTGTACCGAAAAGCAACATTTTAATGTGTGACCGAGACGGCGTGATTTATCAGGGACGTACCGAGGGTATGGACCAATATAAATCTGCTTTTGCTGTGAAAACAAAAAAACGTACACTCGCTGAAGCATGTGACGGCGCAGATGTATTGATTGGTTTGTCTGTCAAAGGCGCTGTGAGCAAAGACATGGTGAAATCCATGGCGAAGAACCCAATTATCTTCGTCATGGCTAACCCAGACCCCGAAATCAAACCAGAAGAAATTATGGAAGTGCGCGGAGATGCAATCATCGCGACAGGACGATCCGATTACCCTAATCAGGTGAACAACGTTCTTGGTTTCCCTTACATTTTCCGAGGTGCTTTGGATGTTCGAGCATCAGCCATCAATGAAGAAATGAAAGTTGCATGTGCGCGTGCGCTTGCAATGCTTGCACGTGAGGATGTTCCAGACGAAGTGGCAGCAGCTTATCATGGCGCTCGTCCAAAATTTGGACGTGACTACATCATTCCAGTTCCATTTGATCCGCGTCTAATCTCATACATTCCGCCATTCGTTGCACAAGCTGCGATGGATACGGGTGTTGCTCGTAAGCCTATTGAAGACATGGAAGCCTATTCCAACACTTTGGCGCGCCGCTTAAATCCATCTGCTGGATTTTTACAACGATTCCAAGGGGCTGTTCGCCGCGAAGAACCAAAGCGCATTGTATTTGCTGAAGGTGAAGAGCCGGCAATCATTCGTGCGGCATTTGCTTTTAAAAGCCAACAATTGGGACATCCAATTCTTGTGGGTCGCGAAGAGCAAGTGAAACAAAACATGCGCCTCGTTGGTGTGCCTGAGAACGAGCTTGAAATTATCAACGCACGCTTGTCTGACAATAATCCAACTTATTTTGACTACCTCTACAAACGCACACAGCGTAAAGGTTTATTGCAACGTGATGTTCAACGCCTTGTAAACAATGACCGTAACGTTTTTGGTGCATGTATGGTGGCATGCGGCGATGCTGACGGCATGGTGACAGGGCTAACGCGTAACTACCACACAGCATTGCGTGATATTCGCCTCGTGGCAGATGAGCGTGAGGGTGAATGCGCGATTGGTATGTCGATCATTATTTCCAAAAATGGGCCGATCTTCGTTACCGATACAGCCATTACTGAAATGCCTACAGCACAGCAATTGGCTGACACAGCAATACAAGCTGCAAAAGTGGTAAAGCGGATGGGCTTTGTGCCTCGCGTTGCTTTCTTGTCAAACTCAAGTTTCGGCTACCCTAAAGGTGAACGTGCTGATGTTGTACGGCATGCAGCTAACCTTATGGATCAAAGAAGTGACATTGATTTTGAATATGAGGGTGATATCGCGGTAGACGTGGCACTTAACCCAGATGCACGTTCGACTTTCCCATTCTCCCGATTGAGTGCGCCTGCGAACATATTGATTATGCCTGCAATTCACGCCGCTTCAATTTCGACCAAGCTTGCCGCCTCATTGGGTGACACAACAGTTGTGGGACCACTTTTATTGGGCTTAAACGCACCAATCCAAATTGTTCAGCTTGGTTCTGCGGTGTCAGATATCGTGAACATGGCAACCTTCGCTGCCTACGATTTACACAGTGAAGAGAGCGGCCAAGGCTGGAAAATGGTCTAAATTATAAGAACCAAATACTGTAATGAAAAAAAGGCCGCCCATTTAAAAAGGGCGGCCTTTTTGTTTTTAGATTATAAAATACTTACGAAAATTCAGACTGCCCTTTGGCTGATTTCGGTCCATATATCAATATTATCATGATCAATATAAAAGCCGGAATGACATAGGACGCAGACAATAAAAACAATCCTGCATATCCAATAGTTTCTGCGATAAGGCCCGAAAACCCAGCGGCAAATTTACAGAAAAAAGCATATAGAGAACTTAAGCAGGCATATTGAGTCGCTGCATTCCTCGGATCTGTGAGACTAGATAGATAGGCGATAAATGCTGTGCCAACAAATCCACCCGCTATATTGTCTGCTCCAATTGCTACGAACAACCAAATATTGCTTGGCGCTACCACTCCCAATAATTCCCCATTATTCGCAGCGCGAATGGCATCTGCTTGATCAGGTGTCCCTAAATTTGCAAGGACTGCATAAGCAGCTGTCGTTATGAATGTTAGTGGAATACCAATAACCATCGTTTTCATAACCCCCCAACGGGCCACGAAAATCGCACCTAGAAAAGCACCTGCAATTAAAAACCAAGGCCCGAATCCACTTTGAAATCCCCCGATGATTGTTTTTGTGTATCCAAGGTCAATGTAAAGTGGTGCCGCCATCACACCCATTGTAAAATCAGGTAAACGATAAAAAGCGACAACCCCCGCGACAGGGACGATCCATACACCAAGACGAACCGCCAATTGTTTAAAGGGTTCAACCAGCGCATTTGAGATAGCTTTATAAAGTGGGAGTACTTCGCCTTTTTCAACTAACCGTTTTGCATGGGCAGGCTCTTTCATGCGTAGCACTAACGCGCCGCCAACAAGCATAACACACGCCATCAGCATAAAGGTTACAAACCATGGGAAGTAATCAGCCAATGCTATTCCAACGCCTGAGAACATGATCGCGAAGCGATACCCTAGCTGATAAATGGCAGCCATGGTTCCTTGATCAACCGTTTCAGCCGACTCAATTCTCCATGCATCTATAGCAATATCGAGAGTTGCTCCTGAATATGCCAAGATAGCTGCACCAATCAATGTGACCCACAGCGCATTAACCGGGTCAGATCCAGCTATAACTGTCAAACCAATAGCCGTACCGCATATAGCAATGATCATCCACGATCTACGTTGCCCAAGCTTCTCAGTAAGATAAGGTATTTTTATGCGATCTACACC
>CAYGPD010000019.1:0-58460 GCA_964351655.1 uncultured Hyphomonadaceae bacterium | reverse complement strand
GTCTGACGCAATGCGTAGTTCAGCCAGATAATGCGCATTTTTCCACTTTAGAGCGTTTACGCGTCGAAAGTGTAGTCTCAGTAACAGGTAAAGTGGTTGCTCGGTCTGAAGAAACCGCTAATGCAAACCTAGATACAGGTGCGATTGAGGTCGTTATTGACGAACTCGTCGTGCAATCTGCAGCAGATGAGCTGCCACTTCCTGTTTTTGGTGAGCCAGATTACCCAGAAGAGATTCGTCTAAAGCACCGTTATTTGGATTTGCGCCGTGATACACTGCACAAAAACATAATGTTGCGTTCAAATGTGATCACATCCTTGCGTGAGCGGATGAAGGCACAAAACTTTACTGAATTCCAAACTCCTATTTTGACGGCTTCGAGCCCGGAAGGAGCGCGTGACTTCTTGGTGCCATCTCGTATGCACCCAAATAAGTTTTATGCACTTCCTCAGGCTCCACAGCAGTTTAAACAGCTAATGATGGTGTCTGGATTTGATCGTTACTTCCAAATCGCGCCGTGTTTCCGTGACGAAGACCTGCGTGCTGATCGTTCTTTAGAGTTTTATCAGCTCGATATTGAGATGAGCTTTGTGACACAGGAAGATGTTTTTGCATCTATCGAGCCTGTCATGCATGGCGTATTTGAAGAATTTTCTGGCGATAAAAAAGTAACGCCTGCGCCATTCCCACGTATCCCTTATCTTGAGGCAATGGCCAAATATGGGTCTGACAAGCCTGATCTTCGTAACCCGATTGAATTGAGTGATGTAACTGAATTCTTCCGTGATGATAGCAAAACTGGGTTTGGTATCTTTGCAAAAATTATTTCTGGTGGCGGTAAAGTTATTGCGATCCCAGCACCAAAAGCTGCTGCTGAAAAATCTCGTAAGTTCTTCGATGAGATGGACAAATGGGCGAAGAAAGAAATGCAAGCGCCAGGACTTGGCTATGCGCGCCTTAAAGAAGCAGATGGTGGTGGTATAGACAGCCAAGACCCTGTACTTAAGAACTTTGAGGCGGAACATCTTGCTGGCCTACTAAAGCAGATGGGCCTTGAAGCAGGAGACGGTATCTTCTTCTCTGCTGGAAAAAAATCTGATGCTTATAAGCTCGCAGGTGCTGCACGTACTAAAGTAGGTGAAGAGCTTGACCTAATAGAACAGAACATCTTTAAATTCTGCTGGATTGTTGATTTCCCAATGTATGAGTGGGATGAAGACAACAAAAAAGTGGACTTCTCTCACAACCCATTCTCTATGCCACAAGGTGGTTTAGAGGCATTGGAAGCTGCAGATACTGATGAGAAAAAGCTAGATATTCTCGCTTACCAATATGACATTGTTTGTAATGGTGTAGAGCTATCTTCTGGCGCTATTCGTAACCACCGCCCAGACATTATGATTAAAGCTTTTGAGCTTGCTGGTTACGGGCCTGAAGTGGTGGAAGAAGAATTTGGCGGCATGCTAAACGCATTCAAATATGGTGCGCCTCCGCACGGTGGTATCGCGCCGGGTATTGATCGCATGGTGATGCTATTGGCAGAGGCTGATAACATTCGTGATGTGATCATGTTCCCAATGAACCAGCAGGGACAAGACTTGCTTCTTGGCGCGCCAAGTATGGCAGAAAACTCTCAGCTTAGAGAGCTTTCGTTACGCCTTGTGCCGGTAGAGCCAAAGAAATAACATTTATTGATGTAATGCTTTAAAAGAAAAGGGCAGTCATTTGATATGACTGCCCTTTTTTGTTCTGTGGTGTGTGAAGAAAGCTTAGTTTGATCTACACATATTCGCGTTTAAGCCCTTAGGCAGCTCAGTTGATGCATCGCAGTAGGTTGTTGCTAGCTGTGCTTGTGTTAGGCCCTTGGTTGTGACGAGGTATGCGCCAGACAGAACTGCGCCTTCCAACTGCGCGTCTGTGAAATTCGCACCACCAAACCAACCGCCAACAAGTGTTGCATCTTTAAGGTTTGCGCCTGTCAAATTCGTTCCAGACATGCGTACGCCAAACAGGTTAGCGACACTTAAATTTGCATTAGTCAGATTGGCTTTGTCTAAAGTTGAAATTTCAAGGTTTGCTTGACGTAACCGTGAGCCACTTAAATTTCTGCCTGAAAGATCATCCATAGAAAAATCTGCTTGGAAAAGGTTGCAGCCTTCACAGTCAGCGCCCTGTTTAACAGATGCAATCTGGCCCGCATCTTGTGCAAATGCTGGAAGAGCCACAAAGGATGTCAGAGCAATAGCAATTAAGGCGCGTTTCATTGTGAGAACCTTTCCCGTAGAAAATGGTATAATATCTGGGTTTCCCCATATCACAGCAATAATGAAGCCAAGTTGAATATGGCTTCTGCATTTTACCAAAACTTCGATAGAATAATATGCTCTACGCTGTTTGTACTGTCGCGCCGCATGCATCACATATTGCAACGCCGTCATCCTCAACAAGCGTGAAGTGACCACAATTAGGGCATGCATCTCCTAAGTAGTCGGGGTGGTCATCTTCTGAATGTGCTGACGTTGGGGTGTGCGGTGTCGAGGTGTCATCCTCATAAGATTCTTCATCATCAAAATCATTAGATTCGGGAGAAGGTTTTACTTTTGGGCGCTTGGAGGCGGAATCCAAGAATACGATATTATCAGGGATAATGCCGCGACTAAAGCCTTTCGAAATCATCTGTACGGCATCTTGAGGGGTGGGAACCTCACGTGTGGAATCTCCTGCGCCTTTGCCGAGTCCATCTGAGGATAAGCCATCCATCTCGGCTAAATCATCGCGATCGAGATATGAGACTGCCAATTCTCGAAATATATAATCGAGGATAGAGGTTGCTGATTTAATCGAGTCATTGCCAGTAACTTCGCCAGCAGGTTCAAAGCGCGTGAAGACGAAGGCATCAACAAACTCTTCAAGTGGCACGCCATATTGAAGACCGATTGAAATGGCGATGGCGAAATTGTTCATCAAAGAGCGGAAGGCGGCACCTTCTTTGTGCATGTCGATGAAGATCTCACCCAACTCACCATTCTCAAATTCACCGGTGTGGATGTAAACTTTGTGGCCGCCGACCGTCGATTTTTGAATATAGCCTTTGCGTCTGTCTGGGAGACGGTGACGCGCAGCATATTTATCCGATGCGGGGTGCGTGTTGGGGGCTTGAATATGGCTTGGCACGTTTTGTTTCGGTTGTTGCGGCGCAATGGTTTGTGTCTGTACAAATGTTGGCGGAGTGTGCGCGCGACGTTCTGCTTCTGCAAGACGCTCTAAGATTGTTTCATTAATCTGAGGTTTAGACGGATCTATGCGCAAGCTAAGATTATTTTCAATCGCAGCACTAAAGCACAATTGAAGATCTTGGCGTGTCGGCGGGCGTGCTTCTGCTGTAGGAACGGTTAGAAGGATAGGGACATTGAGTGCTTCGCGTATGCTCAACGCAAAACGGATACATGCACCAGCTTTTGCATGGTGCCCAAGGTAGAAAATTTGTGCGAGTTCTGAATTTGGGTCAGACACGGCGCGACGTCGGCCTTGAACAGCAGCACGGCCTTCTTCAATCTCACGCGCAGAAATACCGATAGCACTAAGGAGTGCTTCACCGTCAGTTTCAAATGCTTCTGGCGCAAGGCTTAGGCGTTTGCGGATCGTGTCATCACCTACAACCCAGCGCGAGAAGGCGCTACGTAAGGGTAGCCCGTCGCGAATAGCTTGTTCGACACGATCGAGAGCGTCTTCGCTGAGGCCGCGTTCTGCAAGGCGGTTGCGTTCTAATCCGTCTATCTGATCAAGAGAACGCGCACCAAGGACACGTAGCGCTACGTCTTGGCGTTGGCTTTCGGTCGCAGCACAATTTAGAGCGAGGCCGGCGCAATGAGAAAAGCGGTTCTCGTCCTCGTCTGCACTTGAGATCAAGGATATGACTGGATCAGCACCAAGACTTTCAAGATTTAGCCATGCAACTGCTTGAGGAGATGGGCGTAGAAAAGAAAACTGAAGTCCTGTTTTATCTTTGTCGTTTTCGGATTGGTACTCAGCCAACAAAGCCGCGATTTGTTTAGCGCGATTACGTCCTTGCGGTGAATCAAATGCTAAACCTTCTGACATAATCGTAGCGGCGAGACCTGCTACAACGATGAATACACCTGCAAATGCGGATTGAATATCAACGAGGTCAGAGCGAAGATTTTCTTCGGCGAAATTTTTCTCGTTAAAATAAGCTCCCAAATTTAGAATCAAAGCCGGTGATTTGGCTGTTGGGGCAGATTTTGAGAGGTGATTAACTTGTAGACCTATGCGCAGGCCAGCCAAGCGGTTTGAAGCGTCTGCGAGTTTCTCTGCCGATGCATCGCGCCAATCTGTTAAGCCAAGGTGCACAGTGCCTGTATCGCGCGCGGCAGCCGCCTGCTTTCGTAGTGCTGCTGCTGCTGCACGCGGACCGCCTGGAGTTGATAGTGCAATCTCCAGAAGGTCTGCATCAGCGCCACAGCGAATGGCATCTGTGAGGGCATCTTCTGTAGGTAAGCCGTCATCATCAGTATCGATTGTGAGGCTTTCGAGTGCATCTGAAAGTGAAGCAAATCCTTGCGCAGTGGCGGCGCGAGCCGCTGCAACCGTTGCAGCCTCAGCAATCGCCATTTCTGCGCCGCCAGATGATATTGGCGCAGGAGAAACACTACCAATTGCAGCCCCAAGGGGAATCAAGGGAGAGATTCGGCCTTTGGAAAGTGCTTTTGTGATGGCGGATTTTGCGCTTGCAGATGTGTCTAATGTTGCTAGGCCATTGAGATAATCAGTGGCTTCGGCAGAGTTTAGGGACGTGGATCTATCTGTTTCTAACCAGATTTCACCTGCCGACATAAGCGATGCCAATAACTGAGTCGGCTGTTTAGTCCTGCGCTGCACCATTAATTCTTCTCCCTTAATATGGTGAATGTGCGCAAATTGGTTCAATAGTGCAATATATCTTGTGTGAATGTGTGGTTTTTCCCACAAGATTTTGTTTCACGTGGGTTTGATTGCAACTGATTGCGGTTGTTGCTGGACCTTTGGGTGCGACGGCGCCATATTCGCGGAAAATCGGTTAAGGAGAACGCATGTCTGTCATTGGTTGGTGGAAGAACACCACAATTGGAACTCGTTTTGATATTGGACGTCGTGCTATATTCATCGGTGATGATGAATGGGGCAATAAGTTCTATGAAGAAAAGAAGCCAAGTCAGGAAGGCCGCAAACGTCGTTATGTGATTTATAATGGTGAAGCTGAGCCTTCACGTATCTCTCCAGACTGGCATGGTTGGATGCACCATACTTTTGACAAACCTCCAACAGAAGAACCGTTGTTGAAGAAATCTTTTGAGAAGCCACACCAACCAAATTTAACAGGTACGTTGATGGCTTATAAACCTAAAGGCAGTCTGTCGCGTAAAGATGAGCGGACAAAGACAGCCGGTGATTATGAGGCTTGGGATCCAAATGCGTGATTCAATGTTTGAAACAATTGTCGGACTAGCTGTTATTGCTGTTGCAGGCGTTTTCGTCTGGTTTTCGATGCAGCAAACAGAGAGTACGGGCAATAAGGGAAGCTACGAGCTAACAGCGCAATTCACAGGGCCAATCAATGGAGTTCTTCAAGGCACAGATGTGCGCTTGATGGGAGTCAAAGTTGGTGTTGTGACAAATGTTGAATTAGACAAAGAGCGCCTTATTCCGATGATTAAGCTCAATGTTGCTAACGGCATTGAATTGGACTCAGATACAACAGCGAAAATATCATCAGATAGCTTGTTGTCTGGGCCTCACATTGCATTGCTTCCAGGCGGTGGAATGGACATGTTGCAGCCTGGTGATGAGATTACTTATACAAGTGGTTCTGTTGAACTTGGTCCTTTGATCACTGAATTCGCAACATCACTTGATGGACGTCTCAAAAATATTGCGGATGCTATCTCATCTCAATCAGCTGGTGCGCAATAACAGTTTTATCGCAATAATAGTAGGCAACTAATCTGCTGCTAAATTTATTTGAATGTCATACGCCCACCACAATTGGGCGTATGATTAAATCTGTTCTTTTACGATTCGGTCGTTGTGCGTGGAGCCTGTAATTATGCGTAAATTGGTATTGGCGGCAGCTTTGCTTGCAACAACAGCAGCTCAATCTGCATTTGCGCTAGATCCTCGTACAGCCGTCAAAGTACGGGCACTTGAGAAGATTACTGGACAAGCGACTGATATAGAAATTGATGTTGGTGATACCGCACAGTTTGGTGGTCTCGCATTGACCGTACGTGCATGTTATCAGTCGCCACCAGAGGAGCAACCTCCAGAAGCGGCTGCTTTTTTGGAAGTTATATCTACAGGTGTAAACTCTGAGGGGCACCCGCAAGACGATGACCCACGCTTATTTTCAGGATGGATGTTTGCAAGTTCCCCTGGTTTGAATGCGCTGGAGCATCCGCTTTATGATGTCTGGGTGATTAGTTGCAACGCAGCTTTGCCTGAGAGTACTGAGAATTCTTTGGGATTGTATGACGAATCGGGTCTAGGATTTGATTCACCTGAAGAAAGCCCTTCTTCGGGTGAATCTTCTAATCTGCCAGACATTGGCGCAGAGACAGAATAAAAGTTACCCTCTACCTCCAACGCTGATTTTAGCCTCTCTTGAAATTCAACGCGGGGGATCTCTATGGCCCCCAAACTTTCCAAATGATCTGTCAAAAATTGAGTGTCTAACAATTGATAGCCGCCAGCAATTAGGCGTGCTGCCAGGTGCACAAGGGCGACCTTTGAGGCATTGGAAACTGTTGAGAACATGCTTTCACCAAAGAAAGCTCCGCCAAGGCTGACGCCATAAAGTCCACCTACAAGTTCATCGTCTTGCCAACATTCAACGCTGTGGGCATAGCCGCTTCTGTGGAGAGCGGAATAGAGGTTTATTATTGGTGTATTGATCCACGTAGATTCTCTGTCCGCACATGCTTCCATTACCGCGGTAAAAGCTGCATCAACTGTAACGGTGAAGGTATCGCGGCCCACTACTTTACGTAGGCTGCGAGAAATTCGAAGTTTTTCGAGTGGGAATATCCCTCTAAAATCTGGATCTACGATGAAGAGGCTAGCGTCATCGGCGTCTTCACCCATCGGGAAGACGCCGCGACGATATAAGTCGAGCAACTCATCAGGGCCGAAGCCGTCTGACATGTGTTTGCCTTAAGAGTCTTGTGCTAGAAAATGTTCAAGCCAGTGGATATCGTAATTTCCCTTGGCGACATCTTCATTTTGCACAAGCCTTTGATGCAAGGGTAGAGTGGTTTCAATACCTGAGACAACCATCTCATCAAGTGCACGCTTCAAACGTAATAAGCATTCATCACGGGTCATGCCATGAACAATGAGCTTTCCGATCAAACTATCATAGTATGGCGGGATTTTGTATCCCGTATACATTGCAGAATCGAGGCGAACGCCTAATCCGCCCGGTGCATGGAAATCCTTGATCATACCGGGTGATGGTACGAATGTTTGAGGATGTTCAGCGTTGATACGGCATTCGATAGCGTGACCAACAAATGTGACATCTTTCTGTTTGAAGGAAAGTTTCTCACCTGCGGCAATGCGGATTTGCTCACGTACAAGGTCAATCCGCGTGATCATTTCTGTCACAGGGTGCTCAACTTGCAAACGTGTGTTCATCTCAATGAAGTAAAACTCACCGTTTTCCCAAAGGAATTCGATTGTTCCAACACCGCGATATCCAAGCTTTTTGATAGACGCACATACGCGCTTACCAATTTCACTGCGCTCTGATTCGGAAAGGGCTGGTGATGGTGCTTCTTCAAACACTTTTTGGTGACGGCGTTGCAAAGAACAGTCACGTTCACCGAGGTGAACAACGTTTCCGTGCGTATCTGCAATCACTTGGATTTCAATGTGGCGTGGCTTTTGGAGGTATTTTTCGATGTAGACCGCATCATCACCAAAAGCAGCTTTTGCTTCTGTACGAGCAGTACGGAAAGCTGTTTCGATATCATCAGCAGTTAGCGCGACTTTCATACCGCGACCACCACCACCTGAAGAGGCTTTTACAATGACAGGAAAGCCAATATCTGCTGCGATACGTTTGGCATCTTCCACATTTGCAACACCACCATCAGATCCAGGAACACACGGTACGCCTGTGCGGATCATAGCGTCTTTCGCTGCAATCTTATCACCCATTAAGCGGATGTGTTCCGCTGTTGGACCGATAAATGCAATATCGTGTGCTTCTACGATTTCAGCAAATTTGGCGTTTTCCGATAGAAAACCATATCCTGGGTGGATACCATCAGCGCCCGTAATTTCGGCAGCAGCCATGATAGAAGGGATATTGAGGTATGATTCTGAGGACGAGGCAGGCCCGATACATACACTTTCATCAGCCAGACGCACATGCATAGCATCTTTGTCAGCTTCCGAATGGATAGCTACCGTGGAGATTCCCATCTCCTTACATGCGCGGTGAATACGCAGTGCAATTTCACCCCGATTCGCAATGAGAACTTTCTTGATCATCATGTCACCTATTCAATGATGACGAGAGCTTCGCCGTATTCGACTGGTTGACCATCAGAGACAAGTATCTCCTTAACAATACCTGCTTTGTGAGAAGATACTGGGTTGAAAGTCTTCATGGCCTCAACAAGCAAGATTGTTTGGCCTTCTTTGACTTTGTCACCTACGTTGATGAATGGTGCAGCACCCGGCTCAGCGGCAAGGTATGATGAACCAACCATAGGAGATTTTACAATGTTGGCTTCATTTACTGCAACAGCAACTGGCGCTGACATAGTTGCAGCAGGAGCCGGTGCGGCAGGTGCAGGCGCTGCGGGTGCAGCAGCTGGTGCTGATGCTGCATAAGAAATTGCAGCAGGTTCTGGCATGGAGACGCGAATGCGTAGATCTCCATGTTCAACTTCAATCTCTCCGAGATTTCCGTCCGTCAAGATTTTCGCTAGTTCGCGGATGAGGGCGGTGTCTAGCTTTTCGACTTTATCAGCCATTAGTTTTTGCTCCGTTTGTTCACGAGCGTGATAGCCGCTTCTACGCTAAGGCGATAGCCTGCGGAACCAAATCCCGCAATAACTCCATGCGCACATGGAGCCACATAGCTTTTCGCGCGAAACGGCTCGCGAGAGTGTGGGTTGGACAAATGCAGCTCAATGATGGGAATGTCCAACGTTTTGAGTGCATCATGAATAGCAATAGAGGTGTGCGTATAGGCAGCTGCGTTTAAAATCAACGCCGAAGCTTTGGTTCTTGCTTCTTGAATCCAGTCAATAAGCTCTCCTTCGTGATTTGACTGACGAAAAACTAATTTCGCGCCTAAATCACTCGCAGACTTATTCGTCATCTTTTCGATGTCAGTTAATGTATCTGTACCATAAATCTCTGGTTCTCTCGTTCCAAGAAGATTAAGGTTTGGACCATTAAGGCAATAAAGCATAAGACTCATGTGCATCCTCGTATATCTGCAAACTTGCAAGATGAGACAAAAGACGCAAGCACGAACTTATGTAAAAGCCAAGAAATAGAGTGAAAACGATAGAAGAGACCGAATTTATGCAGCTTATTCTTAATGGTAGCGCTCAGGAAGTCGCCGATGGGGCGACCTTAGGGCAGTTTTTAGCCTTATTGGGATTGCCAGAAAAAGGTCTGGCTGTAGAACGCAACTTAGAAATAGTTCCTAAGTCAGCTTACGACTCCACCCAATTGGAAGCCGGCGACCGCTTGGAAGTCATTCAGTTTGTAGGAGGCGGCTAATGAGCGCTGATACCCACACTAAAGATACACTTACTATCGCAGGCCGTGAATATAACTCGCGTTTAATCATCGGTACTGGAAAATACGCAAACTATGCACAAAATGCACAAGCTGCTGAGGCTGCCGGTGCTGAGATTGTTACAGTAGCGATTCGGCGCGTGAATGTGATGGACCCAACTCAAGAGCGTTTGAGTGATCACTTAAGCCCTGAGAAGTTCACCTATCTGCCAAACACCGCGGGATGTTTTACAGCTGAGGATGCATTACGCACCCTGCGTCTTGCCCGTGAAGCGGGTGGCTGGAAACTTGTTAAGCTAGAAGTTCTTGCTGATCAGAAAACACTATATCCTGACATGATGGAGACTTTGAGAGCAGCAGAAGTGCTGATCAAAGAGGGCTTTGATGTGATGGTATATTGTTCTGATGATCCGGTTTATGCGCGTCGCTTAGAAGATATTGGGTGTTGTGCAATTATGCCTTTAGGGGCACCAATAGGGTCAGGATTGGGTATTCAAAACCCTGTAAACATTCGTCTTATCGTCGAGCAGTCGCGTGTACCTGTGTTGGTGGATGCGGGAGTTGGAACAGCATCTGACGCTGCGTTTGCTATGGAATTGGGGTGTGATGGTGTTTTGATGAATACAGCCATTGCAGAAGCAAGAGACCCTATCCGTATGGCGCGGGCAATGAGGCACGCTGTTATTGCTGGACGTGAAGCCTATCTCGCGGGACGCATGAAGAAGAAAATGTACGCAGATCCGTCTTCTCCGCTAGCGGGACTTATCTAAACTAAGCGCAGAGATTTATGGAAAGCATGCAACAAAAGCCATAATATGGGATTAGGGCTTAGGTATGTAATATTTCCAGGGAGACCTTATGCGAAAATTTTTGATGTCTGCAGCTGTGTTGGCCCTGCTTGGAGGCTGTAATGCGTCAGGTATGAAGGGTGATTATGCTGGACTATATACAGGTCCCGAAGGAACGTACCTGGCTATTGAAGCACTTGATGACGGGACATTTTATCTTGAAATGCGCTGGGGGCTAGATGAGAACATGTTAGGTAATTTTGACGGAACGTCTGTAGAAGGTGGTATACAGTTTTTGCGAGACGGTGAAAAACTGGTTCTCAAACCTGTCAACGGCGATGCAACTGGCATGAAATGGTTAGCTGGAAAGTCTAATTGTTTGATGGTGAAGGTTGGTGAAGGCTATTGTAAAGATTAGATTTTTAATAGTTCGATAGAAACGATTATGAAAAAGGCGGCCCTTATACGGGGCCGCCTTTTTTAGTATTTGATTATAGTAGGATTTATTTGCCGCCGCGCGCAGCTGAGATGTGTTGATCTAGCAATGGGAAGTTAGCGCCAGATACGAACTCACCATTCACATAAAAGCTCGGCGTCGCCAAAATGTCAGCTTGTTCAGCGAGCTTCATAGTATCTTCAAGCAATCGATAAGCGGTTGCGCTTTCCATATCTTTTGCAAGCTGTTGTGTATCGAGCCCGGCATCTTTTGCAAGAGTAAGGATACGTCCTTTTGTGAGACCGTTAGCATTGAGCATTGCGGTATGTAGCTCTCTGTATTTGCCCTGCATGTCAGCTGCTATAGAGGCGCGAGCCGCCAGTGCGGATGTGTTCGTGCGGGAGTCTAGAACAGGCAATTCCATAAAGATCACGCGAATATCGCCGCTATCAACTTGGCTCATTACCCAGTCAGTTGATTTTTTACAGAAGCTACAATTGTAATCAAAAAATTCAATTATTGTAATTGGTGCATCGTCAGGACCAAGTGACGGAGCGTTTTCCAATTCAAGGAAGGCTGGCAAGAATGCACTTTTTTGTTGGGCGGAAGCCATCTCTTGTTTTTGTTCGAGTGCTTGGAGTGCCTCAATCATAACTTCCGGATTTTCAACAATATATGCGTGAACGATTTTTTCTATAGCGGCTTTATCTTTAGTCGATACCGATGTGGGCTCTGACGAGGCTTGAGAGCAAGCTGCACTAAGGAAAAGTGCTGAGCTTGCTGCCGATATTTTTACAAGTGAACCAAGAGTCATTCGTCGGAAGTCCTTTAAGAAGAAATCGTGTGTTTTTATTGGTATAGCAAACAAATGCTTGTCGATATATTAGCGATGGTTCACGTCTTTGTGAGCTTCAATAGAGAATTGACTGGTTAGTCGTCGCCCTTGTTGACGTTGAGGATTCGCCTGCATGTAAGCCTGAGTGATAGCAGCAATGTCATCTGCTCGTCTCCACTTAGGTGTATCGTGTGGTAGTTCGGCCATTGCCCGCGAGGCAAAAATATTAGCTTTGACTAAATCACCTATTACATAAGCAGATTCGGCAGTTGCCAGCTCTGCTTCGGCTTTGCGGCCTAACGCACCTAAAGCAAAAGACATCTGGCGCCATGCATATGCATTACCCGGTTCTAAAACGAGTGCTTTATGCAAAAGATCTTCTGCTTCTTCGTTTGCTTCTTTGGTTTTGAGAGAAATGAGTGATTGCGCAAGATTCACATAAAGTAACGAGTGGTCCTGAGTGAGCTCAAGCGCGCGGCGATGGTGGGGAACAGATTCTTGAAATTTGCCGTTCTCAAATAGAATTTGGCCATAGAGTTCTTCAAAATACGGGTTTTCTGGCTCAAGCTCTATAAGTGTCTGAATTTCTTTTAAGGCAGCCGTTTCGTCTCTGTTTTGATGGGCTGCGATTGCTCGGGCATAGTGGGCAGCAGTGGATGTATCGGTAAGTGGGTATTTGATATACGCGGTGCGTGGTTGCAAAAATCCAATTAACTTGGCTTGCATCATTTCCAGCTCACGTTTGTATTCTTCTGGAATAGGCTTTGCCTCAGCGGTGATAGTTTCAGCGCGATTACGCAGAGCACCAATGCGCGGACCGATCTCAGGGTGGGTGCGGTAATAAGGGTCTTGGCGCTGTGCTGAAAGCACTTCAGAAACGCGTATATTCTCCATGAAAGTCACAAGACCATCAGCTGGAATACCTGTTTTCTCAAGTAATGTTAGGCCTGTTTGGTCTGCCGAACTTTCTTCAATACGTGTGTACTTAAAGAAGGTGAGGGCTGCTGCTTGCTGAGAGGACGCCATAATAGCGACACCAGCATCAGGTGCACCTGCAGCGATTGCTAAAACACCAAGCCCTAAAGCGATCCAGCTGGAGCCTTGCGCCGATCCCATTGCTTGTGTGCGAGTGATATTGTGACGACCAACTATATGGCCTGTTTCGTGCGCCATAACACCCAGAATTTCTTGAGGTGTTTCAGCTTTGATGAGCAGCCCAGTGTGGAAGTACATTTGCTGACCGCCGGTCACAAAGGCATTCAAGCTATTATCGTTGACGATGAAGATATCAACTTCATCAGGATTTAAACCGCCTGCTTCAAATAAGGGTTTGCCATAACGTTTGAGAGTGGTCTCAATTTCAGCATCGCGCACAAGCCCTTGTGCTTGCGACTGAGCAAGTGGCAACAAAACAAGTGCTGAGGCAAAAGCCAACGCACGAGGTAAATTCTTAAACGCGCCCATATAGACGGTCTCCTCCATGCCCCCACGGCATCAAAACTATCCCAATCGAAATGTATCTTATGTGAATGCATAAAAAGAAACACCCCTGTAATGTTGCTATTACAGGGGTGTATGGTTTTGTTATGGCAATTAAAGCCTTATTTGCGGCTCCACCAACCTAAACGGCGCTTTTTAGGCTCTTCTCGTTGCTCCAATACAGGGGCTTCTACATGTATTGAATGAAGGCTTTCTACTTCATCTGCGGAGCTTTCTACGCGTACTGGTGCAGCTTTAATCTCAGCTTTTGCAGGTTCTGGCTCTGGCTTCTGCGGAGGAGCTGGTGCTGTCTCTACAGTCGCTTTTGCTTCAGGTGCTACATTGAGATCAGCTTTAGGGGCTTCAGCTTGCGTTTTTTCAACGCTTACATCGGCAGCTGTTACGGTTGTGTCCTCAGTTGCTTCAACTTCCTTGGAGGGCGTTGCGCTTGAGTCCGCTGTTTCTGCTGCTATTTCTTGTGCAGATTCAGCATCGCCTTCAGCTTGATTCCCAGAACTTTCAGTCCCGTTGTTTTCAGAATGCGCTGCATTATTGTTTTTGCGTTTGCGTCTACGGCGTTTGGAGTTACGCGAACGTCCGTTTTCGTTTGCGGGTTCGCTATTGTCTGCTGATGCTGGCTGGTCTGCATCTGAGGGTGAGGTTTCTTCCTCCTCCTCCTGCGTTTCGATTGCGAGAAAGGGCGCAGATGCAATCGCATCCAACATTTCCCCCCCATCCACAGCAACGTCAGGTGTGCGGCGACGAGGGCGGCGGCGGCGATGATTACGTTTTGAGCCATTGTCTTGAGTTTCAACTGACGCAGTGTCGTCGTCAGTTTCCCCATCAATGACTTCTAAGCCATCTGCTGTTTCTTCACTTCCATTTTCGGGACCACGACGGCGGCGACCACCACGACGCCCACGGCGTCTACGGCGGGCATTCTCGTCGCTGTCCAGATCTTCTGAGTCATCATCTCCATCATTGGAAGAATCGTTGGAATTATCTTCCTCATCTTCAATCTCTTCATGGCGGTGAGGACGGCGCTTTTTGGGAGTTGCATCCACAGGCACAATTGGCTTGTAGGCGACAATATTTCCGTCGGAAGTTGCTTCTATCGCAAAATCACCTGGCATCATTTCATCATCTGCGCTGATGAGGATATCTGCACCTGTGCTTGCTTCCATGTTTGTGATGGAATCTCGCTTGTGGTTCAGAATATAGAGTGCGACTTCTGAAGGTGCTTTGGCTGAAACATTATCAACGCGATCATCAGCACCGCGCTCTTCAATCGCACGGAGCAATTGCAGAGCAGCTGATTCGATCGAGCGGTTACGTCCAGTACCCTGACATGCTTTACATGGCTCGGATGAGAGTTCGAGTACACCTGCGCGGCGGCGTTGGCGTGAAATTTCAAACAGTCCAAATTGACTGATCCGTCCAGTTTGGACGCGCGCGCGGTCAATGGACAGACAATCCTTCATCTTCTTTTCAACAGCGCGGTTATTCTTGTTTTCCTCCATATCGATGAAGTCGATAACAACAAGACCGGCAAGGTCACGTAGACGCATTTGACGGCAAACTTCAGCGGCAGCTTCAAGGTTTGTCTTGACCGCTGTTGCTTCAATATTGCGCTCGCGCGTTGCTTTACCTGAGTTCACATCCACAGCGACCAGGGCTTCAGTTTGGTTGATTACCAGATATCCGCCCGATGGAAGTTGAACGACAGGAGAGAAAATGTTGTCGAGTTGTGCTTCAACACCGTGTGTAATGAAGAGAGGCGTTTTTTGATTGTGTTCAATCACTTTATTGGCGTGATCTGGCATCAACATGCTGATGACATTTTTCGCCTGAACGTAAGCTTCCTTACCTTCAACGATAATATTATCCACATCACGATCGAAGAGGTCGCGTATCGCCCGAAGGACAAGGTCGCCTTCTTCGTGAATGAGGCAAGGGGCCATCGAATCAAGTGTTTGTTCTCGGATCGTAGACCATAAGCGAATGAGATAATCATAGTCGCGACTGATTTCGGACTTAGTCCGTTTCGCGCCAGCTGTTCGAATAATCAATCCCATGCCTTGAGGAACAGAAAATTCACTCATGATTTTTTTCAAGCGTTTGCGGTCAACTGCGTTTGCAATTTTACGGCTTATGCCGCCGCCACGTGCGGTGTTTGGCATAAGTACGCCATAACGACCTGCAAGAGATAGATATGTTGTTACCGCAGCGCCTTTGTTGCCGCGTTCTTCTTTAACAACTTGTATCAATAGAACCTGACGGCGTTTGATTACATCTTGTATTTTGTAACGGCGCGCTGGTCTTTGACGTCTTGGCTTTGGCTTTTGTTGGTCTGATTCAGAGTCATCACTAACACTGTCATCATCATCTGAAGATGCCGTTGTTTCGATCTCATCTTCATCAACGCCGTGATCATCGTCATCATCATCGCTGTTGCGATTTGAGGCCATTTCTTCAGCAAGAAGGGCTTCACGATCCTCTTGCGGGATCTGATAATAATCAGGGTGGATTTCAGAGAATGCCAAAAAGCCGTGTCGGTTTCCACCATATTCGACAAAAGCTGCCTGGAGCGATGGCTCCACGCGCGTTACTTTTGCAAGATAGATGTTACCTCTTAATTGCCTTTTATCACGTGCCTCAAAGTCGAAATCTTCGATTTGTCCGTCGGCGACGACCGTCACCCGAGTTTCCTCTGGGTGAGCGGCGTCGATCAACATGAGCTTGCTCATGTAGGTTAGCCTCATTGTTGTGTGGCGGGGCGGCGCAAGTAGTGGCGACCAGCATCCCACGATGTCTGAATAGGGTACGCGTCATTTGACGCTTTCCAGAGCGTGCAAAGCAGATTTTAGAGTATGACAGGAACTTACCCATCTGTTTCCTTATCCGGCGGCTGGCTTCCTAACTATTTGGATCGGCCAGCTTCGCACGTTTGAAATTCGAATAACTAAATGATGCAGTCTGGCGTCTTTCGCCAATTTGGACGTGCGTCATTAGTGCTGCATAAACGCAACAGGTTACTAACTTGCCCAATATTGAGGAAAAAAGAAAGCCTAACTTTGTCGCTAAGTTGTGTTTAATCCGCCTTAATTCATTGTTGTTATGGCTAAAGCTTCTATTTTAGGCGGAGGACCAACGTTTGTTGCGACACATAATTTTTGCTATCGGGTGCCTGTTTATAGGCATTCTTTCTGTAGATGCGTCCGCTCAAACGGCTGTGACACCCCGAATCACAGATGTTCGTTTTGGAGAAGAGGGCAAAGATACGCGCGTCGTAATTGATGCAAATATTCCACTTGATTACGAATATTTTACATTATCTAACGGCGCAAAACGTATTGTTTTGGACATGCCACGCCTGCGTTGGTCGATAAATGGTCTTACAAGTGAGTCGGGAAGTGGCAATGGAAGTGGTCTTGTTCACCAATATAGATATGGCCATAACTCGCCCACGACATCCCGCCTTGTGCTCGATTTAGATCAAGCGGCGGACGTAAAGAAAGCTTTTCGTGTAGAACCTAAAAACAGCAATGATGTGCATCGCATTGTGTTGGATCTTGAATCAGTTTCCGAGAAAAAATTTGAACAGCAAGCAGGAGCTGCCGATTCTCAGCGCCATAAAAGTACGGCTGAACAGTATCAACGACGTAAACCTATTATTGTGATTGATGCGGGACATGGTGGTAAAGACCCCGGAACTCACGGACATGGCGGTCAGCGTGAAAAAGATGTGAACCTCGCAGCCGCGTTAGAATTAAGTGATGCGCTAAAACGCACCGGTCAATACGAAGTCGCGCTTACACGTGGAACGGACGTATTTATTGAGCTGGAAGACAGGGTAAATATTGCGCGCAAGTTTGAAGTTGATTTGTTTATTTCGCTTCATGCCGATGCCGGTAAAAATGCGTCAACACGCGGCGCATCTGTTTATACATTGTCGGCATCAGGTGAGAAGCGTGCAAAATCACTCAAACAGTCAAACAATTGGGTGTTGGATATTGAGAAGCAAGATAGTCGCTCCAAAGAGGTGACAGATATTCTTGTCGACCTTGTTGAGCGTGAAACAAAAAACCGTTCTGCTGAGTTTGCTGAATTGCTAATCCCAGAAGTGCAAAGTGTTGGGTGGCCTACTTTGAGCCGTTCGCACCGTGATGCTGGCTTCTATGTGTTGCTTGCGCCCGATGTTCCTGCGGTTCTCTTTGAGATGGGCTTTATGAGTAATGCTGAAGATGAAGCGCTTTTAACTTCATCTCGCCATCGTAAAAAGCTTATGAAGGCTATCGTAAATGCAATAAATACCTTCTTTGCGGATAAAGAATTTTATGTAGCGCAGCGATAAGCTTTAAAACTTTATCCACTCGCGCCATAAAGTAACCTAAATGCGAAGTGATTCTCTGCATTGGCGTGATTGATCCCAGTCCGAATTAAAGTGAATAGGTTTGAATAACTCATGTTTAGAAAACTGCTCTTTTTCGCAGCTTTTTGCGTTGGTCTTGTAGGGGCCGGTATTTTAGGATGGGTTTATTCGGTAACACGGGATTTGCCAGCGCCGCGTGAGTTGAAGACCTATGCGCCGCCAATTACAAGCCGTGTGCACGCAGGTGATGGAACATTGGTCGCTGAGTTTGCGCGCCAACATCGTGTGTTTATTCCTGAAACTGAGCTTCCAAATACAGTCATCAACGCGTTTCTGTCTGCGGAAGATAAGTCATTTTATGAACATGATGGGATTGACCCCAAGGGGATTATTCGCGGTGTGTTGCTGAATGCAATTCAGGGAAAGCGCATTACGGGTGGTTCAACCATTACGCAGCAAACTGTAAAGAACATGCTGGTTGGGTCTGAACGTTCTGTTGTGCGTAAAGTGCGAGAAGCTTTTGTGGCGCGTCGTTTGGAGCAAATTTTCTCAAAACGAAAAATTTTGGAACTCTATCTCAATGAGATTTATCTAGGAGGACGCTCCTATGGTGTTGGTGCTGCCTCTATCAATTATTTTGGAAAGCCCCTGCGTGAACTGACGATCGCTGAATGTGCGTTATTGGCTGCGATGCCCAAAGCTCCGGGCAAGGTGAACCCTTACAAAAAGCCAGATGCAGCTGTCGCCCGTCGAAATTGGGTCATTTCGCGTATGGCAATCAATGGTTACATCACAGATGCTGAAGCAGAAGAAGCGCAAAAAGAACCTCTCACTATCGCCGAGCGCTTAAATAGCGATGAAGTTTTAGCCTCTGCTTATTTCGTGGAAGAAGTTCGCCGTGACATTTTACGTCGTGCGCGTGAAGGGGAACTTCAAGGTGTAGAGTTTGATGAATACGCCAAAGATGAAGAGCAACAGATCGCTGCTGAAAAGCTCCTCTATGAGCAAGGTTTATCTGTGCGCTCCACACTAGATTCTAGATTCCAACTTGCAGCTCAAAATGCATTGCAAATGGGGTTAGAAACTTATGATCGCCGCACAAAATTCTATCGCGGAGGTTTCGCGATTTTGGAGCAGGATAAAGAATGGGGAGAAGCTTTGGATGCGCTCACCATGCCAAGCGGTTCAGGTGACTGGCTAAAGGCTGTTGTTCTTGCTGTCGATGATAAAGCTGTAAAACTTGGTTTGTCTGAGAACAAAGTTGGTTGGCTTGCAGAAGAGAGCCGCAAATGGGTCAAAACCTATAAGTCCAAAGATGGCAAAGTGGGGTTGCAAAAAGGTGACGTTATTCTTGTAACGCAAGAACCACCTCCAAATGTGCTTGAGCGTACAATTATGGATGAGGTTAAAGTTAAAGAAGATGCTCCTTACCATGTGCGCCAATTGCCAAGCGTTGAAGGTGCTCTCGTGGCTATGGACCCGCACACTGGGCGTGTGCTGGCTATGGCAGGTGGGTATTCGTTCTGGCGTAGCCAATATAACCGTGCTGTGCAGGCGAGCCGTCAGCCAGGGTCCTCCTTTAAGCCTATTGTATATGCAGCGGCACTTGATTCTGGATTTACACCAGCGAGCACAGTGCTTGATGCGCCATTCGTGATTGATACGCCCCAAGGACTTTGGAAGCCGGGAAACTATGAAGCAGGTAGCTTTTATGGCGAATCAACCTTGCGTTTGGGTATTGAAAAATCTCGAAACTTGATGACGGCCCGTCTTGCTCAAGATGTGGGTATGGAAAAAATCGCTGAATATGCGCGGCGATTTGGCATTTACCCTTATCCGCCTGAAGATGCGACAGAAGAAGAAGCACGCAGAATACTCGGCCCTCAAACATATTTGTCTAGATCACTTGGGTCTGGTGATACGACGCCGATTAAAATGGCGACTGCTTATTCCATGCTTGTGAATGGTGGGAAGCGTGTTGAACCGGTCTTCCTCGATCGTATTCAAGATCGTTACGGTAAAACTATTCAACGCCGTGCAAATAAGGATTGTTCAGAGTGTAATGCTGTGTGGGCTGACCAATTACCACCTGTCTTTGAAGATACGCGTGAGCAAGTGATAGACCCAATCACTGCCTATCAAATGGTATCAATTATGGAAGGGGTGGTTCAACGCGGAACGGCCTCGCGCGTTAAAGCCGTTGGTAAACCCCTCGCAGGTAAAACTGGTACAACAAACGATTATTTTGATGCGTGGTTTGTTGGGTTTTCGCCAGATATCGTCACAGCTGTTTGGGTAGGGTATGACTCGCCACACTCTCTGGGCAACGGCGAATCAGGGGGGCGTGTAGCTGCACCTATTTTCCGTGATTTCATGATGAAAGCACTTGAAGATGCTCCGGCAATGCCCTTCCGTTTACCATCTGGGGTTCGTCTGGTTGAGGTGGATGCAAAGACAGGAAAACTCCCTGGACCAGATACATACAATACTATCATGGAAGCTTTTAAACCTGGGACAGAGCCAGGTGGCGGCATGACCGAAGATTTTGATGATTGGATAAATGAGTTGAAACGCCAAAATAGTGGTGACCCAACAAGTGATCCTTATGGTGCTGCAACTTTGCCGTCACGGCAATATAATTCACAAGAATATATCGACGATAGTGTTGATCCGGATGCTGAAGGATATACTCAGCCAGTGATCAATGGTGAAGCCGAATCCTACAGTGATACTCAGAGCAATAGTGCTTTGAATGGAAATGTGGATTTAGGTAGTGCAAATACAGAATATTTGAACACGCAAACACCTCTGCAAGATCAGCAGAGCCCCACCCCTCAAGCTACGCCCTTCCGTGACCTAGGCTTTGGACAGTCACCCTCGACGCAGCAAGGTGGCACGCAAGCACCAGCGCCATACCAGCCACCAATTGTTGAGGCTGAACCTGAGCAAGAGCTTGAATATGGTTTGCATTAAGGGCTAAAGCTAAACTTCAAATTTTGGAGCGCCCCGTTCTGGGGCGTTCTTTATGAATAGAGATGTGTATGACACCCGAACTTCAGGCTATGGCCGATAAAATTAAGCAATCTGTAAAGTTGCTGAGGAGGCGTCTTTGACTGGGACGTCGCAACCAAAAGATTAGATGAGCTAAACGCACTTTCTGAGCAACCAGATTTCTGGAACGATGCCGAGAATGCGCAAAAGCTAATGCGCGAACGTACTAAAATTGTAACGGCGATTGAAGATATTGAAGCGCTAGAGCGCGAAATCACAGACGCTGAAGAAATTTCTGAGATGGCTGAATTAGACGGCGACACAAGCATGCTTGATGATCTTGTCGTCTCTATGCGTGCAGCGCTTGATCGCGCCGAACGCGCTGAATTAAGTGCACTTTTATCAGGCGAAGTCGATGGCAATGATTGTTTCGTCGAGATAAATGCGGGGGCAGGTGGGACTGAAAGTCAAGATTGGGCCAATATGCTCCGCCGGATGTATGTACGTTGGGCAAATGCGCATGGGATGAAAGTCGAAGAGCTTGATAGCCATGATGGAGAAGAGGCAGGTATCAAATCTGCAACTCTAAAGTTTTCAGGTGAAAACGCATATGGGTGGCTCAAAGCCGAATCTGGTGTGCATCGACTTGTAAGAATTTCTCCATTCGATTCCAACGCAAAACGCCATACCAGCTTCTCATCCGTTGCGGTCTCTCCTGTCATTGATGACACTATAGAAGTGGATATTGAAGACAAAGACGTCCGTACAGATACATATCGTGCATCCGGTTCCGGTGGTCAGCACATCAACAAAACCGATTCTGCGATCCGCTTAACGCACGAACCCACAGGCATTGTGGTGCAGTGTCAGTCAGATCGGTCCCAGCACAAAAACCGAGCTTCTGCTTGGACAATGTTGCGTGCCCGTATCTATGAGTTAGAGCTTCGAAAACGCCAAGAAGCTGCCCAAGCACACGCAGATGCCAAAACCGATATTGGGTGGGGACATCAAATTCGTTCCTACGTTTTGCAGCCCTATCAAATGATCAAGGACCTTCGAACAGGGGTTGAAACCTCTGATACCAAAGGGGTTTTGGATGGTGATTTGGATAAGTTTCTTGCTGCATCATTAGCTGCGGCAGTAGGGGCAGATAATGAGAGCTAGAGGTTTTTAATCAAAGCAAGGTGAGGAAAACCTCAACGGTTTCTTAACGAGAATTGCTTAATTTTGTGGGTATGAAAATATTCACATTCCTCTCTGCGGCGATATTTGGTGTGTTCGTATCTTTGAACATTATCAATACGGATAAATCAGTGGCTACAAGCGGCCCCTTAGAGGTGGTGTCAGGGCGTGCAGTTGTGACTGACGGCGACAGTCTTCGTATTGGCGACACACGTATCCGTTTGTTTGGAATTGATGCTCTTGAAGGCAAACAAACATGTGATTTTAATAATGAAAAATGGGCATGTGGTCGTTCTTCTCGAAAAGCTTTGGAGCGTGCAATAGGTCGTGAGCGCGTATCGTGTACGGTCTACGATAAAGACAGATACAAGCGATCTGTGTCTATCTGTCGTGTAGGGGATGTTGACCTTAATGAGGCCCAAGTTCGCAATGGCTGGGCAGTCGCCTATACTCAATATTCTATGCGTTACGTGAATGCAGAAAACGATGCGCGTGCAAATGAACGTGGTATTTGGCGGTCAAACTTTGTAACTCCGCATGAATATCGCAAAGAAATTAGAGCTGTGAATGAAGAGCGCGCAATTCAAAATCAAGCCAAGCCTATAAAGGCAGGGTGTGATATTAAGGGTAATATCTCTTCTGGATCAGGCAATCGTATCTTTCATGTTCGTGGCCAACAAGATTATGAACGCACTAGCATTAATGTAAAAAATGGAGAGCGTTGGTTTTGTACGGAAGAGGAGGCTTATGCAGAGGGCTGGAGAAAAGCCTCTCGCTAAGTACCCAAACATCCTTAGAAATTAACTGAGCAATAAACTCTGCATCCTCTTGCATAATGTGTCATGTTGCGGGAATACATGTCGCTATTCTTGGCGTATTCCGCTGCTAAATTTCTGAGATCTCACATATGTCTTGTAAAGTCCGTTTCGCTCCGTCACCAACTGGCCGTCTTCACGTCGGAAATGTGCGTACAGCACTTATCAACTGGTTGTTTGCAAAGAGCCAGAACGGACAATTCGTGCTGCGTATAGATGATACTGACCTTGAGCGCTCCACCAAAGAATATGAGGCGGGTATTCGTGAAGACTTAACGTGGTTGGGCCTAGTGTGGGATGATACATTCAAGCAATCAGAACGCTTCGCTGAATACGACAAAGCCACTGAAAAACTCAAAGCTGATGGTTTGCTGTATGCATGTTATGAAACTGCAGAAGAGTTGGACCGCAAGCGCAAAATTGCCTTATCGCGTGGACGTCCGCCGGTCTATGATCGTGCAGGGTTAAACCTTACTGACGACGAAAAAGCGAAATTTGAAGCAGAGGGTCGCAAACCGCATTGGCGTTTTAAGCTATCGGGAACTCCCTGTGAATGGGTAGACCTTGTACGTGGTCCACAAGCTATAGATACAGCGTCTATTTCGGATCCTGTGCTTATTCGTGCAGATGGATCATATCTCTATACTTTGCCATCTGTTGTCGATGATATTGATGCTGAAATTACGCATGTTGTGCGCGGTGAAGATCACGTAACCAATTCAGGCGCACAGATTGAAATTTTCCGTGCTTTAGGTGGTAAAACACCGCAAATGGCACACACACCGTTGCTAATTGGGGCGGACGGACAAGGGCTTTCAAAGCGGCTTGGGTCTTTGTCAGTTCAGCAATTGGCAGCTGATGGTGTTGAGGCGATTGCAATTGCAAGCCTTCTTGCAAAAATTGGAACGTCTGACCCTGTTGAGCTTAAAGACAGTTTGCAAACCTTAGCTTCAGAATTCTCTTTCGAAAAAATCGGACGTGCACCAGCGCGTTTTGATGAAAAAGAACTGATGGCTCTAAATGCTGAAATTACGCGCGGATTGTCTTTTGAGGATGTCAAAGATCGCCTAGCTGCTTTGCCGCTTGGTGATAAAGCCAATGACGCATTTTGGGCGCTTGTATCTGAAAATCTTCAAAAAGTAGATGATGCTGCTATCTGGTTGCCGATTTTCTTTGGTGACATTGAGAAAGCTGATCTTGAAGCAGATGATGCGGCATTCATCGCAGGCGCTGCTGCGTATTTGCCGGAAGGTGAAATCTCAGAAGATACTTGGTCCGTTTGGACAGGCGCACTTAAATCTGAAACTGGCCGTAAAGGTAAGGGCTTGTTCATGCCTCTGCGTCTTGCCTTAACAGGACAAGCTCATGGACCGCAAATGAACCAAGTTCTTGCTTTGCTCGGCCGCGAAAAAGTGTTGAAACGCTTAGGGTAAGATTTAGCGCCTTTTTTTCAGCAAACTTGTGTTGTCCATTAGATGAATAATTATTCATCTAATGGAGGCGCGTATGCAATCATCACTCACTCTACCTCAGGCACTTATGCTATTGGCTTTGCGTGATGATAAAGGGTCTTTGCATGCGGGGTATTTCCCACAAGCTCTGGCAGGAGCTAGCCTCACTGAATTGTTGTTGGCCGAAGCTTTAGAAAGTGATGGCGCAGCAAAGGCAAAGTTTACATGCAATTCTATAGCAAAAGTTGACGGAAAATTCCTATCAGCTATCGCAGATTACATCCAGCAGGACAGCAAAGCACGTCCATTGAAATCGTGGGCAGAACGCCTGTCGCAGAAATCAAAATTCATAAACATTCTCGCCGAAGAGCTGTGTGAATTAGGTGCGGTGACGGAAGAGAAATCCAAACTTTTAGGGCTTATTCCTCAAACAAGGTGGCCAACACAGGATGGCCGTATTGAGGCTCAGCTTATTGAGGAAATTAATGCAGCGCTCGCTCCCAATCAGCCTTTGATCGATATCGATGATAAAATCGGATTGCTGATCGTCCTCGCAGAGGCGGGCGGTTTCCTAAAGCCAAATTTGGATAAAGATTTATACAAAGCTTCCAAAGAACGTCTTAAGGAAATGAAAAAGGCAGAATTCTTAAATTCAAAAGCGTTTGTGAAAGTCATTGAAGAAACGCAAGCCGCCATAATTGGAATCATCGTTGCAGCAGCAGTCGTGCCTGCGGTGACGTCTGGTTAGTTTTAGCTGTGGATTGTTTAGTTATTTAAAGTTGCATTAACCCATTGAGGATTATTAGAAAATTTGATGAAACAGGTTTTGTTTCATTGCGTCGCTTCAATCTGGAGTGACGTTTTTTTTTGCATAATTATAGGTTGGGGAAATCATGAAAAAAGTCATGTTATCTGCTGTGGTTTTAACTGCTTTTACACCATCGGCTATTGCTGAGATCGAGCCATATATTGGTGTGGGTGTTGGAACTGTGAAGGTCGATATGGGAGGAAGTCGAGTATCTACTGCCCCTAAGGTTGGAGTGTTTCGTGGTGGCGCAACATTTAACCAGTGGATCGGGGTTGAAGGGGAGCTTTCCATGGGGATAGCTTCTGACGATAGCCTTGAAACACGTTCAACCAGTTATGATTATATCACTGAAGTAGACTTCAAAGCGGGTGGTGCTGTCTTTGCTGTGGGGCATCTACCTATAGGCGATAATTTTAGCTTCTTCGGGCGTTTGGGCGGATTTCTTCAACAAACCGATTATAAACAATCGATAGTGGATAACTCAGCTAATCAAACAATAGCTAGTCGTGAGCTTGAAGAGACTGAGCATGGATTTGCCTATGGCTTGGGTATTGATTTCTACATTCCCGATTCAACAATCGGATTTCGTTTAGATTACACGCGATATGATGTTCAAGCGGTACAAGATGAATTTGACGGAGAATTTTACGAAGCAAGAGATGATGCAACCGCAGACGCTCTTACCGGAAGTCTAATGTTCCGATTCTAAGATTTGGATTTGATTAAAAATAAAAAGCCCCTGAGCAGGAATGCTGAGGGGCTTTTTTTTAGTATCCGAGGCATCGTTTTCTACTACGAACAGTCGTCGGTTTTAAATGAAGGTTTTAAATTCAACCTTATATCACATCCACATAGCGGTTCAGGAACTCATCCATAGAGTGCTCAGGATCATCAGATTTAAAGACAAGGTCTAGCATGCTTGGTGGCGCAAATTTGTGTTCTACCATTTTGTCCAAACAGTCGAAAAATGGTGTCCAGTAATCATTGGTGGATAGGAAGGACATTGGCTTGGCGTGCAATGATAGCTTGGCCCATGAGAGTGTCTCAACAGCTTCTTCCAGCGTCCCAATTCCCCCAGGGAGAACAACAAAGGCTTCTGATTCGTCGAAAAGTAGCTTTTTGCGCTCATGCATCGTTTCCACGACGACGTGAGGCACTTCTTCATAACTTCCTTCGATTCGTTGAAGAAAGCGTGGGATAAACCCTATCACTTCACCGCCAGCATCGTGAGCGGCTTTTGCGGCAGCATACATCAATCCAACAGTTCCACCGCCATAAACGAGGCGCCATCCACGCTTCGCGATGGCTGTACCCAAATTTGTTGCGAGTTCAAGATATGCGGGGTCGACATCGTTGGAAGAACCACAATAAACGCATACAGACTTGATTCCAGACATATACCATCTCCATTTATACCTTGAATCGTATATATGGGTTTGAACTTAAAAGGGAGAGTGTAGGTTGTAGAAAATCTTCTATTTGCACTCGGAAAGAAACTTATGAGTCCACGCGGACACGGAAAAATGGCTTCAACTGCCGATAATGACGGTATCGAAAGTGCTGATGCGAGTTTGGTGTCTTCGATTGGTCGAATCCTAAAAATTCTTGCACGACCTGAATTGTCAAAATGGCGTCCCATGATGGCGATTGCCTTCATATTGACCGTTACCTCAAAACTTTTTGCAGTGGCTGCACCTGTTTTTTTTGGTGATGCGATAAATGCACTTACAGAAGGTGAAGCTGCTTTTGCGCTGATATTTATGGGCGTTGCGCTATGGGTTGGCGCGCGTTTTTTGTCGACTGGCTTTCCATATTTGCGTGATGTGTTGTTTGCGCCAATTAGTCAGGATGCGTTGCGACTTTTAGCCGTTGAAGCATTTGGACATGCTCAGAAACTATCTTTGCGTTTCCACCTTACGCGCAGAACAGGTGCACTTAACCGTATGATAGAGCGCGGATCAGGTGCGATTGATTTCTTAATTCGCTTCCTTGCTTTCAACATCGGTCCCACTTTTATTGAGCTAATATTGGCGTCTGCTGTTTTAAGTATCAAATATGGAGTCGGCATGGCTATCGTGGCGATAGCGACCATTATGATCTATGTCGTGTTTACATTAGCCATCACGGAATGGCGCGTAAAACAGCGACGCGTGCTGAATGAAGAAGATACAGAACTGCGTGGCCGTGCTGTTGATAGTCTTACAAATTTTGAAACCGTCAAAGCATTTGCAGCTGAAGAGCGTGAAACAGAGCGACACAACAAATCGTTTGAAAGCTATAACAAATCCTATGTCGCCACTGCGCGTTCATTGGCTCTATTAAATGCTGGACAAGAGTTCATAATGAATCTCGGTCTACTTGGCGTAGCTGGTTTGGCGGTTTGGTCTGCTATGCAAGGGGATTTGAAGCCGGGCGATGTGGCTGCAGTAACGCTCATTCTGATGAACCTTTACCGTCCACTCAACATTTTAGGCTGGGCATGGAGAGAGATTAAGCAGGGTAGTGTCGATCTTGAAAAACTTTTCGGACTTATGGACATGGTGCCGGAAGTTGCTGACGCTCCAGATGCGAAAGAACTAGAAGTGAAGGGTGGACGTTTTGAATTTAAAGACGTCGCCTTTTTTCATGATGGCCGCACAGCAGGACTTGATGGCGTTAGCTTCACAGCAGAAGCAGGGAAAAAACTAGCCATTGTAGGGCCATCAGGTTCCGGAAAATCAACACTTTTAAAATTGGCGTTTCGCTTTTTTGATGTCGAGCGCGGTCAAATATTATTTGATGGCCAAAATCTCAAATCCGTTACCCAAAAATCTTTAAGGGAATCGCTGGGTCTGGTTCCTCAAGAAGTGGTTTTGTTCAATACAACAATTCGAGAAAACATCATCTATGGCGCACCAGATGCAAGCCAAGAGCAGATAGAACACGCAGCAGAACAAGCCCAGTTGCTCACCTTCATCAATGGGCTACCTGATAAATGGAATACACGAGTGGGAGAACGCGGCTTGAAGCTATCAGGCGGTGAGAAACAACGCCTAGGCATAGCGCGTGCGATTCTTAAAGATCCGTCTGTGCTGGTATTAGATGAGGCCACATCGGCACTCGATTCGACGACTGAAGCGGAAGTTCAACATGCATTAGATATAGCTTCAAAAGGCCGCACAACTCTTGTTGTTGCACATCGCCTTTCAACAATTGCGGACGCAGACGAAATTATTGTTCTTAAAGATGGTAAGGTTGAAGAGCGCGGAAGTCATGAAGACTTGCTCGCGATCAACGGCGTCTATGCTGACATGTGGGAGCGTCAGTCTAAGATCAATCAGGAGGCAATCTCTCAACTATCAGCCGCTAAGCAAAGCTAAAGCAGCTAGATATCATTCTTTGGGAGAGGGGCATCTTTTGCGTGCATCCATTGCAAAAGTGGCTTGAGCGGTAATGCCCAGCCAATACCTGCAATGAGGTAAAATAGGATAGAGAGAAACTTCTTGCCTTCAAGTTTTTCGCCCAATATGGCGGCCACGACTATATACGCCGCTAGAAAAGCCAATAGGCCGATTGATCCCAAGATCTTGCGCAAAATATGTCTCCGTCTAAAAATGCGTTGTGCGCGGTGGTTTTCGATAATGTAAGACGTATATTTGCCACATCTGCGAAGCGCACTAAAACTGCTATGAGCACAAATATTGCTTAAATGCAAAACAGCTAAGTCTTTTTCGTCATACAGGCCTATATAAACCCGCATGCATACTCAAGTTTCTTCTGCCGCACAGTCTTCCATTGATATTGGCCTCAAAGGTATTCGCCCTAAAAACGGTGCAAACGCTGTTGGCATCTGGCTGTTGATCGTCGCAGCGATGGTTTATGCTATGATCTTGGTTGGCGGAGCTACACGTCTCACTGATAGCGGGTTATCTATAACTGAGTGGAAGCCTGTTACAGGCGCGATTCCTCCGATGAATGCACAGGATTGGGCATCAGAGTTTGATAAATATCGTGCTCAAACGGCAGAATATAAGCTTCAAAACAAAGGCATGGCGCTTCACGAATTTAAGAATATCTATTGGTGGGAATGGGGCCATAGATTGCTCGGTAGGTTAGTTGGAGTTGTGTTTTTAATACCGTTTCTCGTTTTCTGGGCAGTTGGCTGGACCACGCCGAAATTGCGGCGGCGGTTATGGGCATTATTTGCCTTGGGTGGACTACAGGGCTTTATTGGTTGGTGGATGGTATCTTCTGGGGTTGGAGAGACGACCCGCGTTGATGTTGCGCCCTATCGGTTAATGACCCATTTTTCTCTTGCACTTCTTATCATTGGTGGTTGTGTTTGGACTTGGCTGTCTTTGCGCGAAAAGCCTAGATATATAGACGACAATCGTGCACGAAACTGGGCAATCGCTTTGCTCATTGTCGCGAGTTTGCAGATGATGCTTGGGGCGTTAGTTGCTGGATTGGACGCGGGACGCACATATACGGATTGGCCTTTAATGGATGGAGCAGTAGTGCCACAGTCATATTGGGACGCTACGCTTGGATTACGTAATTTCTTTGAAAACGTCGCGACCGTTCAGTTCAATCATAGATTCGTTGCTTACTGTTTGCTTGGTTTGAGCTTATATGCTGCTATTAAGTTTTCGCGTGCTGCGAATGGCTGGTTTAAAAAGACGGCTCACGGTGTTGCGGGGCAATCGGTGTTGGGTGTTGTTACACTGGTATTTGGTGCACCCATTGGGCTTGGTCTAATGCACCAAGCCCTTGGTACGATTGTATTGCTTTCGACAGTTGTTCTCGTTTGGCAGTGTCTAGGGAAGCGAGACTGTTAATCTGCTTTTTGGTTATTGCTCTGAATTTTCAAATGGTGTTTCAGGAGTAAGAGCGGACTTTAGGTTCTCCAAGTCTGTCTCAAGTGGTTCGTTCGAGCTTTTAGGCGGATTTGCGCCTACAATTTTGTATAGTGGCTCGGGATTTACATAAGAAAGTCGGTTGCGTCCGTCATCATACTCTCCTGTGATCATAAGAATACCTGCAGGGTAATCGACATTGATGTGCCCTGAGAGGCTCCCAATCTGGGTTGCTTTGGCTGGAGCTGAAACAGACATTCCGTCAGAAAGTTCAAATTGCTGGGGTGAGGAGAGTGTGCCGTCGTCGCCAAGGTGGGATATAAATAAATTACCCTTTTGATTGGTGTATACTAGAATTTGCCCGCTTTCAGCCTCAAGCAATCGTGCATCATTTATGAAGTTGCTTGTATTTATGGTGCTTAAAATGCCCTGAGTGCTGAACGAAGTGATTTTTTTATCTGAAATGACGATACCATTCGAGCCATCATATAGGCATGCTGAAGCCAAATTAGGGGTCGTAAAGCTGTTTACTTCCTTAAAGACTGGCGTTTCGCCGCCATATTGTAGTGTGCCGAGTGTAAGTTTATCGTCATTTAAAAAGGCTATGGCAGAGGTTGGGGTATCTGCATCACTGGGTAAAGGTGCAGCGCAAAGGCTGTTCGCTGAAATAGAATCGGAAAGTGGGGCCGCAGCAATGACCTGTAATCCAGAGGAAAATAGTGCGACCTGAATAGTGTTTTCATAAGTTAAACTTGGAAATGCAACGAATGATGTGTCTGAAATTGTAAGTGGCATGCCAAGCGCTGCTGATTTGAAGGTGTTTGGATTTGATTGGGCGATTGATATTCCATCAATATCAAAGCTCTCAGCGCGGCCGTCAGAAAGAATCGCAAGGCCAAACACGCTGTTTGACGTGTTTTTCGCGATTGCGAGGTCTAATATATCACCTGCGGCTTCTTTGCTTTCCCAAATTATTGGGGCTGTCGGAAGTATATTTGGTTTTGTGTCATCAACAATTTGGTGTGGATTTTTATCTATATTTCCGTTATCTTCCGCTGGTGAACAGCTAAATGTCAAAAATGTTGCAAGGAATCCTAATGAGATTGCCTGCTTTGTGTTGACAAAGGTTACACTGGACTGTAGCCACACTCGCTCGTTCATTTGAACAATCAACTTTCTATTATATGAGGCCCCGTGAGGGAGCGATGAAAACTTATTCTGCAAAACCTTCCGAGGTCGAACACAAGTGGGTCGTGATTGACGCTGAAGGCGTTGTTGTAGGACGTCTCGCGTCTTACGTTGCAAAACGCCTGCGTGGCAAGCACCGTGCTGATTTTACGCCACACACTGATACTGGCGACCACATAGTAATAATTAATGCTGATAAAGCAGTCTTCACAGGCAATAAGCGCCGTGACAAGACGTACTATTGGCACACTGGCCACCCAGGTGGGATCAAATCTCGCCGCGCTGAAGAAATTCTTGATGGTCGCTTTCCAGAGCGTGTTCTCAAGAGGGCCGTTGAGCGTATGATGCCTAAAGAAAGCTCTTTGGCTCGTACACAATTTTCTAAGTTGCGCGTTTACGCTGGCACAGAGCACCCACATGAAGCTCAACAGCCAGAAGTAATTGATTTCGCTTCTATGAACAGCAAAAACGTGAAAGCTGCTTAATATGTCAGACGCTGTTGAAAGCCTTGAAGACCTAAAAGACTTGAACTCTGGAACAACTGCTGTTGCATCTGCTCCATTGATTCCTGTTGAGCCAACAATTGATGCACAAGGCCGTGCATATGGTACTGGACGCCGTAAATCTGCGGTAGCCCGTGTATGGATCAAACCAGGTACTGGTAAGATCACTATTAACGGTAAAGACCAAACAGAATACTTCGCACGTCCTGTATTGCGCTTGATCATTGAACAACCTTTGGTCGCTGCAGAGCGCCGCACAGAGTTCGATGTTGTTTGTACCGTTAAAGGTTCTGGCCTTTCTGGACAAGCTGGTGCGGTTCGTCACGGTATCTCTCGTGCATTGGTAGCTTACGAGCCTACAATCCGCGCGACATTGAAGCCACACGGCTTCATGACACGTGACTCACGTGAAGTTGAGCGTAAGAAATACGGTCGTGCTAAAGCGCGTCGTTCTTTCCAGTTCTCCAAACGTTAAGTTTCGAAACATATTATATTTCTGGAAAGGGCGCTTGGCATTTGTCACAGCGCCCTTTTCTTTGTCTATTTCTCCCAACGCAGTATTTTCAAAAAGGCAAGCGTTATGGCCCGCAAAGTATTCATTGATGGTGAAGCAGGAACAACAGGTCTTCAGATTGCAGACAGGCTCCGCGAACGTCCAGATATAGAATTAGTTTCGATAGATCCAGTTAAACGCAAGGATGCTTCTGAACGTGCGCGTCTCATCAATAATGCGGATGCTGTCATATTGTGTTTGCCGGACGATGCTGCAATTGAGGCGGTCTCTCTTGTCGAAAATCCAGAAACAGTCATCATTGACGCTTCCACGGCCCATCGTATTGCGGATGGTTGGGTTTATGGTTTTGCTGAAATGGCAAAAGGGCAGCGCGAGGCAATTGCTAAATCAAAGCGCATTTCAAACCCAGGGTGCTATCCAACAGGATTTATCGCTCTAGTGCGTCCTCTTATCGAGGCCGGCTTGTTGCCGGTTGATTATCCAGTCACTGTAAATGCAGTGTCAGGATATACAGGCGGCGGCAAAGGCATGATCTCTATGTTTGAGGATGTTTCCTCTGACAATTATTGTAAAGATGCATACCGTCTTTACGCATTGGGACAAACGCACAAACATCCTCCAGAAATGAAAATTCATACAGGGCTTGCGCATTTGCCAATGTTTACACCATCGGTGGGCCGCTACGCTCAGGGGATGCTGGTAGAAGTGCCTTTGCAGGCATGGTCCATAGAGGGGGCACCGACTCGGCAGCAGGTGTACCACGCGTTGAGCGCTGCATATGCAGGTGAGAGATTCGTGACAGTCACAAGCATAGCAGACGGGGACCAAATAGGAAGTTTGGAGCCCGAAGCGCTCAATAATTCAAATAAAATGGAATTGTTTGTTTTCGGGACAGATCATCAAATTCGCCTTGTTGCGCGTCTTGATAACCTTGGAAAAGGTGCGTCTGGTGCAGCTGTTCAGAATTTGAATATCGCTTTGGGGTTAGCGGAAAATAGTGGGCTATAGAGTCGAATTTGGTGTTCAGGGGTTGCAGATTTGAGTGGTTGTTATGCAGAAATTCGGCTTGATCTGCGTAACAACCGCGCAAATCACAAAAAATTCGCTTTCTAATCGAAGAAATGCGAATATGCCTATGTCTTGTTAACGAAACGAGTAGAGTTATAGGCGAAGAAGCAGCATATGTTTTCTTTATTGACCGAATAGACCCTGAGGACTTTCATGAACAAGCCGCAAAAGGGACTGCCACGTCCTGAGCCACGCCAATTTGATTCGACAGTACTTGCGAAAGAAGTTGTGGAGCGCCTGACTTACCGAATAGGTAAGGATGCAGCGAATGCGCACAAACATGACTGGTTACATGCTGTTATTTTGGTGATCCGCGATCGCATTATTGATGCTTGGATCCGTACAAAAAAAGAGTTCCATGAGAATAAAGGAAAAAGGGTTTATTATCTGAGCCTTGAGTTCCTGATTGGCCGTCTTATGCGAGATGCTGTATCCAACATGGAGATGCTAGAGCAGATGCAAGAAGCTCTTGCTAGCTTGAATGTTGATCTTGATGTTGTCGCAGAACTTGAGCCAGATGCAGCACTTGGAAATGGCGGTCTTGGGCGCCTAGCTGCGTGTTTTATGGAAAGTATGGCTACAGTTGGTGTGCCTGCTTATGGCTACGGAATTCGTTATGTAAACGGTATGTTTCGCCAAGAAATTTCTGATGGCTGGCAAGTTGAATTGCCTGAAACATGGCTAGCGCACGGAAATCCTTGGGAATTTGAGCGTCGTGAATTTTCGTATGAAATCGGGTTTGCTGGAAAGGTCGAAGCTGCTGAGGAAACGCTAGGTACGCCGGCGAAGATGACATGGAGTCCTCAAGAGCGAGTTATTGCAACGCCTTACGATACGCCGATTGTAGGTTGGCGCGGAAATCAGGTGAATTCTCTTCGTCTTTGGAGTGCAAAGCCTATTGACCCGATCTTGTTGGATCAATTCAATGCGGGTGATCATCAAGGCGCATTGCGGGAAAGTAACCGTGCACAGTCATTGACACGTGTTCTCTATCCAGCTGATTCTTCTTTAGCTGGCCAATCCTTGAGATTGCGCCAAGAATATTTCTTCACATCAGCTTCTTTGCAAGACATTGTACGTCGTCATATTCAAGATTACGGCGATATACGTACGCTGCATGAAAAAGCATCGATTCAGCTAAATGATACGCACCCTGCTGTCGGTGTGGCAGAGCTCGTTCGTTTGCTTGTGGATATTCATGATGTTGAATTTGCTGAGGCGTGGGAAATCGCGCGAGAGACATTCTCATACACAAATCACACACTGCTACCTGAAGCGCTTGAAAGCTGGCCTGTACCATTGTTTGAGCGCCTTTTGCCGCGTCATATGCAGCTGGTCTATGCTATTAATGCGCATATACTGAAAAAGGCACGTAAAATTGAAGGTTTTGATGATGCCGCAGTATCAGCAATTTCATTGATAGATGAGAACGGTGAACGCCGCGTTCGGATGGGGAATTTGGCATTCGTGGGATCGCATAAGGTCAATGGTGTATCCGCGCTTCACACGGAACTTATGAAGCAAACGGTGTTCAAAGACCTTCACAAGCTTTACCCTGATCGAATAAACAACAAGACAAACGGAGTCACTTTCCGTCGTTGGTTGATGCAGTGTAACCCAGAACTTACAAGTTTATTGGAAGCAACGATCGGACCTGATTTTAAAGACGATGCTGAAAAGCTCGTCGATCTAAACAAGTTTGCTGATGATGCTGCTTTCCAGAAACAATTTATGGAAGTGAAGCTTCAAAAGAAAATCGCATTATCAAACCATTTGAAAAATCATTGTGGTGCGAAAATTGACCCCAACGCGATGTTTGATATTCAGATTAAACGTATCCATGAATACAAACGGCAGCTTTTGAATATTGTTCATGCTGTATCTTTGTATGATCAGATCAGATCTCATCCTGAGCTAGATTGGGCACCGCGCGTAAAGATATTCGGCGGTAAAGCTGCACCAAGTTATCATAATGCAAAATTGATTATCAAACTCGCAAATGATGTGGCGCGCGTGATTAATAATGACCCTGCAGTTCAAGGGCTGTTGAAGATTGTTTTTGTTCCTAATTACAATGTTTCTCAAGGTGAGCGTTTGTTCCCTGCGGCAGATCTTTCTGAGCAAATTTCTACCGCTGGAATGGAAGCATCAGGAACAGGAAATATGAAGTTTCAGGTCAATGGTGCATTGACGATTGGAACGCTAGATGGCGCAAATGTCGAGATAAAAGAACATGTCGGTGACGAAAATATCGTGATATTCGGTATGACGGCTGATGAAGTTGCAACGCGGCGTGGTCAAGGCTACACCCCGCGAGATGTGATTGATCAATCTAAAGAGTTAAAACAAGCGCTTACCGCTATTCAGTCAGGTACATTCTCTCCAGATGATACAAACCGATATAAAGGCTTGATTGACGGAATATATGAACATGATTGGTTCATGGTTGCCGCAGACTTTGATAGCTATTCAAATGCACAACGTCGTGTTGACGAAATTTGGTCTGATAAAAAATTATGGGCTAAAATGGCTATAAAGAACACGGCAAATTCAGGCTGGTTTTCCTCTGATAGAACAATCCGCCAGTACGCTGAAGATATTTGGAAAGTGGGTTTAAAATGAGTTTAAGGTCAGATCGCATCCATGCACTGATCTCTGCACAAGAGAGAGACCCTTTTTCAGTATTAGGAGTTCATCTCGTTGAGCAAACTTTTATAGCGCGTTCGTTCTTTCCGGATGCGCAGTCTGTTGAAGCTTTTACCTTAAAGGGTAAAAGCATCGGCAAGCTTATCAAAATTCACGATAGTGGCCTATTTGAGGGCGCTGTAGACCTCAAACAGTTACAGCCTATTAGGTACAAAGCAGAGTATCAGAGTGGCGGCACATATAGTGTCGCGGATGCATATAGCTTTGGTCCCGTACTTGGTCCGATGGACGATTATTTCGTTTCTGAAGGTTCTCATCTACGCATGTTCGATAAAATGGGTGCACATGTCATAGAGCATGAAGGTGCAATAGGCGTGCATTTTGCTGTTTGGGCTCCAAACGCGCGTCGAGTATCGGTTGTAGGGGATTTTAATCAGTGGGATAATCGTCGCAATCAGATGCGTAATCGTATCGATACAGGAATATGGGAAATATTTGTTCCCGATGTCGGTTCGGGCACCGCCTACAAGTTTGAAATTGTAGGTGCTGATGGGCAAACCTTGCCAATGAAAGCAGATCCATTCGCTTATAGGTCGGAGCTTCGTCCAGCGACAGCTTCAGTGGTTGATAAACCGTCAGAGCGAGTGTGGGATGACGGTGATCACCGCGAATTTTGGGCAAATGCAGATGCACGTCGGCAACCGATCTCTATTTATGAGGTTCACCCTGGTTCTTGGCGCAAGAATGGCGAAGACTTTCTCTCATGGGACGAAATGGCCGAACAGCTTATTCCATATGTACTGGATATGGGATTCACACATATAGAATTTTTGCCAATTAGTGAGTTTCCGTATGATCCTAGTTGGGGATACCAAACGACTGGATTGTACGCTCCAACTGCAAGATTTGGAGAACCAGAAGGGTTTGCGCGTTTTGTGGAGGGGGCTCACAAGGTTGGGATTAGTGTTCTAATCGATTGGGTTCCAGCACATTTTCCTACTGATGCACACGGTCTTTCGAGGTTTGATGGTACGGCATTGTATGAGCATGAGGATCCACGTAAGGGTTTTCATCCAGATTGGAACACAGCTATCTTCAACTTCGGTCGTAAAGAAGTTGTTTCTTACCTTGTAAACAATGCTTTGTTCTGGGCTGAACGGTACCATGTTGATGGTCTGCGTGTAGATGCTGTAGCGTCAATGCTGTATTTAGATTATTCACGAGAGCATGGCGAATGGATACCAAATGAATTTGGTGGTCGTGAAAATCTCGAAGCTGTCGATTTCCTCAAGAGAATGAATAAAGAATTATATGGTCGCCACCCAGGTGTGCTGACCATGGCTGAAGAATCTACATCTTGGCCGAAGGTATCTCATCCTGTTCACGAAGGCGGACTGGGGTTTGGTTTTAAATGGAATATGGGCTTTATGAACGACACGTTGCGCTATCTGTCGCGCGATGCAGTTCATCGTAGTCATCATCATGGCGAAATTACATTCGGCTTAATGTATGCATTTACTGAGAATTTTGTGTTGCCGCTTAGTCATGATGAAGTTGTGCATGGAAAAGGGTCTCTCCTAAATAAAATGTCGGGAGACGATTGGCAGAAATTTGCTACCTTGAGAGCTTATTATGCATTTATGTGGGGGTATCCTGGTAAGAAGTTGCTGTTCATGGGGCAGGAGTTTGCACAGCGAGATGAGTGGAGTGAAGCACGGTCACTTGACTGGCATTTGCTCGAGCATGGTTCGCACCAGAATGTTCAAAAGCTAGTCCGTGACTTAAACCATTTATATACGACAGAGCCTGCTTTACATGCGAGAGATTGTGAAGGTGAAGGGTTTGAGTGGGTGCTTGTTGATGCAAGCGAAGATTCTGTATTTGCGTGGCAACGCAAAGCGCCAGACGCTGCTCCATTTGTAATTGTTAGCCATTTTACGCCGCTTAAACGTGACGGGTACCGCATTCGACTTCCCCACAAAGGCAGGTGGAAAGAAGCGCTCAATACAGATTCTGCATATTATGGCGGATCTGGCGTAGGCAATTTGGGACAGATTGAAACCGATCAAGATGGGTTTGTAAATTTAAACATCCCACCATTGGGAACAATTATTTTGAAATTGGAGTCGTGAGGGAATGGCTGCACCGGCGATGACAAGTAAAGACAGTTTCGAGTTCTTTGAAGATAAAATTTCTCATTTGCAAACCAATACCCGTAGTAATGCAATACAAATTCTGTCTGCAACGTCGGAACTATACCCGCTGATCAAAACTGGTGGTCTTGCTGATGTGGCAGGTGCGCTTCCACTTGCGCTCAAAGATCAAGGTGTTGCGGTTAGATCGCTTTTGCCTGGATATCGCAAGGTAATGGCGAAATTACAAACGCCTAGAATTGTAAAAACATACCACAATTTGTTTGGGTGTAAGGCAGCGTTGCTTGGCGATACGGTTGCGGGACATGATATCTATGTCCTCGATTGTCCAGATTTATTTGATCGTCCGGGAGGTCCATATACTGATGAATCAGGTATGGATTGGGATGATAATTGGCAACGTTTTGGGGCATTGTCGAAAGTTGCGTCGGATATAGCGATTGGTAAGCTGGATGAGTGGCAGCCGCAAATTCTGCATGCGCATGATTGGCAAACGGCATTGTCACTTGCGTATGTGCGTTATACGAAAGTGACTAATCTGCCAAAAATTATGACAATTCATAACCTTGCATTTCAAGGACGATATGATGCTAGCGTATTTAAACAACTAGGCTTGCCGCGCAATGCTTGGGCTATGAATGGCGTGGAGTATTATGGCGGTACAGGTTATTTAAAAGCTGGATTAAGTTCAGCAGATATAATCACCACAGTAAGTCCGACATATGCCAATGAAATACGTCGTCCTGAAAATGGGATGGGTCTTGAGGGGTTGATTAATCATCGTGAAAAACACGTGTATGGGATTTTAAACGGAATAGATGATGATGTTTGGAACCCGCCAGAAGATCCTTTTATAACAAAGCAGTATTCTAGCCGAAATTATCAAATGCGTCGCCAGAATCGATTTGATTTGGAAACTGAATTCGGTTTGTTTCATGATGAAGATCCACTCTTTGTCGTATGTTCGCGTATGACATGGCAGAAGGGTGTCGATATGCTTATTGAAATCATTGATGAGCTGGTTCCTATGGGGGCAAAGTTTGCTATTCTCGGTCAAGGGGACAAAGCAATCGAAAAAGGCTTCTTAGCTGCCTCTCAGCGCCATCCTGGACGTATTGGAATGAAGGTTGGATATGAAGAACCGATCGCTCACCGTATGCAAGCAGGAGGGGATGCTATCCTTGTGCCCTCCCGCTTCGAGCCGTGTGGTCTGACCCAGCTATATGGTCTGCGCTATGGCTGTGTACCGGTTGTTGCTAGGGTTGGGGGGCTTGCGGATACCATCATCGATGCGAATGAAGCTGCAGTGTCATTGGGCTGCGCTACGGGTGTTCAGTTTTATCCACCAGACACATTTCATTTAAAGCAAGCAATCGTGAGAACGATGAAACTGTACAAAGATAAAGCTGCTTGGAAGTCTATGCAGCGAGCTGGGATGAAGGCCGATTTTTCATGGGGAAGAAGTGCGGCGCGGTATGTCGATTTGTATAGGCAAGTTCTCGCAACATATGAAGCAAAAAATACAATCAAGCCTTTGAGTAGAAGTATCCAAGCAGCCCAGTGAGGCCGTCATGAATAAATTAGGTTTCAGTGCGCCTCTTGGCGCACGTCTTACACCCGATGGCGTTGAGTTTTCCGTATGGTCGCCACATGCTACATCTATGTCAGTGAGCGTGTTTGAGGACGATATGGAAATTCAGCGCCTTGCTATGGTTCAAGATACACAAGGTGTATGGACAGCTCAGCTTGCGGGGGCGGGTGCAGGCTTGAAATATGGATATCGGGCAGATGGCCCCTATGCACCGGAGCAGGGTTTCTGGTTTGACCCTAATAAGCTTCTGCTAGATCCATATGCGACACATATTGATCGCGAGTTTAAATACGATGCGAGCCTAGCAGCTTCACGGGAGGAGAAGTTAGATACGGCACCTCTCATGCCCAAAGCTGTGGTGAAAGAGCCATATGACCTAGCTATTCCAAATAAGACGCCATTTGTTGAAGGTGGTTTGATCTATGAGTTGCAGGTACGGAGTTTTACGAAATTACATAAAGACCTTCCTGAAAATTTACGTGGAACAATTGCGGCTTTAGGCCATCCAAAAATTATAAAGCACTTAAAGAAAATAGGTGTGAGTGCTGTTGAGTTAATGCCTATTACAGCTTGGATTGATGAGCGTCATTTAGGGCCGTTGGGTTTGCAAAATGGTTGGGGATATAATCCAGTAAGTTATTTTGCACTGGATCCAAAGTTGGCACCGGGTGGGTTGAAGGAATTGCGAACTGCAGTGGAAGCGCTGCATAAAGCGGGCATTAGCGTTTTCCAGGATGTTGTATTTAACCACAATGGTGAAAGCGATATGTTAGGGCCGACGTTGAGCTTCAGAGGATTAAATAGCAACGCATACTTTAGAACAGCAAAAGATAAGCCAGATCATCTAATCAATGATACGGGGTGTGGTAATTCAATAGATTGCAACCACCCTGTCGTGCGGCGTTTAATTCTAGATTCAATGCGTCATTTCGTAAAATACGCAGGTATTGATGGGTTTAGATTTGATCTTGGACCGGCGCTTGGTCGCGACGATCGCAATGGCGGTGGGTTTGACCCCAAAGCAACTTTAATATCTGAAATGCTTACAGATGAAGTATTGAAAGATTGCATTCTGATTGCTGAACCGTGGGACATTGGCCCTGACGGGTATCAGGTTGGAAAATTTCCTAAGCGTTTCCTTGAATGGAATGATGCTTATCGAGATGATGTAAGGCGTTTCTGGCGTGGAGATGAAGGAGCCGTTGGAGGGTTTGCAACACGCTTGTGTGGATCTTCCGATATATTTGAAACACCAGATTTGCCATCAAGAATTACTAGGAGCGTCAATTTTATTGCAGCTCATGACGGTTTTTCATTGGCTGATATGGTGTCGTATGAAGACAAGCATAATTTTGCCAACGGTGAATCTAATAGAGATGGCCACAATGAGAATATATCGTGGAATAATGGAGTTGAAGGGGAAACGGATATTGTTGAGATCAACAGTAAACGTCGGACAGATATTAAAGCACTTCTTTCAACTCTATATCTTTCACGTGGTACGATTATGCTTACGGCCGGCGATGAGTTTGGACGTAGCCAGTCTGGGAACAATAACGCTTATGCGCAGGACAATGAAATCACTTGGTTAGATTGGTCTGGAAGAGATAAACAATTAGAGCGTCACGTGCAGGGGTTGGCGGATCAGCGCGCTAAATTAGGCTGGGATAAAGATGCATCTTTCTTTAGTGAAGGTGATGTGATCTGGCGGCGTTTTGATGGTGAACAAATGACTGTAGTGGATTGGGAAAATCCAGAGCGTGATGCATTTGTTATGGAAATCGTTGCTAAAAATATTCTGATTTTGTTTAATCGATCTGAGCGCCATAAAACCTTTATTTGGCATGGGGCAACGCAAACTATAAGTCCGCGTACGGCCAATGTTATAAGGTTGAAGTCACCTAAGTAATGCCCAACTAGGTATAAATGGATATAACCAGCCTAGTTCTCAAACCACTCCTCAAAGCAATTTAGAAATGTATGTTATGAATATTGAGACACCTATAGAAAAGAGCGCTGAAGATAAGCCTGTAGACACCGCGCCTTGGTGGAAAGGTGCCGTTATTTATCACATTTATCCGCGAAGTTATTATGATTCAAATGGTGATGGTATCGGGGATTTGCGTGGATGTATTGAAAAGCTCGATTATATAGCCTCCCTTGGGGTGGAAGCAATCTGGTTGTCACCCTTCTTTCAATCTCCGCAAGCAGATTTCGGGTATGATATTTCTGATTATAAGGAAATTGATCCAAGTTTTGGCACGTTGCAGGATTTTGATGATCTGATCACAGAAGCACATAAGCGCGATATTAAAATTATAATTGACCAAGTGTATGCACATACATCTGATCAACATGCGTGGTTTGAAGAAAGCCGCCAAAGTCGGCACAATCCAAAATCCGATTGGTATGTTTGGGCTGATCCCAAAATTGATGGTATGCCGCCCAATAACTGGCAATCAGTATTTGGTGGCCCAGCGTGGGAATGGGATGCGCGGCGTCAGCAATATTATATGCACAACTTCTTAAAAGAGCAGCCGCAACTGAATTTGCATAATTTGGAAGTTCAGGAAGCTATTCTTGAGACTATGCGTTTTTGGATGGAACGCGGTGTAGATGGTTTTAGAATGGATGCGATTAACTTTGCTATGCACAATCGCGCATTTACTGATAATCCACCTTCATTAATTGATATGTCTCGTGTTACGCGTCCGTTTGATATGCAGAAACGTATTCACAATCAGTCTCAGCCTGAAACGCCTTTGTTTATGGAGCGTATTCGTCAAGAAGTGGACAAGTACGGTGACATTTTCACTGTTGCAGAGATAGGTGGAGATGAAGCTGCAAGTGAAATGCGTAGCTATACTGCGGATGATAAACGCCTAAACTCTGCATATAGTTTCGATTTTCTCGATGGTCCTCCAATATCGGCAGACAAGGTACGCGGAACACTTGAGAAGTGGACAGGAGAGAATGGAGAGGGATGGCCGTCATGGGCATTTGAAAACCATGATGCCAGACGAGCGATCAGCCGTTGGGCTACTCCTGAAAACCGCTGGGATGCAGCACGTTGTTATATGATGCTGCTGCTATCTCTTCGCGGAAATGCATTTATCTATCAGGGGGAAGAGCTTGGTTTACCTCATGGAGAGGTTGCATTTGAGCATTTAAAAGACCCTGAAGCGATTGCAAACTGGCCACGTACTTTGGGTCGGGATGGCGCGCGTGTGCCTATGCCTTGGGTAAAGAACGGATTGAACGCAGGCTTTTCCTCTGGAACGCCATGGATGCCTATTGATCCAAAGCAGGCAGAATTTGCGGTAGATACGCAAACAGATGATGCGCCTTGTATGCTTCGTTTTACCAAGTTTGCGCTTGCTGTAAGGAAGCAGAACAAGGCGTTAAAATTTGGAGACATGAAATTTTTAGAGACAGGGAATCCTAGTGTCTTAGCTTTTACTCGTAGCTATGAGGATGAACAGTATCTTTGTGTTTTCAATTTTAGCGATAAACATTCCAAGTGGAAACACACCGTGGGAAGTGGATTTATTGTGCAATTTAGTGATGACAGTATGACGGACGGTCACGAAGTGCCACCAGATATGCCAGCATACGGTGCATATTGGGCCAAGCGAGTCTAAGTTATACCGCAAGTTACAGGCCGGCAGATTTATTTGTCGGCCTTTTCTTTGGAGCTTCTTCGGGAGCCATGATGTAATAGCGGTTAAACTTTCAGCAGATATGATAAAAAGTACTGCGACATGTAATATAGGCTTGATCAGTGTGAGGGGTACGCGCAGACTTTTGCCAAGATTAGAGACCGTTGGCAAAGGGTGAACTGTGATATGGTAGACTTACCTGAAAATCTTCAATTGAAGCTTTCTGAACTTGTGAGTTCCATTTACCCAAATGCTGATAGTGCTGCATTAATATCAAAAATTCTCGACGCTTATTGGCCTGAGGGACATAAAATTCGTGAATCTCAGCGGATGCCAAGCAATGTTGGTTTGTGGTCCGAAGATGATGCCATCATAATTACATATGGAAATTCTGTAAAAGATGGTGTCCATAAGCCATTGGATTTGTTGCAAGATTTTTTAAAGCGCTACTTGGGAGACACTATTACTGGTGTCCATATATTGCCGTTTTTCCCCTTTACGTCTGATGATGGATTTGCTGTGACGGATTATCGTGCCGTCAATAGTGAGTTAGGAAGTTGGGAAGATGTTAATCGCATAGGCGAGCGGTTTAAGTTGATGTCTGACCTGGTGCTCAATCATGTGTCCAGTCAGTCAAACTGGTTCAATGAATATCGCCAAGGGCATGAGCCATACGACAAGTTTTTCTTTGAGGCCAATCCAATTGACGATGTGAGCATGGTAGTTCGACCTCGCACGAATGCATTGCTACGTGAGGTGGAAACAGCGATGGGTCCGCGCCATGTTTGGTGTACATTTAGTCATGACCAAGTGGACTTGGATTTTTCCAATCCGGAGGTGTTGTTAGAGTTTCTACGCATCATGCGCCTGCACGTGGATAACGGGATTCGAATTATCCGTTTGGATGCTGTTGCTTTCATATGGAAAGAAATTGGTACAGATTGCATTCATCTTCCGCAAACGCACGCCATTGTCCAGCTAATGCGTTTGCTATTGGACTTTGCTGATGAACAAGTCATTCTGTTGACTGAAACGAATGTTCCAAACGCAGAGAACTTGTCGTATTTCGGTAATCGGAATGAAGCTCACGCAGTTTATAACTTCTCTCTTCCGCCCCTGATTTTGCAGGCATTGTTGAGCGGCTCCTCAAAGCATTTGAACGAGTGGCAAAGGGCAATGCCTCCTGCGCAATTGGGGTGCGCTTATTTGAATTTTTCAGCATCTCACGATGGCATTGGAATGCGACCTGCGGAAGGGTTGCTTGATGATCAGGAGATTGCAGACGTTATTGAGACCGTTCAGTCATTTGGTGGTTTGGTATCAATGCGATCCACACCTGATGGTGGTCAAAAACCTTATGAGTTAAACGTTACATTTTATGATGCGCTAAAAGGTACGTTAAAGGGAGAAGATGAATACCAGTTAGATCGGTTTATGTGCAGCCAATCTATCGTCATGGCATTGGAAGGCATACCGGCTTTTTATATCCATTCTCTCATTGGAACGAATAATCACATGGCCGGCGTTGAGAAGACGGGTGTGAACCGTGCGATTAACCGGAGGCGCTGGAATTATTCTCTACTGCGTGAGTTGCTTGATGATGAGAATACGCAGCATGCTAAAGTGTTGGCAGCGATGAAAGAGCGCATAAAAATCAGAAGGGCTCAGTCAGCATTTCATCCAAACGCAACTCAGTTTACGCTGCAATTAGGTGAGCAACTGTTTGGGTTTTGGCGTCAGAGTTATGATCGTTCGCAGTCGATATTTGCAATTCATAATGTTTCTGATGAAGAATTACATGTGCCGGCGGTCTCTATTAATTTAATAGGTGGCCATAATTGGTATGATTTGATTTCAGGCGACAAAATTGATGAGCATACCAGCGACATCAAATTTGCGCCTTATCAGTGTCGCTGGATAACAAATAGGTCGAAATAGATTCGCAGCTTATGCGTTTTCCTCGGAATACTCAGTATTGTCTTGTGCAATAGCTTCCGTCATCAGGCGCATTAGGTCTTGATCGGCTGCATGTACACGGCTCCAGTTAGGAATGAAGGGTGTTTCCATTGGATTGACGAGAAAAATCTCACCCGCTTCCATAATGTTAGACGCAAATAGTTCTACTGACTTTTCCGCTGCGTGACGATCTACATAAAGGCCATTCATAACGGCATCATTGTAATAGCTTTCAATCATATCCAAAGCTGTGCGGTAGTAGGTAGCTTTTAGGGTGCGGAATGTTTCCATGGTAAAAATGACGCCGTCGGCGGCGAGTTTACGAAAGAGTGCCTTGCAAATGTCTATAGACATTCGGGAGAGGCCGGTGGAGGCGTCTTCTTCAGAGAGAGGTTGGTGTTTGTGATCATAGGCATCTGAAATTTCAACCTGACACGTCGCTTTGGGGCTAAGGTTTCGCCACGCTTCCGAAAGTACTCCTATTTCCAAGCCCCAGTCGGATGGAATGCGCATATCGTGTAAGATAGACGTGCGCATCGCAAACTCACCGGCCAAGGGGTAGCGGAATGCTGATAGGTAATTGATGTAGTCATGGTCTCCAATTACTTTTGAAAGTGCGAGAAGAATTGGAGAAACGAGAAGGCGACTTACGCGTCCATTGAATTTTCCATCTGCAATGCGTGGGTAATAGCCTTTAGATAGTGCGTAGGAAAAGTTGGGGTTTGCCACTGGGTAGAGTAGCTTCACGAGCATATCTTTGGTGTAGGTCACGATGTCACAATCGTGCAGCGCCACAATTTCGCTGTCTCCGCGCGCCAGAACATATCCCATACAAAACCATACATTTCGGCCTTTGCCCGGCTCCATAGGTGATAGTCCCATTTCGCTCAGGCGATAGTCAATTTCTTTTAGGCGTGGCCCATCATTCCAGAGCACGACATGATCTTGAGGAAGACGAGAAAAGAACTTTTTGGCATGACGATATTCTGCTTCATTGGCTCGGTCCAAACCTATTACAATTCGGCTGATAAATTTTGCACTACTTAGTTGATCCACAATGGAAGTAAGCGCATCACCTTTTAGCTCAGAGTAGAGAGAGGGAAGGATAAGTGTAATCTTTCGGTTGCTAGCAAATTGCTCTAGCTCACGTTCCATTGTCTCTGGATTGACGCGACGCAAGTCGTGAAGTGTAGCCACATGTCCGTTTTGGTGAAAGTCGGCCATTTGAGAGCCTTCCTATTGTTGTTTCTGTTTATTGTTGTAGATGACGTTGGATAAATTCAAGGACAGATTGGTTCCATCCTTTGGGGCCGGGGTGGGGTGCTCTGGAAATTGTTCCATTATCTTCACCGTCAAGGTGCGGGATTGGTGTCCCGTGTGTGTTTGGTATGATTGTTCCAAAATTCGTTGCTTGGATCATCTCTACATCATTGGGCGCGTCGCCTAGTGCAAGTGATATCGTAAGGTAGTTTGGGTCGGAGTAAGAAGCAATAATTTCACCGACGCGTAGCCCTTTATTAGAACCAAATGAAAGCGTCATAAAGCGTCCGCCATGGCGAAAGCTAACACCTTGGGTGTTGAGGTAATTTATAAATAGTTCACGGTCAGATTCATTGCCGTACCACAGCCCAGGTTCAGAAAACTGTCTCTTTGATGATTTTTCGGCAGCGTCGAGAGGTAATCCTGTAATATGAGATATTTCTTGGACGGACCAATTATGAAATCCTTTATAGAAACTACGCAACCGAGCGGGAGCTGTATCAATAATTTCAGTGAGTTTATAGTATTGTGCACTATCGAGGTTTCTATCATCTAAATTACCTGCTGGAAGTATTCCTGCTCCATTCTCAACGATGGCAGGGCAATCTCCAAAACCTAGTGCATCGCGAATAGAGTTTATTTCAATTGCTGTTTTTGAACTTGCAAGAATTAGAGGTATTTTGTGGTCACGAAGTTGTTGCAATGCTTCGGAAGCAGCAACATAGCTGTAATCGCTATGATCAAGCAATGTGCCGTCCAAATCAGTAAATACAATCAATCGTGGCATTTTTGGCATGCTATTGACCTTCGAAACTTATTGGTTTTCTAAACGCATCAACATAGAGAGTTGTTCCATCCACATGGTGCCCAGCTAACATTCTCCGTGTAATACGCTCATAATATAGAATAAAGTCCTCAACCCATTCGCGACGATCACTGGGAAGTGTACCTCTTGGAATATTTAAAGTCGTCTCTTCTTGCTGAATTCGCCAATTTAATATTGTATCGAAGGTGGGCGCTTTAATATGAAAGAAGTTTTGAGAGCGGCTCCAGAGTGCAGCATAAGAATGTTCAAGTTCATGTTCTTGAAATTGGCGCCAGTAACCTTTGGTATCGAGTGCTTCTACTCTATTAAGTGGGGGTAGGTCTGGAGATTCGTTATCAGCTTTAGCGCCTACTAACCACCCTTCTATAATGATTGCTTCAGGGCGACCTACAAAGGTTGGAAAATCACTTTCCGGCATGCGGTCATCTGCAATTTTACTAAATTTTGGAAGCTGTGTTTTAGTGTGTTTGTCTGCATTTAAAAGTTCGTCGATTTTTTTATTTAGGAGGGGGATGTCGTGGGTACCGGGTGGGCCTCTAGTTATAAATTGCGGCGAATATTGAAGTGCGAGTTTAACGCGGTCAGTTTTGGATAGGTAAAAATCGTCAATTCCCAAAATAGCAATTTGATCATTGTAGGCGGTTTTTACTGCCTCCATTGCTGTGGATTTTCCTATTCCTTGGGCACCAGAAACGAATAGAATTGGTGGATGGGTGTAATTTGGAATTATATCATCAGCCCAGTCTTTGAAGTAGGTTTCAATACTTGGCATGTGCATTCCCTTTAGCTGATGTGAGTATGCAATAAGACATGCACCATTGGAGTGATGTTCTTCCGTCTTTATCAACCGATTCGAGATAAAAATTAGAGTGCTGCCCAATTTTTGGGCAGTTGTTTCATCGCATTTTTTTAGGTGTTGCTTTGTTGGGCTTTAAAAATAAATCCACCACAAACTGCACAAATCAAGGAAATTGCGAGTAAAGCTGGAAATACAGCCCTAAAAATAGATTCAACCGCAGGTAATTGTCGACCAATCATTATTTTGTAAGCTGTGTCACCATTTTTAGCGGCACCCGAGAATATACGCGCATAGACCGGACCGCTCGTAATATCAGTTTCAACTCCATCAAATTTATACCAGCCATTATAAGGCTGAGCATGCTCTGGCCAATGGTTCAAATTTCCAGCGAGTGGATTTTTATCGCTGTCGCTCATAAAATAGAAACGCTCTGCAGGGGAGGCTTGAAGTGCAGCTTTGGCGTTGATCCATTGCACAACAGATTGAACTTCTCGGTCTGATTTTATGGTGTCCCATCCCAATTCAGATATTTCAGCTTCTATGGAAGCGCGTGCAGAAAGCTGGCTGCTTTGTATGGAGATGAAATGCGCAGCTAAAAAATTGAATAGCACTACCAGCCCGATTAAGGCAGCGATTGTCATATTGGAAGTCTTAAACCATCGAGAAAGTTGTGGTGTTAAAGCCAAAGGAAACCTCTTAAGTGACGAAATGAGATTGAACATATGCTGATTTATACATGCCACATACGTGTTCGTTTGAGGTACGTCTATCGAAAGCTATTGGGGGAGTCAGTGGTGGGATAATGAAATACCTATTTATAGGTTTGGTGTATATCCGCTAATGTTGTCTTTACATATTGGCCTGGAGCAGGCGGTGCATTTAAAATTAACTGAGGCGGGGCAGTGAGTTGGCCGGATCGTTCTGTGAGCCAATCTGCTAAAGCGGGCCACCAACTCTGTTTTTTGTAAGTTGCTGTCTCTTTCCACTCCGCGCCTGTTTGAAGTTTAGGGTTTCCGCGGCTCCAATGGCCGTATTTATTGTTCGTTGGTGGATTCACAACACCTGCGATGTGTCCCGCTTCGGCAAGAATGAATTTAGTTTCGCCACCAAAAAGATGTCTGCCACTATAGACGGACTCAAAGGGAGAAATGTGATCTCCAAAAGCAGCGTGAATAAACACAGGCCATTTGATGTTCTTTAGGCTGACTTTTTCATTGAAAAGTACAAACTCATCGTTTGCGAGCTGGTTTTCAATGTAGAAATTCTGGATGTATTCTAAATGCAATGGGCCGGGAATATTTGTCTGATCACTATTCCAATAGAGAAGATCAAAAGGTTTGGCTTCTTCACCTAGCAGATAATTGTCTTCAACAAATTGCCAGATGAGTCGCTGTGGTCGCAACGAATTGAAGCCGTCTGACATGAGTTCACCAGGCATGATACCTTTGTTTTTTACGATTGCTGCAGCAGTTTCAGAAAATGTACGTTCACTGACGACAGCCATCATCATACCAGCATCTTCGAAATTAGTCTGAGCTGCCATAAAGGTTAGGCTATTTATTCGGGGATCTTTTTTCTTAGCGAGATATGCCGACAGAGTTGATAACATCGTGCCACCAATACAGTAGCCTGCTATATTTATCGGGCATTTGTGCGTGTCATAGACATGTTGAATAGCTGCGAGTCCGCCTAAGCTGGCGTAATTGTCCCAGTCCAAATCACGAATAACGTTATCAGCGTTACGCCAAGATATTATGTAAACTGTGAAGCTTTGGTCGCGTAGCCAGGCAACAAGCGAATTCTTGGCTTGGAGGTCCAGAACATAATATTTGTTTATCCAAGGGGGGAATATAAGTAGTGGGCGTTCACGGACAGTTTTAGTTGATGGTGAGAAACGAATAAGCTCAATCAATTCATTCTTAAAAACAATTTGTCCTTCTGTAGCCGCTACGTTTTCGCCTATTTTAAAGGCGGTTTTGTCGCACTGGCTTATATTGAGGTGTCCAAAGTCAGGATCATAGTCGCGTTTAAGGTTCGCTATACCTGCCTCAAGTGATGCTCCATCCGTATCAATGAATTTTTTTATAGCGACTGGATTTGTAAAGAAGTTATTGCTGGGAGACAGAAGTGAAAGGAATTGGTGTAAGTGAAACTGGACTTCTTTTCGCTCTTGGGGGCTTAATCCTTCTGTGTTTTCAACTAGTTCACGTGTCCAGTCATATAGCACCATGTAAGATTGGCTTATAAAATCAAAAAGGGGAAACTGACGCCATAGAGGGTCTGCAAATCGTGGATTTGATAGTGGTGCGTCAGAAAAGATATCCCCCGCTTCGAAGTTGTTGGTATTGTTATCGATGTTGATGCGTTTAGCGGTGATGGCTAATCTATCAATGAGGTCTTGTTGAGCTTTTGATACGTTCTCTGGAGATTTGCATAGCGCGCGTTGCAGTGTTTCAAGCGCAACAAAAAAATGAGCAGGACTCGGAGATGTGGGACCATTGTTTTGAGTCATTTCGGTTAAGAGTGTTTGAAATTCAGTTGTTAGTCTGATCAAACGTTCTTTTAATGCGTCGGAAGTATCCAAATGCGGAAATTCTGTGTTGGGAGGTTTATCATATTCCATGGTCACGCTAATTAGCTTTCACTATGGTATTCATCTATAGTCTTGCAACATCGCAATAATGACTCGAAGGTTTGGTTCTACATATGTTGAAATTTTGTCTAATTGCGAGCGTGTTGGCAATCCCTGTATTGGCAACTGGGTGTGCATCAGGCGTAAAAAAAAGGGTAGATGAGGCGCATGAGACAGCACCGACTTGGTTCGAAACTCAAAAAGAGGAAGTTTTCGGACGAGGATACCCAGAGTTTTCGAGTATACCTGTATCGTCACCACGTGGTCCCGTACCTCAAGAGTTGTTAGATGGTGATGGGCAATTGGAACAGGAAGTTTCAGACTTGGACAAAGATCCGAAAGCAAAGACCCCGCAGGAAGAAAATTTAGAAGATCCACGTATTTGGGCTCAAAAAAAGCGTGAAGAGGTCGAAAAAGGCGTATCTAAGGACTGATTTTGCTTATTTCGATGATATTTTACGTGCAAAGGGCTGTCCTAAGGTTTATGACGCGCTAGGTTAATGCGCCTCGTAATTGTGCGTTGCGTTATTTGTATTATATTGGTGTCCCAATGAAGTTGGAATTTCACAAGATCAGACGTCTTCCTCCGTATGTGTTCGAGCAGGTAAACCGTAAAGCGGCCCAGCTACGAGCGGCGGGTGCGGACATTATTGATCTTGGTATGGGAAATCCTGACTTGCCAACGCCAAAGCACATTATCGATAAATTGTGTGAAACGGCATATAAGCCTAAGGCAAATCGGTATTCTGCTTCACGTGGAATTCCGGGACTTCGTCGTGCAGCAGCAGCGTATTATCAGCGTCGATTTGGTGTAGATTTGAACCCTAATACGCAAATTGTTGCGACTTTGGGATCAAAAGAGGGGTTTGCAAATCTTGCACAGGCAATTTCCGCGCCCGGTGATGTTATAATAGCACCTAACCCGTCCTATCCTTTGCACACATTCGGCTTTTTGATTGCCGGGGCATCGATGCGTCATATTAAAGCGGATTCGCCCGAAGAATACTTAGCGGGAATGGACAAAGCGATTCGTCACTCTGTGCCCAAGCCGACTGCAATGGTTCTATGTTATCCTGCAAATCCGACTGCTCAGGTTGCAGATTTGGATTTTTATAAAGAAGCAGTGCGTATAGCTAAAAAGCACGAAATTTGGATTTTATCAGATTTAGCTTACACAGAAATTTATTTTGATGATCCACCTCCGTCTGTGCTGCAAGTTGAAGGTGCAATGGATATTGCTGTGGAAACAACTTCGCTATCAAAGACTTACGCCATGGCCGGCTGGCGTATGGGGTTTGCAGCAGGTAATGAGCGTCTGATAGGTGCTTTGGCACGCGTGAAATCATATCTGGATTATGGTGCCTATACGCCCATTCAAGTTGCTGCGACAGCTGCCTTGAATGGTCCGCAAGATTGTGTAGATGAGATGCGGGAAATTTATAGAACGCGCCGCGATGTAATGATTGAGAGTTTTTCTCGTGCGGGGTGGGAAGTTCCAAGCCCAAGTGCGTCAATGTTTGCGTGGGCACCAATTCCTGAAGCTTTTCGCCATTTGGGTTCATTGGAATTTTCATTGCGACTTATCGAGCAAGCGCATGTGGCGGTTGCTCCAGGGGCAGGTTTTGGAGAGTATGGTGATGGGCATGTACGTTTGGCGCTTGTTGAAAATGAACAACGTATTCGTCAAGCCGCTCGTAATATTCGCCGTTTTATAGAAGCAGGCCCTAATAATTCAGAACCAGTAGTTTCGGCTGGAGAATAAGATATTATGACTGAACAAAAGAAGCTACGCTTAGGTATAGCAGGCCTTGGAAATGTTGGTGTGGGACTTGTTAAACTCGTTCAGCAGCAAGACAATTTACGTCTTCCCGGAAAACTAGAGATCGCTATCGTGTCTGCGCGCTCGCGGAGCAGAAATCGGGGAGTAGACCTTTCAGGGTATGGTTGGGAAGATGATGCGGCTCAACTAGCGAAATCTGAAAAGATTGATGTATTTGTTGAACTAATGGGGGGATCGGATGGTCCTGCCCGTCATTCTGTAGAAACAGCAATTAAAGCCGGAAAACATGTTGTTACAGCAAATAAAGCTTTGATGGCTGAGCATGGCGCGCATTTAGCGTTGTTAGCAGAGCAGCATGGTGTGCATTTGTTGTTTGATGCAGCAGTTGCTGGGGGCGTTCCTATTGTACGGGCCGTACGGGATAGTTTTTCAGGTGTACATATTCATCGCGTTTCGGGTATTTTGAATGGAACGTGCAATTATATTTTGACACAAATGCTTGAAACAGGTGCGGATTACAAAACCGTTCTAAAAGAGGCTCAGCAATTGGGATATGCTGAATCTGATCCATATCTTGATGTGTCAGGAATGGATGCGGCACACAAAGCGCTTATACTCGCGGTGCTTGCTTTCGGAGCGAAGCCAGATTTTTCTAAAGTTCGCGTTTCTGGTGTAGATCAAATCGAAGGTTTGGACATCAAACTTGCTAACAAAATGGGGTATCGTATCCGTTTAGTTGCTGAAGCTGTACAAGATGAGTTTGGCGTGCGCTGTCATGTTGCGCCAGCTTTATTCAAAGTAGACCATCCTCTTGCGCAAGTGACGGGTCCCACCAATGCTGTAATGGTTGAAGGAGACCCTGTAGGTCGCGTGACGATGACGGGACCGGGAGCTGGTGAAGGTCCGACAGCTTCTGCAGTGATGGGTGATATATCTCGTATTTTGCAAGGGGCTGTTACTGCACCCTTTGGCTTGCCAGTAGCCCAACTAGAAGACAAACTCTATTTGTCAAACGGTGATGGACCTAAGAGTGTGTGGTTTATCCGCATTCGGCTGTCTGACAAATCAGGTGCAATGGCATCATTGTCGAATGCATTAGCTAAATGTGATGTTTCAATTGATTTGATGCATCAAGATTCTAGTGCAGGTGGAGATGGATCTCCGATTGCAATTATGACACATCCTTGTGCTAGAAATGTTGTCGAATCAGCCGCTGCGATTGTCGCTGAATTGGAAGCATGTGTAGATAAACCTCGCGTATTACGCGTCGAGGCATGAGTTTCGCATAGAGCGCTTCTTATAAGATACTAAAACCAAAGAATGGGACAAAAATGACTTCTAATGCTTTGAATCCGACATTTGCGGATGCGATGGTTCGTGTAACTGAACGTGCTGCGGTTGCTTCTGAGACAATGGTTGGTCGCGGTGACGAAAAAGCTGCTGACCAAGCGGCGGTGGACGCTATGAGAACGGCGCTCAACGAAGTTGTTATGAAAGGCCGTATTGTGATCGGCGAAGGTGAGCGTGATGAAGCGCCTATGCTTTACATCGGAGAAGAAGTTGGAACGGGTGAAGGTACAGAAATTGATATCGCGCTTGATCCACTAGAAGGCACAACTTTGACCGCTAAAGCAATGCCGAACGCTTTGGCTGTGCTAGCTATCGCGCCACGTGGTGGATTACTGCATGCTCCAGACGTATACATGGATAAAATTGCAGTTGGTCCAGGATACCCTGCTGGTGTTATTGATTTGGACAAATCTACAATTGAAAATGCCAAAGCAGTTGCTGCTGCAAAAGGCGTTGATGTCGGTCAATTGAATGTATGTGTTCTAGATCGTCCACGTCACGCAAAAATTATTGAAGACCTTCGTTCATTGGGGATTCGAATTTCTTTGATTTCTGATGGTGATGTAGCTGGTATTATCAACACAACGAACCCAGACACTGGTATTGATTTGTACCTTGGTTCTGGTGGAGCTCCTGAGGGTGTTTTGGCAGCAGCTGCGCTTAAGTGTGTAGGCGGCCAAATGCAGGGACGTTTAACATTCCGCAATGATGACGAGCGTGGCCGTGCGACACGTATCGGTATCACTGATTTTGATAAAAAATATGACCTTCATGAGCTGTGCTCTAAAGATGCGGTTTTCGCGGCGACTGGAGTTACAAACGGTGGATTGTTGGCAGGTGTCAAGCGTCAGAATGGTAAAATCTATACAGACTCTATCGTGATGTCTTCTTTTGATGGTGTCGTTCGTAACGTAAAATCTACTTACCCAGGTTAAATTTGAACGCTATATGGCGTTTTAATATTTAGTATATTCGAAGAGGCGATTTCTTTAGAAGAAATCGCCTCTTTTGCATCTGAGTTGATGACAAGTGCTGATTGATCAGTAGAACTAGAGTTCGCTGCGCTGGTGCGTGGGTTGTTTTCGATTGGTAGTGTATATGTCCCGTTCTGCGTTTCTAGATTCGTCTCATGAGTTGCCTATTGATGAAAGTGGTCCAGCATTTTTGGGGGTTGAAGCTTCATTGACAGGGCGTCGATGGCGCACGCGTCCAATCGATGAAAAGCAAGTGAATGCTATTGCTCAGAGATTAGGTAAGTCTGATATAATTGGCAGGCTACTGGTAGGGCGCGGCATTGCACTCGAAGATGTTGCTAGTTATTTTACTCCAACACTCAAAGACTTGTTTCCTGATCCGAGTAGTTTTGCGGATATGGATGCGGCGATAGATGTTATTCTAACGGCATTGGTTAGTGGCCGAAAAGTAGCTGTGCTCGCTGATTACGATGTGGACGGGGGGACTTCAGCTGCGATTCTTACAAAGTACTTTAAAGCTTGGGACCGTGAATTAATTCTCTATGTACCAGATCGACTAACTGAAGGTTATGGTCCGTCTCCTGAATCATTTAAGAGCTTGCAAGAGCAGGGCGCTGAGCTTGTCATTACAGTTGATTGTGGTGCGGCGGCTGTTGAAGCTCTGGAGACTGCGCAGGAGATTGGTGTGGAGGTTGTGGTGTTGGATCACCACTTAATGCAAAGTGTGCCACCTCCTGCAGCTGCTGTCGTAAATCCTAATCGTCCGGATTGCGAATCTGGATGTGGACATTTGTGTGCCGCAGGGGTGGTGTTTGTACTAACCGCTGGCTTGAATCGGTTAGCGCGTCAACGCGGGATCGCCCCTGTGGGTGGGTTACCGGATCCTATGAAGTGGTTAGATTTATGCGCTTTGGGCACACTTTGCGATATGGCCCCACTTAAAGGCGTGAATCGAGCTTTTGTGAATGCGGGCCTCAAAGTTTTAGCCCGCATGGATAATATAGGTTTGGAAGCGTTGTCTCAAGTTTCAGGTGTTGAGGCGCCTAAGTCTGTTTATCACGCGACTTTTCTGCTGGGACCACGTTTAAACGCAGGTGGACGTATCGGAGATCCTTGGATTGCTGCAAAGCTCTTGGGCAGTGAGGACCGAAAAGAAGCTCTGGCCTTAGCGGAGAGGCTGCATGCGTTAAATGAAGCCCGCAAAGAGATTGAAGCTGATATATTGAGTGAGGCATCGCGTATGGTTGAGGCGCGATTAGCCGTCAATCCTGACGCAGGAGCTATCGTAGTCGGAGGAGAGGGATGGCATCCCGGCGTAATCGGTATTGTCGCTGGCAGACTGAAAGAGAAGTTTCATAGACCGACGGTCGTAATAGGTTGGGGAGAGGGGTTGGGTCCAGTTGCTAAAGGATCGGGCCGTTCGGTGGCGGGGGTGAACTTAGGAGACCTCATAGCTCAAGCTTCACGAGAAGGGGTGATACTTTCTGGTGGAGGGCATGCTATGGCAGCTGGTTTGTCGTTAGAGCCATCCCAATTAAACGGATTTAGAGACTTTATGGAGAGGCAAACAGTCAACGCGCAGAAGGAGTTGGCGGAAGCACGTGTTTTAGATTTGGACGGGTTGCTTTCACCAGCGTCAGCAACCGGCGATATTCTGGAGGCTATAGAGGCTGCTGGACCATATGGTGCAGGTGCTCCAGAACCTTTATTTGCGATGGCAAACGTTCGACCAAATAATGTGCGCCGAGTTGGTGTAGATCATTTAAGTTTTGAAATCTTAGGAGAAGATGGAGGGAAGCTCCGCGCCATTGCTTTTAGAGTTGCGGATGCTGAACTCGGACAAGTTATATTGTCCTGTAGACCAATGCATCTAGCAGGTAAGCTCAAGCCTGATGAATGGAGAGGGGCTGGAAATGTGCAATTTGAAGTGCTTGATGGTTTTTTTCAAAATAATTGAAAAAAGAACTTGCATCTAAAATCGCACATTTGTATACAGCGCTCTCACACTGATGCGGTCCCTTCGTCTATCGGTTAGGACGCTAGGTTTTCAACCTAGAAAGAGGGGTTCGATTCCCCTAGGGACTGCCAAGTGTTTTGAGGCGCGTTGTTTCTATGCAGGTTTATCGCGCTATTCGTCTTTCCTATACAACTTAACTTTTGTGTGCAGCTTTTGGTTGTTGAGACTTCTGCTTGTGTTCTTGCTATTGAGGTGCAATTAACGCATGTTGTGTGGTGTTTAGGTTCTCATTGGTTTGTAAAATTCTAATGAGAAGTGTTTTGCCTTTGACATATAAAGAAAACAACTTATTTGATTAATATAGACTAATGGGCTGTTAGTTTTAATTGGAGATGTTGGTTTCGGCAGCTCTGGAATCTAGAATACAAGGACGTAAGATTAGAATACCATGGGGCAGGAGCAGAACACAGCATCAGAGACTGGTACCGCCAAGTTGGATATCGATACGATTGAAATTTCAGGGCGGATCAAGTGGTTTGATTCTGTCAAAGGGTTTGGTTTTATAATTCCTGATTCAGGAATAGATGGCCAAGAAGCGCTCCTCCACATCTCTATATTGCGAGACTTCGGTGTTGAAATAGCCGTTGAGGGAATGCTAATAACTTGCGATGTTGTGAAACGAGAACGCGGGTATCAAGTAACGCTAGTCAAGTCATTGGATGGTGGTGCTGTCGTAGCTCCAGCGGCTGGGGCTGCACGTGAGCCTGTTCTTATCAAATGGTTTAATCGTACTAAAGGATATGGCTTCGTTCATCGCGAGGGAGAGAACGAAGATATCTTTTTGCATATGGTCACGTTGAGACGCGCTGGACTTGAAGATGCAGAGCCTGGTCAGAAAGTTTGGGTGACGCTGGGCAAAGGCCCGAAAGGAATCTACGTAGTTGAGGCGAGCGCCAATCCGTAGTTGATTCTGTGGTAAGAACGCTAAGACTTGCGAAACCTGTTTCTTGCGACAACATGCGAGGACAAAGTAAGAATATAAATGTCAGTATTGATTGATGTGAGGCTCAACTTGAAAAAATTACTCTCAACCCTAGCAGTTCTATCTTTGGTTACTTTTGGGTCTCCCATAGTATTTGCTCAGGATGGTAGCGCGACATTTGAAACTGGCAGTTTGATTATCGAAACTGACGAAGCGAATTTAAATTTCAATATTGAGATTGCCGATTCAGCAGAAGAAACTACTCAAGGGTTGATGTTTCGAGAAAGTTTAGCTGAAGACGCGGGTATGTTATTTGATTTTGGCGAGCCTCGTGAGCCTAATATGTGGATGAAGAATACTTTAATCCCATTAGATATTTTATTTTTGGATGAAAATGGTGTGATTGTGGCGATTGCTAAAAATGCAAGACCTCATTCCCAACGTCGAATTTCTCCAGGAATGATTGTTAAAGGTGTGCTTGAGCTTAATGGTGGGGCTTCTACAAAATTGGGAATACTACCAGGGCATGTTGTTCAGCATCAAATTTTTAACAATGTAAAAGCGGCAGGTTTGCCAGCAGAGTAGAGATTTAGTGAAGTTTGTTGGTCGAACGTTGAAAATAAATTCGCTTTTATGCAAAAAAAGTTGATTTAGGGTCTTTCGTTCTGCGCAAACTTCGTTACAAAGCGTCTCCTGATCTACGGTATCTTTTGCCGGTTCAGGATAGAGTTAGAAATAGCTCTCAAAAAATGTCGGGACGTAGCGCAGTCTGGTAGCGCATCTGGTTTGGGACCAGAGGGTCGGGAGTTCGAAT
>CAYGPD010000018.1:0-58556 GCA_964351655.1 uncultured Hyphomonadaceae bacterium | reverse complement strand
ATTCAAGAGCTTACAGGCGTTTTTTGCCCTTTAACACTATAAATAACACATATTTAAACACATATACCGATCTATACTGAGACTTAGCCTCTCAAATTTTAACGAAATTAAGCAATTTCCGGTAATAAATTCCATTCCCCTTATTTCATCGCTCCTAAATCGTCTTATACGACCCATGTGTCTGATTCCCGACTCTCCGCAAAAGCCAATTCAGAAAACTTCTTCCTTTATGAACACAGAAATTCTCACTTACTGAAAAGCAATCCCCTATCATCTTCACACCAGACCCAAAGCAGCGTGTCTGATTCCCCTGCAAACATCACTCCCACATCATAACCACGCCCTCACCTGACACCAAGCAACGCCCCACCAGTAAGCCCAAATGCACTTACCTCTAAAAATACCAGTGCTGAAAAATCGGCACCAATTATCCTTTAAGAAGGGTTTGCTTTTGCGGGCGCTGTAAGCCTCGTAGAGAAGCGTTTATCTTTGCGCGCTTAGGGTGAGCGACAGGCTTAAAACAGCTCTCAGAGCCCACAAAAAACGATTTTTACCTAAAGGAAATATACATTCCTTCGCCACATAAAAAATGCTTCGCGAATCTAGACATTTTGAAAGCCAACAAACAATCAATTATAAAAGTAAGCTTGAAAAGCACGACCCACCTTTTTAAGGGCGGGTCGTGCAAATAAAATTCTAAGCTATTAAAAAAGTAGAGAAAATTTCAAATAATGCACATAATGTTGTTATTAATGCGCATGCTAGAATAAGACGTTCGGTCATTTGTTTTGGTCCGTTTTCTAAATTAAACTAAGGACAAAACGACGCGCGCTGTTGCAAAAGACTAGTAATCAAGCTATCGATTGCGCACGATTGAACCAATATTGAGATGTGTGATCTTGGCGGAGCAAACATCTCAGATTAGAACAATTAGGTTCTATCCAACGATTGATTTACCCTCCGACCATGCTTTTAACTTAGGCATGGTCGTTATTTTATGCGCGGACGGACGCCCCCCCCAAATATAATCCGGCAACCACTTTTCTATGTATGTTCAAAAGTGGAAAGCGTGCTCTTATTTTTAATCAGAGTTGAGCTTCGCTTTGGACTAATTAAAAAGGTTATTTGTGACAACCGTGTTACAGTTTGATGAAGGCTTTGTACTGGCCTGACAAAACAACCCTATCTTACATATCTCGTGCGCCCCTCAGCGTGTAGACGCGCATTAATCGCTCCAAACACATAAGTGGTCACATCAACATGGTTTTCCAGCGCCACAAGCTTGAGATAATGGCGGGAATTTTCACTGATGCGGAAGTTTAACTGCACCTGCTTACCCTTACCCTTAATCCCTGCCCGCGCATTGTCGTGTTCTTCGATAAAGCCTTTAATTCGGCGTTGATATTCGCCAAACGGAGCTGCTTTTTCTTCGCCCAATTCCTGCGCAATCCCATCCCTCGCCTCTGCAAGACTTTGGTATTCGCGCTGATCTGGATTTTTCACGTCATACGCAGCCTTCAAATCCTCTGGTGACACTGCTGGGCCCATGCTGGTGTGCTGCTCTTCACGCTCAGAATCTTCACGTGCAGCCGTTTGTGCTGCAACATTTGCCTTTATTCTCAAGGCTTCAGCCGGATCAACATGTGTGGTTCGAATGGTTTGGTTCAAATCTTTTAGAAAGCTCATGCTGCCGCTTCCCCTTTTGGTTTCACGGTGCCGCGCTTTGTTGATTGTGCCAGACGCATTTCAGTCCAGGTCCATAAATCACGTATTTCTTTGGCTGCTTGTGTGCGTGGATGCATTATAATGGGTGATGATCCAGCTGCGGCTGCTTCCATAAATTGTGTGCGGTCATGAATAACCACTGGTGCAACAGGATAAGAACATTTCACCTCAACAAATTGGCGCGCATCATCGGCCAAGTCTTTCATGTCTTTTGGCACACGATTTATAATCACTGCCCCTGGCGTATTTACAGTCGCGGCAATCGCAATTGTCGCTTCAATTGCTTCTAAATCGTAAGCTTGAGGCTGAGTTGGGATCAAAACAAGGTCAACTTCATTGGCAATTAGAAAACTTTCTTGGCCAATATTTGGTGGCATATCAAAAATAATGAGGTCCCTTCCCTCATTTTTTGCAGCTCTTAGCAGCTGAGGCAGACGATTTACGGTCACTGCAATCGTCGCAGGCTCTCCATCTGTGCCTGCAAGTGTCCGCTTATCGAACTGATTCAAGCTTGTGAGCTGCGGGTCCAGATCGAAAATTGCAACCTTTCGGCCCTTTTCATGCGCAGCAAATGCCAAATTTTGGGCGATTGTTGTCTTACCAGCTCCCCCTTTTTGACTGGCTATAGCAATTAATTGCACGCGCTTATCCTCTCAAAGCTTCTAGATTGCCCTGAAACTAGGAAAGATAGGTTTCTAGAAAGCTAACAAGCCGTACATACATATGTGAAGATGTCTTGCAGGCTATAAGTATTGGTATATGCACATCTATATGTGTAGGTGTATATACAGCTATACGTCCATACATACATACCTCTATATCTCTAGCATGTTAGCTATATAGAGGTATCGCAAGCTACACTGCTAGAAATATAGTCCTTGATTTATTTGTCATGCTTAACCGAGCCTTAAACACAAAGGCGCACATTGGGGGCAGTAATTTAAGAGTGCAGAAAGTTTGCCGTCGATGTCTGTTGATGAAACATCACACAACCTATCCAACTTGAACTCCAATCTGGAAGCAGAGCAGGGGACTGTTGAGCCACCTGAGCATGGTCTTCCGGGGCATCTTGTGCGGGCCGTTATCATTGGTCTTGTGTTGGTGTGTATGTTGCTGTCTGGGTTTGGAAACATCGCAACTTGGACCAACGGGGTAGAGGGCGTTGATTATGCGATTGCCTTTGGAACCGGCATTATCTCTGAGGTCATCGGGGCAGTGCTGCTTGTCGTTATTATATGGTGTATGGCGCGGCCAAGCTTTCAACGCTTGCTGATGGCGGTGTTGTTTTTGCCTGTTTGGTCTATGGCAACTTTCCAAAATGCGAGCGCAAGCTGGTCTTATTATGTAGAAGCGTCAAACTCAGATGAAATCGCTGCCGCACAGAAGAGGGCACTTGAAACCCGCCAAGCTCTCAAAACCCAAGCAAACTTGGCCCAAGAGCGTATTGAGGAAATCAAGAACGAACTTTCCTTCATCGGAATGACGCGCACACCAGAAGAAATTCGTGCCGAACGAGATCGTTTACCTGAAAACTATGTGACAAAGCGAGCTGAACTCACTGCAGAGCTAAATAAAGCCGAGCGCCGTATTTCTCTTGATACAGAATTGACATCTCAGCGTTCAATGCTTTCACAAACAGCCGGAGCAGGGGTGGTTGCAAGCAATAACGCTGCGACAGATGCGGGCGTGTCTGTATCCCAAGCAAACATCGGTTCAAAATCATCAGATACACCTGCAAGTGCAGCTGATATTCATGATGTATGGAGCTTTTTAAGCTTTGTACAAACCAATCGCCTTGGAAGCCTCGTATTGGTTATGGAGATTATGAAGTCGTTTGGCTTATTGCTCGTAAACGTCGTATTTGCGGGAGAGGGACGTAAACGTCGTCCAAAGGTGGCCCCAAGCGTGCAGCGTTCAAACATAAAGCACGTGCCAGCACAAAATCACGTCGTGCAAACGCCTGCCGCTGCTGCGCCAACTGCAAAAGTTATTCCGATGGTTGCAATGCCAGCAACAGTAGCTGTTGCGACACCTGCGCCAGCTACACCACAGCCAAGACAAGAGCCAGCTCCCAAACGTCCGACAAACCAAAACGCGAAATCAAGTATCCGCTTTGCAGATGAAGAAGATAGCCAAATGTCAGACACGCAGGAAAAATCGGCCAAAACGGGTACAGAAGGTGGTATCGGTATTAGCTCGAAGTTTGTGTAATTCAGTTGTAATTGGATAAAAAAAGCTGAAAGAGTAGGGTTTCCCCACCTTTTAAAGGGGCTGCTTTCAGGAATACACTCTCTCACATATTTAAGTGGGAAGTGATTATGAATTTACGTGACTTAGCTGTTTTTACACTCGTTTTTTCTGTGTTTAGTTTAACAACACCCGCTTTTGCTCAAGAGAAAATGAGCAAAAAGCAAATGGAGAAAATGATAGCTAATTGCTTAGAAGCCGATGACTTAACTCCATGTGAAACATATGTGGAGCGCAGAGTGGGAACGTTAGATTCTCAAGCTGCCCAGATAATGATGATTTCACTTAAATTAGGGCAATCTTGCTATAAAGATGACGCAGACGCATGCGTAAATGCTGGATTGATCAACACGAAATTGAACGGCAAAAAGCAAGGCAATATATTCTATAAACGTGCATGTGATCTTGGTAATGAAGAGGGCTGTAAAGCGCTCAAATAGATGAGCACATTACACCAAAACACGCCGTAAATACGCATCAAACATTGGCACGGTGAAATCAATATCGCCGTGCGCTTGGCTGTAAATCATGCCCTTAGCGATAATTTTGGCGCGACGTGGCCCCAGTTTTTGCATGGGTTCACCTAATTTCTCGGCCACATCAGAAGAGCGATAGGGCCCGCTGCCAAGGCTAGCCATTGCAGCCACATATTCGCGTTCCATTGGTGTTAAACGGTCCAGGCGGACTTTGAAAAAGCCATCGTCCAATCGTTGTTGCGCGGCTAAAGATGCAGCTTTCACATCTTCAATATCAATAGGGGAGTTGTCTGCGATATTCCACGCTTGATAGCCCCATTCTTGCAGAAAAAACGGATAGTTTTGCGTCTCTTTTAAGATCAAATCTAACGCATCAGATGTGATACTTTCACCTTCTTCGCGGATGGGTTTTGCGATCGCACCGCGTGCAGCCACGCTCTCAAGAGGGCCAAGGGGCGGGAAATCAAACAGGCGTTCTGCGTAGGATTTTGCATCTCCTGAAAGTGCTGCCACTTGGGGCAATCCTGCGCCAAAGAATATGATTGGCAATTGCTTTTGATTGACGCGGTGTATCGCTACGATCAGTGCAGAATATTCTTCAGCGTCAAGGTATTGTACTTCATCAATTAATAGACACCAGCCGCGACTCGCAGCTTCTGCCGCTTCGCCAAGGCTGACGAATAAGTCAGTCAGATCAAATTCCAAATTACCGCTATCCGCGCTTCCTTTTTGGGGATCGACAGATAGACTCATATTGCCCAATTTTATCTTGAAAACGGAGGCAAAACTACGCAGCACGCGGCTCGTTTGGTAGGCTGCTTCTTTGGCGCTTTCCACCATAGAGAGCTTTCGCAATGCTTGAAAAACACGAGGATATAATAGATCCGCGAGGCGTTTATTTTCAGGTGCTTCAATAAAGGAGGTCACATAATCATGGCTTTGTGCCATTTGCTCCAAACGGTTCAAAAGCACTGTTTTTCCGGTGCCGCGCAGCCCCAGCATGATTTGAGATTTATCATGGCGGCCCATCAAAATGCGCTGCAATGCAATGTCAGCAGCATTGATAATGGAATCGCGTCCCACAAGCGCGGGAGGGGGAGACCCTGCACCGGGCGCAAAAGGATTACGAACTGGATCCATGAAAATCTCCTGCTCAAACGATTGCCAGACCTATCCGCCCACAGAGCATATTTCCAATATCCGCGCTAGCGTGTTCGTGGTCTGCCGATCTCGCTTTATACCGAATTTATCTAAGTATATCTATATCGTGTTATATATACATCAATATTGGTATAGTTAAGTGTGAGAGATCTACAACAGCGCCGTTGCCATAGCGTAGAATTCATCCCATTTTCTGGACTTTCATATCTAACCCGATCATAGACCAAGGTGTGGTTATGTAACTCCCAATTGAGATGTGTATGAGTATTGTCGGTGCAGATGTAAAAAATGACGCGAAACGTTTAAGAAACCAGCGTCTCAAAGCCCGTATGCAAAGTGTGCAAGCAGATCTTAATCATAGTGAGGCCTCAAAAGCGGGGGAGGCCAATTTTACAACGGGCCAGTGTTTGCTCGCACAAGGTAAGGTAGGCCAAGCGCGCGCTTATCTGCAGATTGCCGCTCTTAAATGTCCCGATAATTCTCAATTTCTTTGCTTCCTCGCCAAAGCGCAATTGATGTTGCGCAATGATAGCGATGCGCTCATGTATGCAAAATCAGCGTATGATAATCTGGGCGAGGGCGACCCTGATACACACAACACGCTGGGCTATATCTTCACTCGACTAGGTGACCACCAGAGGGCATGCAGCCTGTTTGCACACGCAGTGCAGCTGCAACCCAGCAACATAGAATTTCGCGATAATTTAGCCCGCATGTACAGCTACTTTGGCGCAAAGTCGGATGCAATCGCGCAGTATGAAGCCATTTTGCAGCTCAATATCAGCTATGGCAAAGCGCATTTAGGGCTCGCTGATTTGCAAACATGGACGCAGGATAACAACCATATAGAGCGCTTAGAGCAGGCACTTTTAGTTACCACCAGTAAAATAGAAATCATTCGCATCCGCTTTGCTTTGGCCAAAGAAAACGAAGACCTCAACCGTCCCCGTGAGACCTTCAAACACTTACATGCAGCAAATACAGACTTCTTCGTCAGCGCCAAATTTGATGTCAAAAACGATGCGCAAAATATGCAAGCCTTTATGGATGTTTATCAAAATAAACTTAAATATCAGTCTTCTAGCATAGATGATAAAGTCCTATTTGTCGTCGGTATTCCACGCACAGGCACAACGCTAGTGGAGCGCATTCTATCAGCACATTCACGTGTAGAGGCAGCAGGTGAGCTTCAATCCATGCCTTTGGCAGTGAAACACGCATCCAATACGCATTCCAAAATCGTGCTTGATTTGGAGACGATCCAAAAAGCAGGTAACGCTAATATTGAAGATGTTGGACATAGTTATATAAACAATGCGCGTCTGCATATTGGGGCAAATTCAAGTGCTGTCTTCACAGATAAATTGCCACTCAATTTTCTCTATGCCGGATTTATTCTAAAAGCGCTTCCACGGGCCAAATTGGTGTGTTTGCGCCGCAATCCAATGGACACAATATGGAGTAATTACAAGCACTTATTTGCTGGTGGCGCGCGCTATCACACTTATTCTTATGACTTGATGAGCATTGCAAAATTCTATCTTAGTTATCAGCAAATCACCCAATTTTGGGAACAAGAATTCCCAGATCGTTTCATGATAGTTGATTATGAAAACATCGTCGCAGACCAAAGAGCGCAAACTTCAAAACTGCTCAGTCATTGCGGATTAGATTGGGAAGAGGGCTGTTTGGACTTTCACACGTCAACCAAAGCCGTCGCAACCCCCAGCGCCAGCCAAGTGCGCCAGCCGCTATATAATAACTCCATCGGAAAATGGAAACGCTACGCCAAAGAGCTAGACTCAGTGAAGGCGTTCTTAGAAGAGAATGGGGTGGGTGTTTGAATTTTATTCCATACGCGTTCGTGCAGAGTGTAGGCGATAGTTTGTACAAATGGTTCGATGACACCGACACTCAACGCGATTTTCCAGCTTTGAGTCAGCGCATAAGCAACTGAAATAGCAACACTAAAGTGCATCAAGCCATAAGAGAGTGTTTTCATTAGGTCGCGGTTCATAGCTGATCTCCTGCATTATGCGACGGGTAAAACTACCAATTCAAAGCATGTGGTGAGAATGGTTCTCATTTGCAAGTGTGTGGGCTATATTTTTTATGTTCTCGCGCCACAAGCGTTGACGGTTTTGTTATTTCACTTCCAAGCGCGCACTCTTTATAAATTGAATCTCCCGTTGCAGGTCTTTCTCTGGTCAAATAGGGGAGGCTTCAAGACCCCAGATAAATGATACAAGGCACCTCCCATGAGCCGAAAAATACAACACTCAATTTTAGGCGTGGTTAGCGCATTTTGTATGTTTGCGACCCTTAGCGCATGCGCATCTCAGCCTGTCGTCGCCGCAGAAGAAGTCTCATTTGAAAAATCGCTTGAAAAGTATCCTTATCCTTTTGAAGTGAAGACATACCAGTTCGACTCCCAGGGAATGGCGCTAGAGATGGCGTATATGTATCTGCCGCCAAGCCAGCCGGAGAGGGGTGTTGTCACACTTTTACACGGTAAAAACTTCAATGCCGCATATTGGGAGCAAACCGCAAATTATCTTCAGGAGATGGGCTATGGCGTGCTGATGCCCGATCAGGTCGGCTTTGGGAAATCATCAAAACCAACGGATTATCAGTATAGTTTTCCGGCTTTGGCCCACAACACTAAATCTCTGATGGAACATTTAAATATAAAATCGACGCACATTCTTGGCCATTCTATGGGCGGCATGCTCGCATCTCGATTCGCATTACTTTATCCAGAAAGTACACAGCGGCTTACGCTCGTAAATCCCATCGGATTAGAAAACTATCTCCACTATGTGGAGTATAAAGACATTGGTTTTTTCTACGCGAATGAACTGAAACAACAGCCGGAAAATATCGCAGCCTATCAGCAAAAAAACTATTATGACGGCGCATGGAATGACACATATCAAGCTCTCACCATACCGCTCGTTGGCTGGGTAAACGGCCCTGATTGGTCCGATTTAGCCATGGTCAGTGCGCGCACCTATGAGATGATATTCTCAGGGCCAGTGATTGAAGAATTTGATGATTTTAAAATGCCAGTTACGCTCATTCTCGGCACGCGTGATCGCACAGGACCGGGGAGAGGGTGGAAAAAAACTGGCGTCGAATATGAATTAGGCCGCTATGATAAACTCGGCGCACAGGTCAAAGCCCGCAATGCTCAAATCCATGTCATTGAGTTAGATAATCTTGGCCACTTACCGCAAATTGAAAACTTTGAACGTTTTGAAAAAGCCTTTGCGCAAACGCTTTCACGATAAATCATCCTTACCTTACCCTATAAATTTATAGGGTAAGGGGGGTGGTATCTAAATCGCGCCATGCGGGAGGGCATTTCGGTCTGAATTTCCCGACAAGCTGACATAGTATGTTTTGCCTTCTCCGACCAATAGCCTGCGAAAAGACGCAGCTAAATGTGATGTTTCGCCATCAAACCATGAGCGCGCGAAAGGACCTATTTTCTCACAATATTATGTTTAGTTGAGGTCTTAGTTATTTTTCTACCTTTCCCCTAGGACAATTCGTTAAAGTAGAAAATTTATTAACGAATGAGTAAGTCTTGTTAATACATAATTTGAAGGACTTACACAGTATGAGTATTCAATTTCGAACTTAATGCTTAGGGGTTATGGGATGAATTCTACTCCACACACACATCAAACAGAAGATGTATCTGAGGCAACGAAACCAACACAAACAGTATCTGATTTAGGTGACTACGTGGCGTCACTTGTTGCAGAAGTCTGTGAATTACAACAAGAGTGTGACGCGTTGCGACGAGAATTAGCTGCGGTTCAGAACGTCGCTTAATCAAAGAAGTAGGGCGCACCTCCAAAATGCGCCCTTACTATCCGTAATTGCAATTTTTAAAATAGAGTGTTGGCCAGCAAGGCCGACACATATATGCCCATCCCGAAGACAAAATGCGAGGATACGCTTTTAAGTCGCGCAAAATACGGTTTTGGAGTTTTGCTGCCCGCAATTCCTAATCCAAAACAGGGTTGCATCACAAAAAATGGCACAACAACCGTTACGACGCCCACAATGATTGCTGGCATTATGCGCGGTGCGTCCACCCATGCTTCACCCCAAAAGAACACAACAACAGCAGCATACATGACGCCAATCACATAATGTGCAGTCCACCCTGTAAGGGCTTCTCCAGCTATTTTTGGGCTTTTTCCAATGCTTTGATGCATGAATTTTCCGCTTGGCATATGTCCTATCCAGCGTCCGACCAAGGCAAAATCTAGTCCCTTCACATTAAATGCGACCCTTAAAAATATGGTCCACACATCCATAATTGCCGTAGCACCTATACCTATAAATAATGTGTAGATGCTTAGTTTTGCGGGTAAGGGTAAATTCGATATATTTTCCAGCATTTTCCATTTCCTATTCATAAAATCATATAAAAATCATTGAGTTATATAGCGGATCATGTGCTAGAAAATAGGCTTTCCTTTCTCTCGCACTCTGCATAAAATGCAAGCTACAAACTCAAGTGCACTTGAGGTCAATACTTATTTGGAGGTGTGTATGTTAGAGACAGCAAGGGTTGCAAAATTAACCGGTCTGCCTGCCTCAACTCTTCGATATTATGAAGAAAAGGGACTCATTCATTCCGTTGGCCGCAAAGGTATTAGCCGTTTGTTTGAACCCAATATTATTCAGCAATTAGAGTTTATTGCGCTTGCAAGATCAGCAGGCTTCTCCCTTGAAGATATCGCGGCGATGTTTTCTAAAGATGGATCATTTCATGTGGATCGTGCGCTTTTGATAGAAAAGGCAAATGTGCTCACGCATGAAATAAAGCGCCTCACAGCAGTGCGTGATAGTTTAGTCCATGTCTCGCAATGTCAGGCACCCAGCCATAATGAATGCCCCAGATTCCAGAAATTATTGCGTGTCGCCGGTAAAAAACAGTCTAAAAACAAACAGAAGAGCAAATCAAAATCATAATGAAGAGGGCGCAAGCCGCGTTCAAATCTCGACCACGCCAATCAGGATACACGACATGACGCACACCTTGCCAATCAAGGAAGAAGGCCAGATCCTGCTCAATGAACAGCATAGTAAGCTTACATTCTTTGATAGGGGATCATCGCAACTTGTCATCACGTTCAATTCGATGGGCCTTGGTTTGGACGATGATTTTGGCCGCAGTTTCTTTCAAGATATACATATCAGCCAGATAAATGTGGCGTGTGCATCAAAGGACTTTTTTCAAAGCCTATCTTTGGAAGACTTCTCAAGCGCTATATCGCCCATTGTCAAACGCTATAGAGACATTATCAGCTATGGCACGAGTCTTGGTGCCTATGCTGCGCTCTATTTTGCGAGTGCCTTACCCCATGCGCGCACATTGGCCGTTGCGCCGCGCCTTCCCATTCATAGCTATATGGAGGGTATGCGCTCTTATCATCCGAATATGGACATTAGACACAAAGACCTACGTTCGGTCGCTGATCCGCAAAATAGTCGGCTTATCGTCTATGACCCTCAAGAAGAAGCCGACGCGAAATTTGTCTCACATTTTATAAGTGACTGTGAGAATACCCGCCTCATCGCGCTTGAAGGGGCAGGGCATTATATCCTCAAACAACTCCACCACATCAATATGCTCGCTCCTTGTATTGAGAGCTTCGTGAAAACAGGAAACTTCAGAGAAAACGAAATAGACCAAAATGCGTTCACCCAGCCCAGACGCAACAAAGCTCAAGCTGCTTTAGAGCGAGGCGACCTGGCCACAGCACGCACTGAAATCGAATATCTCATCAACATCAGAACAGGACATGATCCCTTTATGACACCGTGGGGGCTGATCAAACACTATGTGGATGTGTGTGAGGCGATAGATATTACATTGCCGCAGATTCTACCTACAGAATATGCCACCTTATCCCACCGCATGGGGCGACCTTCCACGCCACAAAAAATGATGGAAGCGCTGATAAAGCACAATTATCTCACATGCCAATATCAAGCCTGCCTATCTCTGGCCCAACTCACACAAACTCGACATCCGCAAAGTCAAACTGCCAAAGCCTATATTGAAAAAGCGACCCAAACATTGGCTAAAGTCTAAGCCAATTAGTGAGAAAGTGCCCAATTCAAATTGGTTTTCTCTTCTGAAAGTGACCACAATTTCATCGCGGCATCAGGGGTGAGGGCACATGGGTCAAGCGGACATGCATCAATCGCGCCCACTGTTTGCGCACGTTTTGTCGGGCCATATAGGTTTTGAGTGTCCAGCTCATTTTCAGTTGCGCACATCACTTCAGGCCAAGCGCCTTTTTCTGCTGATTGCGCAATAATGGGTGCGAGGATTGACCAGAGAATTTTGTTGAAGGTGCTCGCCGTATCTTGCAATAAATTCGTGCGTGAGGCACCAGGGTGGCAGATCTGAACAATCACGGACTTATTTGCTGCTTTGATCCGGCGTTGCAACTCATAGCCAAACATCATTTGTGCGAGTTTGCTCTGGGCATAGGATGTCCAAGCGGTGTAATTCTCATCAAAATTGAGGTCTTCAAACTTAATTCTCTTTAGGCCCATTTTGTAAGCATTGCTGCCCACAATTACGATGCGTCCTTGTGAGGCTTCGATCCTATCGAAAAGCAATCCACACAATAGGAAATGCCCAAAATGATTCACACCTAGCTGGCTTTCAAAACCATCGACCGTGATCTCCTGTTTGGCAACTTGAGCAATCGCAGCATTGCAAATGAGCGCATCAATGTGTGGAACTGTTTGCATAATTTGCGCCGCTGCTTCGCGTACAGAACTAAGACGTGCGAGGTCCATCTGCACAAAACTCACCGCGGCATCCGGACCAAATTCTTGCTTTAGGGCGGTTATGGCAGCGTCAGATTTTTGAGTGCTGCGGTTCATCATTATGACTTTTCCGCCCTTAGATAAAAAGACGCGCGTTGCTTCAAAACCAGCGCCCGAATTTGCGCCGGTTATGACATATGTTTTACCTGCAAGAGAGCCAAGGCGTTCTGGTGTCCAGCCTTTAGCACCAAATTTTCTGTTTTTCATATTCTAGCTCCTGCGAATGGATTTGGAATGCAGCCATTGCTAATTTAAGGAGCAATATAAATCTCATATGTTTTCAGAAATAGGCGATATTATCGCATATACATGCCTAATTATATCGCGTTGATTGAAACCTTACTTTTCTATGATACATATATTGCATGTATAAAGAACAGATCAAACACCTCATTGAAAGTGCGGTCAGCCAAGATGGTATGATCCAATCGGGTGTGAAAGGGGTGCAACTCTTTCGCGTGTCCACGCCATTAGCCTGTGCGCCTGCTGTTTATGAGCCATCTGTAATCGCCATCGTGAACGGAGCGAAAGAGGCGATATTGGATGGCAAGCATTATGTTTATGATGCCAGCCAATATATGTGTTGCCCTATATCTATGCCGGTAGAAGCGGGGACACCTCATGCATCTGCGGATAACCCTCTTTTGGGCGTGATTATCTCACTCAATACAAAAGTGATGACAGAATTAGCCATCGAGATTGAAAGCACGAAAGCTGCCATTAAAAAGCCTTTGGGCACATCTCTACCGCAGGGGTTAAACCTTGCAAATTGGGATGATGCATTCAGCCAAGCCCTCCTGAGGCTTTTGCAATTGGGTCATAGTCCCGTCGAGACTGCGATATTGGGAGAGGGGCGACTTCGCGAAGTTTATTACGCTGTATTGAATGGAGAGGCGGGGGAATCTGTAAGGCGCGCTTTTGGTGTCGGCAATGAAATTGCGCGTGCAATCGAATACGTATCTGATCGTTTAGCGGAGCCGGTCACAATTGAAGATATGGCTGAATATGTCGGCATGAGTCGCGCTGTATTTCACCGCAAGTTCAAGCAAGCGACCACGATGTCACCCATCCAGTTTGTAAAGTCCATGCGGTTAAATAGTGCCGCCATGAAGATCGCCGAAGGCATGAATGTGAATGCTGCTGCCTTCGAAGTGGGGTATCTAAGTTCATCCCAATTTAGCCGGGAATTTAAACGTAATTACGGTCAGTCCCCAAGACAATGGAGCTCTGCTATCCCCAGAGAGGCACCCTTATGAATCCACTAGACCAACAGTGTGCAATATGAACTCTATTATAAATCCTCCCGATCGGGAGGATTTTCTGTGTTTCTCAAGGTAATAATACAATTTCATCCCGAACGGGATTATTTTGTTTAAATCCAGTGAGAATATGTTATGATCACCCCGAAAGGGATGATTCATGAGCGAAGATGCAATCTCAAAACTAGGCGATATGGTCCGCAATGCGCGTAAAGCGCAGGGGCTTACGCAAGAATCCCTCGCATCCATGTGCGGGGTTGGTATTCGTTTCATTCGTGAATTGGAGCAGGGGAAAGCATCTTGCCACATGGGTAAGGCGTTTCATGTGCTGGCTATGTTGGGGCTTGATGTGCGCATTGATGGAGAAACGCTATGATGGATAAAATCCTCAACGTGTATCTCAATGCCGAATGTGTGGGAAAGCTATCACAAGACCAAGCCGGTAACCTGACTTTCAAATATGACGATGCCTATTTTGCTTCCGCAGGTCGGGGCATTTCTCTGTCACTACCCCTTCAGGAACATACCCACCAAGGCGCGCATGTGGACGCGTTCTTCTCTGGGCTTTTACCTGATGAATCTGTACGCGACAGGCTTGCTGCTTTTCTAGGTGTCTCCAAAGCAAATGCATTTGCTTTGTTAGAAATTGTGGGGGGCGATTGCGCTGGTGCCATCGCGCTTTATCCACGAGAAAGCACACCGCCCACACAAACACATGCTGACTATCAAGTGCTTGATGATAAAGCGCTTATTGAAGCATTGGATATGATTAAGCGCCGCCCCATGCTTGCTGGAGATGATGGCTATAGGCTTTCGCTCGCGGGTGCGCAGGATAAGCTTGCGGTTCGATTGCTTGAAGGAGGGGACGTCGCCATAATGAAGAATGGCGCACCTAGCACGCACATTCTCAAGCCTATGATTGAGCGTGTCATTGATAGTGCTCACAATGAATTATTCTGCATGCGCCTTGCCCAAAACGTAGGCCTAGACGCGCCAAATGTCAGCCTGCATCATGTGGGCGATCGGCCATATTATATTGTGGAGCGCTATGACCGCACAATAAATGAAAATGGCCATATAGCGCGCATTCACCAAGAAGATTTCTGTCAGGCATTAGGTATTGCGCCGACAATAAAATATCAGCGAGAAGGCGGGCCTAGTATAGATCAATGCTTGGATGTGATCACGGCCCATACGGCACGACCTGCGCGCGATAATCTAAAATTCTTAGACATTGTTGTTTTCAACTTTCTCATTGGAAATGCAGACGCTCACGGTAAAAACGTCTCCTTGCTATACACTGGAAATAAGCCAGTCCTTGCGCCAGCGTATGATTTGCTGAGCACAGCCATTTATCCTGATCTTGCAGATAAAATGGCTATGAAAATTGGCGGACAATATAAACCTAAAGACATATATTTGCTCAGTTTTTTAAAGCATGTGCCTGACACCAAATTGGCGCAGAACGCGATGACGAAGCGCATACATGCCATGAGCGACAAGGTTTTAGCAGAGTTTCCAAAACTCGTTGACGCGCTAAAGTCAGAGAATGTGAATTCCGATATTTTTGATGATATTTATAAAGTCGTGAAGCACCGCGCAGAGCGACTTCGCGCCTAATTGGTCTCCTAGTTCCCAAATATTATTTTTCCCGCCTCGGTTAATCATGCACCTGTAAATTGCATATCTGTCGTCGTAAAGTGTTCAAGAGTGTGCTTTAGTCTTAGGTCAAAGACATCAGCTTCACTGTGGGGACATGAAACATGTTGGATTACCTCTTTAGTTTTAATGGCCGTATAGGGCGGGGCGGTTGGTGGTTGCGCGTCATGGTTCTCCAGCCGCTTATTATGTTTTTCGGCCTCATCGTCATGGGGGTGCTCTATGATAATGTGGGGCCAACTATGGCGCTACTTCCGTTATTAATGCTCATAGCCGGCATAGTCGCAGGTATCTGGGTGAATATAGCAGCAGGCGTACGCCGCTATCATGATCAAGGGCGGGCATGGACAAATATATTCGGCGTATTCATTCCTGTCGTTGGTCCAATTATGGAGTTTTATAGCTGTGGTTTTAAAGCCGGTGATTTGGGGCCAAACACATATGGTCATCCTCCCAAAAGTGCGTCTGGTGTAAACACTATAACCCACCGGCACAGACAGGGGGATAACTGGACAGAAAATATTGATTTTGGCGAACAGACACGCGTGTCTAATCGCCAAAATGGCAATAGCCTCGACTTCCTCAATTCAGGCCCGAAGCAGGGGACAAGCAGACACCCATCAGACAAGGATGTTATAGGGGAGCATGACCCCACCTCTCAAGGTAGCAGGAGGCAAGCAGACACCCAGCAGAAGGGGTTCAAGAGCAAACCACACTATGAAAAAAGCAAGCTTCAGACCAATATGATCGAGAAAAATCCGACCTTTGGTGAGCGTTTGTCAGGTAATGCTGGACGTAAAACATTTGGTAAGTCTAAAAAGGTATTTTAAATCAACATACTTGCTTTTTTATTTGAGGCTGAAAATGACCGTCTATCAGTTTGAACCCCACCGCAAACGTCGTGAAGAGCAAGCCAAAGAAGCGGCTAAACAGGAAGCTGCACCAAGCAAAAATACAATTAAATTCATAGGGTTAGGGATTGGTGTTGCCGTCCTTGCTTTAGGCTTTATGTTTGCACCGGGTAGTTTGTAAGCCACGGTTTTTAAACCGATCTGACCGTTAGATATAAGACGTTGTGCACTGTATCAAACCTCTTGATACAGATGGAACAACGCTCCATATTACTGCATATTCAGTCAGTAATATCAGTGTTTTATAGAAAATATCAGGCTTGAAAAGCTGGCTCTCTTCTCTGTGGAAGTTCCTAGTTTTATCCCCTTAAGTTTTCAACGAGACTACAGTGTGCTAGCTGACCCCGAGTTGTGTTTTGTGTCAGACGTTGAGTAGAGGGACCCTTTTGATGAAAATTGGAATTGCCGGACTAGGGTATGTGGGATTATCCAATGCCATTCTATTGGCTCAACATCATGAAGTGGTGGCCTTTGATGTGGTTCAAGAGAAGGTCGATTTAGTCAATGCGGGCAAATCACCTATCGTGGATAAAGAGTGTTCAGAATACCTTGCGAAAGGCACACTCAATTTAAAAGCAACAACAGACCCGGTTGTCGCTTATAGTGATGCAGACTTTGTTATCATCGCAACACCAACCAACTATGATGTTGATAGCAATGCTTTTGATACCTCTACCGTCGAGCGCGTCATAGAAACAGTCAAAGAGATCAACCCAAACGCCGTTATGGTAATAAAATCAACTATTCCAGTGGGTTACGTTTCAAATATTATCGAAAAAACGGGATGTAAAAACATCATGTTCAGTCCCGAATTTTTGCGGGAAGGGCGGGCTTTGTATGACAACCTGCACCCAAGTAGAATTGTGGTTGGAGAGAAGTCTGAACGCGCGAAGGTTTTTGCAAACTTATTGCTAGAAGGTGCGTTGGAAAAAGATGTCAAACTCTTATTCACGGATGCCTCTGAAGCTGAATCAATCAAGCTCTTTGCCAATACCTTCCTCGCCATGCGGGTGGCGTATTTCAACGAGCTAGATTCATACGCAATGGCATTGGGGCTTGATTCACGTCAGATTATTGAAGGTGTGGGGTTAGATCCGCGTATAGGGTCTCACTACAATAACCCATCCTTTGGATATGGCGGTTATTGTCTGCCCAAAGATACAAAGCAGCTACTGGCAAATTATGATGCCGTCCCACAAAATTTGGTGCGCGCTATTGTGGATGCAAATTCAACGCGTAAAGATTTTATCGCGGATGCTATAATTGCAAAATCACCAAAGAATGTCGGGGTCTACCGCTTGGTGATGAAAGCTGGATCAGATAACTTTAGAGCATCATCGATACAAGGTATTATGAAGCGCATAAAAGCTAAAGGTATCAATGTCATAGTCTACGAACCGACGTTCAGTGAAAAGACGTTTTATGGATCTGAAGTGACGGACGATTTGAACAGATTGAAGTCAGAGTGTGAAGTTATCATTGCGAACCGTCACCACAGCGATTTGGCTGACGTCAATGAGAAAGTATTCACACGGGATCTTTTTGGAACGGACTGATCATTAGACAATGAAAATTTTCGTCACGGGTGAAACGGGTCAAGTTGTAAAAGCGCTTATCAAGCTTGCCGATAAAGATAATTTAGATGTGTACACAGCAGGTCGTCCTTGGCTGGATCTGTCCCAAATGGTTGATGACACCAAATGCGAACATTTGCTTTCCATGATCAAGGATATCTCACCAGATATCATCATTAATGCAGCAGCCTACACCAATGTTGATAAAGCTCAGGAAGAGGGCGATATGGCTGCGGCCGTCAATGCAACGGGTGCAGGCGCAGTTGCGATGGCAGCGACAAAACTTGGACTACCGATCATTCAAATCTCAACGGATTATGTCTTTGATGGCACTAAGAGCGTTGAAATATTTGATGAAAATAGTCCAGAATATGAAGATTATGATGCTGAAGATATAGCTGACATCAAAGCGAATCTTGATGATGGCACCTATAAAGAAGATGATGCGACACGCCCCCAATCTGCTTATGGCCGCACAAAGCTGGAGGGCGAAAAGCTCGTGGCTTATGTAAATCCGAGGCATGTTATCCTACGCACATCTTGGGTTTATTCTGAAACGGGTACTAATTTTCTAAAAACCATGCTTCGTGTTGGGGCAGAGCGCGAAGAAGTTGGTGTCGTGAACGATCAGTTTGGCGCGCCAACACATGCCGATGCAATCGCCGCTGGCATTGTGAAAGTCGCACGGAATTTATTAGAAAATCCAGAAAATACAGAGCTTTATGGCATATTTCATATGGCCTGTGCAGGCGATACATCTTGGCATGGTTTTGCTGATGAAATCTTCAAAGCGTCAGCATTAGCAGGTGGTCCAAAGCCCAAACTCAATGCCATTACAACCGCAGAATATCCTTTGCCAGCGCCAAGGCCGGCTAATTCTCGTTTGGACTGCAGTAAGATTGCCCGTATTCACGGTGTTACACTTCCACATTGGCAGGAATATGTAATAAAAACAGTTGTTAAGGTGTTGGCTCAACCAGCTCCATCCTCTCTGAATTAGGCTTTTATACGAAATTCTTCCATTATCGGTTGAGGAAAACAGGTCAGGCGCGGTTATACTCCTATAATTATTATTTTGCGGGAGAAGAAATGTTCAGGCACTTTGGCACGATTATATTTATTGGCGCGACTTTAAGTGCATGCGCAATGCTGCAACCGGCTCCTTATCATACTGTGACAGACATTTCACAGATTCAGGGGGATTGGCTCATTGAAACCGTGGAAGGTAAAAACCTGCAACGAGAGCGAGCGGTTGCACGCTTTCGAGTGACCGATGGAGGGTTTGTCGCCAGTCTTGGCTGCAATGGTATTTCTCTGCCGGGGAGGGTGACCCGATCAGGCGTATTCATCAGTTCAGAAGAAATTGATTCAATGATGACTGCGAAAGGGTGTTGGCATAAATGGACAGAAAACAAAGAAACCGATCTCTATAATCTTTTTCAAAATCAGCCAGTTATAACTATTTCAAATGCATCCAACATGCGCATATCTGATGGTGTAACGGTTGTTGAAGCGCGCAAATAGGCATTTTAACGCGGGGCTTTGTGGGTTGGGACAAAGACCCAATATTTATTCAGCAAAAAGTTAAGTGAAAAAGACGTAGCTACGCCGCAGCAAAAGTAAATCACGTCCAACAATGCGTGTGCGGGCAGGAAACGTTCCAATATATAAATAACGCCAACGCGACCACAAAAGCCCACTCCCAGAGCACTCAAATTCTTGAGCAAGCGATGAGATGAGAAGCGTGAACTTGCATCGGAAAAAGTCCAAAATTCATGCACAAAATAGAAGGTAATTCCGACACAAATAAAGGCTATTGCAGAGGCGAGTGTTAAACTCATAGGCGTCGTTGAACGCAAAATTAATACGAGACATAAATCCACGATAAGCGCGAGCGCAGATGCACACGCAAACTTAAAAGCTGGTCTTGAGAGGAGGGCAGTCATCATAGGATTGCAGCGTTGGAAGATGTGTTCTTCTGCGTCACAATTTGGGAATTTTGTCCATTTGCTGCTAGATAGGCAAACCTACGCATCTCAACGCGCATTCTTGATTGGGTATCCAGTATAAGCCCGGTCACCATTGAAAGCGCAGCAACAATGCTCATCCCAATCGCCGCAAACAAAGTGGGAAAGCGCGGCACAAGTCCTGTATCGATAAAGCTAATTATAATGGGCGTGATAAGGATGGCACTTAGTAGCAACAGAGCAGCGCTTATGCCTCCAAAAAATTCCATAGGCTTTTCATCTCGTACCAAGCGACTGATCATGCGTAAAATACGAAAACCATCTTTGAAAGTGCTGAGTTTACTTGTTGAACCTTCAGGGCGAGATCCATAATTTGTAGGGATTTCAGCAATCGGCATGCGCAGCCGTAATGCGTGAACAGTTAGTTCAGTTTCAATCTCAAACCCAGCAGAGAGTGCTGGAAAGCTTCGTACAAAACGACGACTGAATACACGGTATCCTGACAACATGTCCTGGAAGCGGTTTCCAAAGATTATCTGTACAGCTCCCGTAAGTAGTTTGTTTCCAAGTTTGTGTCCGCTTCTGTAAGCTTCGGTTGCAGTCGCCACGCGGGCGGCATTGACCATATCAAGTCGCTGTTCGACTAATGACTTAATGAGCATGGGGGCAGCATATGCATCATAGGTTTCATCCCCATCTGCCATGACATAGACATCTGCATCCACCTCAGAAAAGAGGCGGCGTACAGCGTTTCCTTTACCTTGATAGGATTCAAAGACCACATGCGCTCCAGCCGCTTTTGCAACTTCGCTGGTGCGGTCGCTAGAGTTGTTATCACACACCCAAATGTCAGCTTTAGGGAGGGCTTTTTGAAAATGTGCAATAACCTTTGCTATCGTCAATTCCTCATTATAGCAGGGGAGGATGACGGCCACCCTTTGTGTCTCAAGGTCAAAACTGTCTGCAGCAGAAACTAACATGGATGTGTCCGTATTTTTTTGATGTGTAATTCGTCGATAGGGCGTAGGTTACGACGCTTTCCACATATCAGGTGTGGGCCATAAAGGGGTTGTACCGCCCAGCATTTCTTCCTCTGATAAGCGATAAGGCATATTGCAGGATTGAGGGATTTCATCTGTGAATTCTGGCACAGTCATTGAAACATGATCTATGAGAGGAGAAATAGTTTCGATTTCTTCGTTCAAAATTCCAGCGTCCGAATGGATAAGCGTTGAGTGGGTTTGAAAATTTTCGCTAGATTTATCTGCACTTCTTAAAAGCCAAAACCGGCTGTTTTCTTTCAAAGTGTGAGCAAAGGCGCGTTTGCAGTCTTCGCGCACTTCTGTCATCGCCCATAAATGTTTCTCTAATCCAAATTGCTTGCGATATACAAGAAACCCTGCGACCTGGTCACGATCGACTAGGATAACTTCGCTCTCTGGCGCGTTTTCTTGTAAATATTGTAGTTCAGCGGATAGGTCACTGTCGGCCGCTTTTAGATTGAAATAGCTAAAATAGGAGAGGCTCCATATCGAACCTGCCACGAGCGACAGGAAGAGGACGCTGCCTACAAGTGTATTTTCTAATCCTTCACGCTTGAGCAGGATCAAACGCAAAGTTTCTCCCATAAGTATCAGTATAATAGGGAAGTAGTAGAGGTTTACACGTGGTAGCAGTGGGTAAATTTTAGGATAGGACATCAATATCGATAAGCATAATGGTGTGAGCAATATAGCTAATGTCCAGAGTGATTTGCGTGCCAATAGATAGATACCAGCAAGTCCCGCAAATATCCAAAGGAAGTAGGATTGGAAGCCGGCAAAAAACTCAAAGATCGATAATCCCCACCATCCATACCATGTAATGTCACCTAGACCGGTTATAGGGAAGGGAGCGTAGAGGTCTTTAAAGTAATTCGCTGCGTAGCCCGAGTGAAAACCAGCGCTGCTGGCTTGAACCTGATAAAGACCTAGACCTAGCGCAATATATATTAAGCCAGCGAATGACAGCACTGGAATAAGGAAAACTGCGATATTCCATCGACGTTCTATGAGACTTTTTAAAATCAGAATTCCACCAAAGCCACCTAACACGAAAGGGGCGGTGAAAGTAAAGAGCGCTCCAAAGAGGGAAGTGATTGGAAGCAGTATCATGTTTTGTTTGGATATTTTGTTGTCTTGGATCACGCTAAGACACAATGTCAGCATGGCTGTGCTCAATAAAACGTCCAAAGCATAGGGTTTTAGTTGCGCTGTGTAATCTATTAATACCCCATTGAGGGCGAATAAACCGACTAAAATTGAAACAGTGTATCCGCTGAATAATTGACGGGCGAGACGCGGAAAAATCAATAATGAAGCGCATGAAGCGATAAAGCCGGGAAGACGCGCGACATGCTCGAAGTCACCGGAAATGGCGTGGAGCCAGTCGGTAAGAAGTATCCAACCAATAGGTGCAATTTGTGTGAAAGTGAAAGGTTCAAATAATTCTTCGCCTGAGCGTGTCGCTAAATTTACTGCAAGCATGGCTTCATCTTGCCATAGCATTCGACCAGATAGGAATATAAAAAGACGCGCTAGCAATCCGACGATAACTGCGATTGTTACAAGGCCTTGTGGTGTAAACAAGGACGAATAGTCGTTCTTTTTAGTCGTTCCAAAATAGTGAAGAATAGCCATAAGATCCCCATACTCAGACTATAAACTGTCGTTTATCGGCCACTTCATTATCATTGATTGGATGGGGTTCGCTAGCGCAATAAAAAAATAATTGTAATGCGTTCTACTTATTATTTTTTCTACTGCGCACCAAGATGTATTTATTAGCGTTGGGATTGTTTTAAGTCATCAAATACTGGAATTGCCGCGAGGATAAGTAAGATTGCGGAAAGCGGAAGGGTAGTAAAATACCCTATGGTTTTAAATCCCAACGCGCCTAATACGCCTCCTATAAAGAAGAAAACAACGAGTAAGGTATGGATTTGCAGCCGCTTTGTGTTTGCCACAACTTGAGGCAATCTGCTTTTTGACGATTTTTGATAGACTAATTTTCCCATTTCAATCCCAATATCCGTCATGATACCTGTTACATGTGTGGTGCGGATGATGGATTTTGAAAGCTTTGTAATGACAGCGTTTTGCAAGCCCATAATGAAGCTGAGTAAAAGGGTAATCGCATAAATAACTGTGCCTTCTCGTGTATCAATGAGTGTCCCCAATAGGCCAAAACATAATAATAAAGCCGCTTCTAAGAGTAGGGGGAGAGCATATGTGCTTTGTAAATTATGGCTTCGAGAAACATTGACCAGTATGGCTGTTATGGCTGCGCCAAAAGTGAAAGCTGTCAGGATGCCCAAGCCGAATATGACGATAGAATATAATCCAAGTGCGATATTATCTGCCATCGCAGATACAATACCCGTCATATGAGACGTGTATTGTCCAACAGCTAAAAACCCTCCAGCATTTACGGCACCGGCAATAAAAGCCAAACAATATCCAAGATGGGCATTGGCGGATTCACTGCGCGTGCTTCCAGATAAGTTCCGTAATGATTTCAATAGCATATGTTTTATATTGTTCACTCTGGAGGAAACAAAATCATACACCTTCGTATATAAAACGTCGAGTTTATTTCTAGGCCCAGATTGTATGCTGGCAAAAGATGGAAACGCCAATTCCAATCAGTACAATGCCGCCAAGCACTTCTGTGTGCTGCCCAAGGCGTGCACCCACTGAAGGGGCAATCCAAAAACCAAGCGTACTAATCATGAAACTCGTTGTTCCAATGAGCAAGCAGGCCCAAATGCTTGTGCCAGCCATAGCTAAAGCAATTCCGACCGCTGCAGCGTCTATGCTGGTGCCAATCGCGGTGAGAATTGTGCCCCAAAATGAGCGATGACGTAATGTTGTGTCATCTTCGTCCACGCTAAGACCTTCTTGGATCATGCGTCCGCCAATTATGGTGAGCAGTATTAGTGCGACCCAATGATCAAATGCTTGGATGACGCCCGCAAAATAAGCTCCCAACCCATACCCTAAAAGACACATTAAACCTTCGGCCAATCCAAATGTTAGGCCTGACTGGAGAGCATCAATTGTTCGGCGACGCGGTGCCTTTGCGCCTACGGCGAGGGAGGCAGCGAACGCATCAGTTGATAAGCTGAGGCTCAGCGGAAGAAGAGTAAGAAGAGCTGACATAATCTAGGCTATAAGCGGGATTTTGGGGCTGCACTAGATCTAAAGACAATGAATTTAAATTAGATATGAAAGAGCCGCTCTCCAGAGGGGAGAACGGCTCAAAACAACCATCATAAAAACGCATGGATTGGTGGGGGGCAATACGTTCTCACGGTGTTGTTTATTCTATAAAATCCTATGCAGCGCGACGCTTGTGTCGACCTTCTTGAATTTCTTCTATAATTTTGTTGGAAAAAGCTTCGATATCGCCAGGATTTCGGGAGGTAATTAAGCCACGATCTACTACCACTTGTGAATCTTCCCAGTCGCCACCAGCATTCATAATGTCGGTTTTGATAGATGGATAGCTTGTCACTCTGCGTCCAGCCAACACATCAGCCTCGGCCAATAGCCAAGGTGCGTGACAAATAGCTGCTAGCGGTTTTCCTGAATCGAAAAACTGTCGTATAAAATCCACGGCCTTTTTGTCTGTGCGCAATATATCTGGGTTCATCTGGCCACCGGGTAGTACCAGTGCATCAAAGTCGGAAACTTGCGCGCTATCGACTTTAATATCAACGGCAATATCTTCATTCCAATTGCCATCTTTCCAGCTTTTAATCGCGCCAGATTTGATCGAAACAATTGTAATATCAGCTCCGGCTTCCGTGAGTTTACGTTTAGGTTCAAATAACTCCGAGTGCTCGAATCCATCAGTCGCAAGGAAAGCAATTTTAGCATCTTTAATTTGGGTCATGGCTGGGGAAATCCTTTCGTTTAAAGTTGCTTTAAATTTAAGGTGAAAAGAGACCCGAGTTGAAATCTGGCGAGTCATGCAGGAGGGGGGACCGCATGACTCGCACTATCCGTTTCAAACAAGGGTCGTCTCATCATATGGAGTTTCTCGCTCCATGTTGAATAAACCCCGCTAAGCGAGAGGAGTTCCAAGCTTTATGAAAATTAATGTAGAAATTTTGAACGGGTGAGATGGGTTTATTTTAATTAAAAAAAGAGGGCACAACGCGGTGTGCCCTCAATAAGTATTGCGGTATTAAAAATTACGAATTTATTCAGATGCAACACGCGCAACTTGGGGGAATACAGGACCAAATAAAGGTGAACCTTCTTCCTTTTCCACATGAACAAAAATTTGGTGTGGCTTCATGGCTATAACGTTGGAACAAGTAGCATTTTCAATATACTCAAGGCCTTTGGCGTTCACCAATTCAGCGCGTCCTGTAACCCAATGACGACAATTTGCAGATCCACACATACATGCAAACTGATTGAACAAGACATCCTCTGTTGAGGCGTAATCCATAAATAATGGCTCACCAATTGCGATATCGCGCACACAAAATACCTTCTGGTCATGCATGTCTAACACAACATTCGGGTCACAACTGTGTAGCAACATCCCTATAAAATAGGGGTCATGAAGGTTGTCATTTGGTGCGCGTTGCAACGAGTGTTGCAATAATTGGTCAGTTTCTTCTGCGATAAAACTTCCTATGACCTCGCCGCGTTTAAATGCACGTACCGCGAATATACCAACACCAAATTCTTGGGTTGTTTTCTTCACAATATCTTGTGGAGAAGGAAGCTTGCTTCTGTCTATTCGTGGTGGGCAGTGCGCTGCGATAAAGGTCTCAGGATATATTGTATGCATCGAGTTTAATCCTTCAAATAGGATGCATTGAGCAATTATATGCATTCGGAAGTGAGATTTGGAAAACCATTTAGCGTGGTAGAGTAGGTGGTGGTGTAAACACCTGTATGGGCAAGGATCACGCGGTCCCCGGGGGCAAGTGCTGTTGGCAGATGGTATCGAAATTCTTCAGCGTAAATTACATCATTAGAATCACAGGTTTGACCTGCCATAATCACAGGGCCGAGAGGACTCTCATGGTGTGTGTAGACAGGGTAATCGATTTGCGTTTCAACCAATCCGCCATAGCGTCCGATATCCAAATAAACCCAACGAATATCAGGGTTGGTGTGGCTAGGAGCGACCAAAACAACTTCTGCTAAAATGAAACCCGCATCCGCAGGCAAATACCGTCCAGGTTCTGTATAGATGAGTGGAGGTCTGCCTTTGAAATATTTGGCTACATAGTGCGCGATTGCGTCGCAGAATGTGTCGATTGGCGGCACAGCTTTGCGGTAGTTGGTGGGGAAGCCCCCTCCAACATCAAGCACAGCCATGGTATCCACACCTTGCTCAGCCAAAGCTTCAAATACACGCGCAGCAGAACGAATCGGCGCATCCCAAGATTTTGGGTTGAGCTGTTGAGAGCCGGTGTGAAAAGAAATACCGTGTGCAATCAGGCCGTTGTCTTTAGCTTTTAGAAGCCATTCAATTGCTTTTTCTGGAGGGCATCCAAATTTTATAGACAATGGAGAAACTGCACCAGACCCATCTGTCGTGATGCGGCATACCACTTTAGCACCGGGTGCATGCGTGATTATTTTGTCTAATTCGAGCGCCGCATCAAAGACATATTGCTCAATGCCGCGTTCAAATGCAGCTTTGATTTCTGAAGCCTTTTTTAGCGGGTTGCCATACAAAATATCTTTGGCTTGCGCGCCTGCAGCAAGACACATGTCGATTTCTTGAATACTCGCGCACTCAAAGTAGCAACCAAGCGCATTCAAACGTTTGAGCAAAGCAGGGTGAGGGTTCGCTTTGATTGCATAATGGTGGTGTGCTTGTGGCAACGCATTTTTCAATGCTTTGAAATTGCGTTCTACTATGTCCAACTCAACGATAAGGTGAGGCGTTGGGCCATCATATTTTGCAATGAAATTTTGCAATGCGCGGCTTGTAGAAGTCTTGATAACACCATGCCCAAATGCAGCCTGTGCGCCTTTCGAGGCAGACACAGTTTTTGCTTCGGTAGATGATGTTTTTGGCGCTTCGCTCTGTTTGCTAACGGTCTGGGGAACGGGCATAAGCGACCTCCTCAGAGAGGGCATCAAGCGATGCGAAGATGAAAATTGTAAGCACTAGCTAAATCCACAAAAAACGAGAAACTCGTAACTTTACGAACCGCTGATCTCCTTGCTTACTCATCGTCTCTGGGTCGATCTTTGGTAAAATTCGATATAACGCAAAAAAAACGCATGTAAAGTGTTTGATTTTGTAATGAAGTCTCTTGATAGAAATCAGAGCAACAATCGTTCAAAATATGCAAAGCTTATTCATACTAATTGATTGTATTTTATAGATAAATATTACGTAATAATAGTTGATACCAAATTCGTAAAAAATGCAGAATTCACGCATATCGTGGACGACTATGGGGTCTATTTGCTTTGTCCGGAATGGAAGACTTTATATCTGTCGCGGCAAGCACCAAAAGTCTAACCTAATAAAACGCTTAGAACCCTTTAAACTGTACAAAGCTGTCAACGTCTTCGCGCTTTGATCTGAATTTGCTTAAAGGCGCATCCATATCAGGCCAGCCAAGCGACATGCCGCAATATAAGATTTCATTGTCGGGGAGTTCAAAATGTTTGGCCAAGCTTTTGCGCGAAAATGCCCATGCTTCTTGTATGCATGTGCCAAGCCCCATCTCTGTAGCAGCAAGACAAACCGATTGCATGAACATGCCTAAATGGGCCCATTGTCCGCGTCCCATTTGACGATCAATCACGAAAAATATACCCACAGGTGCACCAAAAAATTCGTAATTGCGTCCTACATGCGCATATCGTGCAAGCTTGTCATCGCGTGGAATGCCCAGCACTTCATACATGTCTTGGCCAACTTGCTTGCGGCGATTATTGTATATTGGCGTGAGATTGGGCGGGTAGACATTAAATTCATCATCTTGGCGCAAGTCTGGGTTGGCATAAGCTGCGATGGCTTCGTCCATGCCGATTTTAACGACCTCAGCGCGTGCTTGGCCTGTCACGACGATCACTTTCCACGGCTGCATATTGCCGCCCGAAGGAGACCAGCGCGCCCGCTCAAAAAGTGTACGTAATGTCTCTTCATCAACAGGTTTGCTGAGATAATTGCGAATAGAGATACGCTTTTTAAGGGCGTCTTCGACATTCATTGCATCTCTCCTTCATATTGTTCTTAGCTCAAGACTGAGGCAGGTTTCCAATATAATCCGCAAGCGAGTCAGCGTTTGGAAGTGCAAGCGTTGCGTTGCATAGACGATTGGCATCTTTCGCGCTCATGCCCGCATACAACATAAGCGTTTGGGCTTTTTCCATAATGGCTTGTTGTGTCATTGGATATTCTGGATCGCCATAAGCATCGGCCGCGACATAACGTTCGCCATTCACAGTAACCGCAGCGCCATAATGGGCGGGGTAGGCTGCGTTAAATTCATCTGTTTGAACCACTTGAATACGTTGGCGCAAGGCCTTAATGCTCGCAGAATTGGTGACCGCGACTGTGAAATCTTCCAATTGAGGAATGCCATTGAGCAAGGTAACGGCGACAGAGTGTTGGAGTGAAAACTTCGTCTGGATTGGGCTTGTCGGTTCGGGTTTGTCACAGAATGTAAGGGCGTCTTTATAGGTCTCAACAAGGATTGGTCCTGAATTGAGATCAGCCCCATTATGCACTTTTAAAGCAGCATCAATTGCTGGGTGTGCATGGCGACATGCGGGATAGGGTTTAATGCTTGTTTCATGCAAGGTCCAAGGTGCGTCTGGTTGCGTCAGTACATCTTCTACATTTGCCCCCGGACACATGGCTGCGAAAAAGCCTTGTGGGCCTTCAAGAATTTGGCGTGGACCTTCAAAACCCTGCGCAGACAAAATCGCGCCCATCAAACCAGCATGGGCCGCATGGGAGGCATGTAATTGTTTCGCCATTGAGTTGGGTTCATGGCGTGTTTGCCATAGGCCGGCAGCTTGCGTGCCAGCAAGACCAAGTGCAGAGACAAGGTCTGAACCTTCAAGTAAATAACACGCAGCCGCAGCCGCACCAAATGGGCCACATGTGGCAGTGTTGTGCCAGAATGCATAATGACCTGCACCCACTGCGCGGCCAATGCGGATTGTCGCTTCATACCCAATGACGATTGCATTGAACATTTGGGTGGGGGAGGCATTTGTATGTTGCGCCATTGCCAAGGCTGCGGGCATGATTGTGGGGGCGGCATGCAAGATTGCGCGCTTGTCCACATCATCCATTTCAAGCACATTTCCTAAAGCCCCATTGTGTAATGCAGCCATCAGCGCAGACGCGGGCGTGGAACCAATACGTGTGCATTTCCCGTCACCATCCGAAAAGGCAGCAAGGCTGAATGCATCTGTCATTTTCTGACCAGCAGCTTCTTTTTGGCCTGCGATAGAGCAGCCAGTCCAGTCTAGAAATAGGCTGGCCGCGCGTTCTCTGTCGGCATTGGAAATAGGGCGGCCAAGAATTGTCGCGAGGCGCTCTGTGATTGTCATTTGCATGCTCGGTCAGACCCTTTGCCTAATCTGAATAATTTCTATTGGTAGCAGAATACTCATGCCCACAACAAAAGATATATCATTAAAGGTTAAAGTTTTGATGCGTCAAAGTCCAGAAGAAAAACATATCTCGTATTATAATGCCGCCATCGCATTTGCATTGTGTTTGAGCGGATATTGGACGTTTTCACTTATTATTTTGATTATGAAACTGATGTGTCGATCAAATTGGAGCTTTGAACGTCTTGAGTATGCCGCAATTTTTAAGCTGGAAGGGGAGCGCTCATATACAAAAAAGGCCGCCCAAATGAATGGACGGCCTTTCCTTGTATATCCTAAACGAGGGTCTTGTTTAGAATTTCCGGTTTACAGTCACGAATGCTGTACGTCCGCGAAGATCGTATCCACCAACCAATGGAATGTTACCACGACGTGTCGCTACACCTGTTGAGATGTAAGGTGGCTCTTCATCAGTGATGTTTTGGAATCCACCGATAATGCTCCAGTCATCGTTTTGGTAACGCACTGAGATGTCGTGTGTGAGAGATGCATCAGCATCTACAACATAACGTGCAGCGCGGCCTTGGTATGTTGAGATTTCATCAGCATAGATCGCGTTGCTTGTTTCGTGGATGTAGTCGAACAAGTAAGAGTATGTCCAGTCACCACGCTTCAAGCTTACACGACCATTACCAACCCACTCAGGGTCACCAATTGTGCCAGAGAAGTCATCTGTGTCGAAGCCTGATTCAGCATTTGAATCAAACAGCAAGCTGATGTCTTCAGTCGTTTGTGTTGCTTGAAGTTCAATTAGCAATCCACCAAAGTCAAACTCGTGGTTGTAACGTACTGTGTAGTCAAAACCTTCAGTTTTCTGTTGGTTCACGTTCAAGAAACCATCGCTTACAGTCGCGATACCTTGGTGCTCGAGAGCATCAGATGGGTTGTTTGTACGTGTAAACAAGTCACAGAAAGCATTCGGGAAGTTGTCACCACCGTAACATCCACCAAGAATTGACGCAGAACCCAAGCGGCTAACCTGATCGTTAACTTCGATAGAGAAGTAGTCAATCGCGATAGAAAGATCTGCAAATGTTGGTGTGAAGATAACACCGATTGTTTCAGATTCAGATGTTTCTGCCTCAAGGTTACCAGCACCACCACCAGATGTCACAAGTGCACTTGAACCGCTACCTGCGAAGTCTTCTGGGATACCATCAGCCGCACAGTTTGCGCGGATGTTTGCGTTTGTTGAATCACCCCAATCAATACATGGGTCGATTGAACGTTGTGCCGCAAATGATGTTTGGTTTCCAAGATATAGTTCATACAATGCAGGTGCACGGTAAGAAGTACCTTTAGAACCACGTACACGGAGAGCTGGAATAATCTGCCAGTTCAAACCAGCTTTCCATACATCACCTGTGCCGTAAGACGCATAGTTGAATGTACGTGCTGAACCGTTGAGAGTAAGTTCTTCAAACGCAGGCACACCTTTAAGAATAGGGACCTCGATTTCAGCAAAATACTCAACCACATCATCGTCACCTTTGGTTACGAGTGCAGAACTAGAACCCCATAGGTCGCCATTGATAGAGGCTTCAGAAGGTTGGTCATCGATTGAGAATTCGCGTGCTTCAAAACCAACAGCTAGGCCAACTTCACCAGCTGGAAGATCAAAGATTGGACCCGCAGCAACTGCTGAGAACAAGGATTGCTCATAAGTTGTTTCACCTTCTTGGTATTCAGACACTTCGTCATACCAAGATTGGTCATATCCATACAAAGCACCTTCAGAGAAGATGTCATATGTTGGTGCAACAGCTGTACCAGCACCACGACTTCCGCTGTGGTTCCAGTCACCTGATTTAGAAATCAGGATGCTGTCTCCGCCATAAGTCCCTTCAGACTTAGATGTCACAGCATCAAGAGACCAATTCCAGTCACTGAGGAAGCCGCCAAATTTACCGTCAAGACCTGTCGCAAAGTGGTAGTAGTCCACGTTGATTTCAGAGTTTGAAGGCGCAATCAGTACTGGCTGTACCAATGATTCAAATGGGTTTGTGTATGTTGTGTTTGGAGTACCGTCAGCATTTGTGTACCCAAGACCAAAAGCGACCAATGAAGCATCACTAATACGTGGGAAGAACTGACGCCAGCCTTCAGACTTTGTCTTACGTGAGCTGTATAGAAGCTCTGTATCCCAAGTTACACCACCAAGAATGTCGAAATCAAAGTTAGATGATCCATACAATGTGAAAACATCTTGCGCGTTGATTGCATCAGCAGAGTTTGCGAACTCGCTGTTGATGACGTCTTCATAAAACGCTTGGCCTTCAGCGCCAGTGTAGCTTTGGTTAGCGCGTGGACGATAGCCTTCAAGTCCACCAATAGTCACGCCATCTGGAGACGGAATGTAGCGCTCACCCGTGAAGGCATCAATGATTGTGTTGTGGTAAAGGTTACCGCTTGAACATGACAAGCTTGTACCTGCATTGATTGAGCGGTCTTCACGGTCAATACGTGCGCCTGTGTCAGGGTCAAACACGTAATCTTCAGGACATGAAAGATAGTCACGGTCAGCAAGTGAGAGATCTTTACGTTTTGTGTATTGACCCGCAAGAACAATGTTACCTTTGTCGAAGTTTAGACCGTAAGCCCCATCAATCACGAAAGACTCACCGCCACCTTCAACAGGTTGGTTGTATTGAACAGTCAATTCTGGACGGTCAACAGATGTACGTGTGATCACGTTTACAACACCGGCAACAGCATCAGAACCATAAATTGAAGACGCACCATCTTTTAGGATGTCGACACGCGTGATCACTGAGCTTGGAAGTACGTTCAAGTCGAATGATCCAACTTGTCCACGTGTACCCGCTGGACCAGGACGACGGCCGTTCATCAAGATGAGTGAGCGGTTTGCACCAAGCCCACGAAGAGACACAGAGTTGATACCTGTACCACCTTCAACAACGAAACCACCAAATTGGTTGTTTAGCTGCACAGAACCAGCTGCAACAGATGAACCCTGAATGATCTCAGCAGTATCGACAAGACCTTCAAGGGTCGCGACTTCTGCTGTGATGACTTGGATAGGGGAGGTTGATGAGAATTCATCGCGGCGCAGCAATGAACCCGTTACAACAACGCGTTCCATGCGTTTGCTGTCTTCAGCAGCTGGCGCTTCAATTGCGTCTGGTGCTGGTGTTGTTTCAGCTTCTTGAGCATACGCAGGCGCAAGTAATAGTGTACTTGCTGCTACCCCAGAAAGTAAAAGCGAAGTTCTCGCTCCATTAAATTTTTTCATTTGAATAAAGACCCGTGTATTTATCAATATAGAATATTGATGATTATTTGAGTTTATTTTCCCGAGATTTCGAGTCAAAGAATGCCCCAATGACACAAAACTGCCACAAAGCTTGCACTTTGAAATTAGTTTGCCAAGGCGTAAATTAAGTTTGAACAAAAAAACATGCTAAATCTTGCTGCAAAATGCATGAATTGTGACCTAAAAGAGACAAAATGCGCGAATTTTGGGCGTAATCACACAAAATATCAGATTAAATCAGCAAAGTTTCCCCTGCGGTATGTTTGATGTTTTGGAAATTATATGGAATGAGTTTAGTTAAGATGCCAGATGTGGATAGGTGTTTATAAATTGTCTACATTGTATGTTTAACTAGGGTTTACTTGGGTTTTTCTTAGGAGAAAACTTTCTTCTAAGTTGTCACATATCTCTAGGTTGTGTTAGAAAATGTATCTGAGGTGAAGTATGAAATTAATGAAGCCTATGGCTTTCGCAGTTGCAACAATTGCTGCCGCGTGGGGCGCAAACGCCCAGATTCCAGTGGAGGATTTGGGGCGTTACCCAGCTATGTCATCGCTGGATATGTCGCCGGATGGGAAATTCCTTGTGGGCCTCATGACGCCTCCTGGAAATGACGGAACAGACCGCGGTGTCGCGGTATGGGACCTTACAAAGCCAGGGTCAGCTCCGACATTTACACCGTCAAATGATCGAATGAAATTCATCGGGGCATCTGCTTTTAAAGCCGGAAAAATCTTAGTGCGTGCCAATCAAGCTTGGACGGGCGCGATGTATGGATGTATTGAAGGTAAATCGACTGGATCGACAAAGACATTCATTAGCAAAACTTATCTCACCGACATCAAAATGAAAAAATTTGATGAGCCATTCGAGCCTGTGAAAGCAGGGAATGGGGTGTTGGAAACATGCGCAAAAGTCTCTGATGTTGGCGGAATCGTGGCCGACCTGCCGTTGGATAAAACAAAAGTTATCGTCAGCCGAGTCAGCAAGGAATGGGAATTTACCGAATACCTTGTCTATGACCTGAAAGAAGATTCCTACCGCTTGATTTTCCGTGAAAACGACATCGACAGCTTGGGTCTTATTGATCCGCGCAACGGTGATTTGCTTACAAAGGTTCGCCTAGATGAGCGTGGTGGTGAATATTATCAAACGCCTCTTATCGTAAATGATGCGGGTGAGTTTGAAGAACATCCTTTGTTGACATCTACAGCGTCTAAGCGCCACACAATTAGCATTTCTGGGCGCGATGAAGCGACTGGAAAATACTATGTTGTCACAGATAAGTTCAGCGATAAAGCTGCGCTATATATGTATGACCCAAAGGCTAAAAAGTTTGACGATCAGCCGCTTTTTGCGCACCCAGACTTTTCCGTTACTGGCATTGCGCTTGGAAAAAAATCGACAAACTTCAACAAACTTCAAGCTGTTTACTATGAAGCGGCAGATCAAGAAGTCTATTATGTTGATGAAGACCTTTACGCTATTCATGAAGGTTTAAAATCAGCTTTTCCGGGTAAAACGATCACTATCCGTGAATACACCGAAGACTTCAAAAAAGTGTTGTTCACAACAGGAAGCACAGTCGACACAGCAACTTATTACTTGCTGCGTGACCGTAAGACGCCAGAGCTTATCGGTGCTTTGCGCCCGTGGATTTTGGCAAAAGATATCGGCCCAACTGAGCTTGTATATTACAACGCACGTGATGGTCTGAAAATTCCAGCTCTACTTGCAAAGCCTCCGGGTTGGAAAAAAGGCGATAAGCCTGTTCCAACCGTGATCATGCCACATGGTGGTCCGTGGTCACGTGACTACGCCCAAGCAGCCAGCGGTGGTGACACATGGGTACACTTCTTCACCTCACGCGGTTACGCTGTATTGAAGCCTCAATATCGCGGCTCAGAAGGCTGGGGCCACAAGCTTTGGCTTGCCGGTGACAATGAATGGGGCCAAAAAATGCAGGATGACAAAGATGACGGTGCTGCATGGCTTGTCCAAGAAGGTGTTGCTGACCCTGATAAACTCCTCATGATGGGATATTCCTACGGTGGCTTCGCAGCGTTTGCAGCAACCGTCCGTGAAAATAGTCCATATCAATGTGCAATCGCGGGGGCAGGTGTTGCCAACCTTGAGCGTGTTGGAACACTTTGGAGCAACAACCGTTATCAACGTGCATTCCAAGGTCATTCTGTGACTGGCATGGACCCAATCGAGAACACGGATAAAGCAAATATCCCAATCTTGATTTTCCACGGTGATCGCGATGTGCGTGTGCCTTTATTCCACTCAACTGATTTTTACAACAAAGTGAAAAACAAAGTGGATGCTGAATTGGTGGTCGTAAAAGACATGCCGCACAGCAATCCGTGGTGGCCGGAAAACTTCAACACAAGCTTCAATGCGATTGATGATTTCCTAAAAACACGTTGTTTTAAAAACTAAGCTCTTAAAGCGATAAATCTCCTAAAGCCCGTCATTCAATTGGCGGGCTTTTTTATGGTCTCATTATATATTCCAATCTTCTCGGTGTTGAAAAATAGGGCAGTGCGGGTGCGGTGAGGAAAACCAATATAAGGGTGTGGAGGTGGTGTAGGATAAGTTTTTTAAAAATGCATTGCATCTGGCGAACAGACACGCCGTGTCTAATCGCCAAACTCACATTTGAGCAGCAATCCTACAGCAAAGGGGACGCATAGAGCGATCAGCCAAAACTCAGATGATGAGCTATGCTATATCTAGTGAGTGACACGCCTCAACCAGCGTGTGACCAAATGGGGAGCAGACCCTATGCAGGCTGAGGTCTGCTTGGGTGCAGACATGGTTTTAGAGGCTAATTTAGCGCAAGACTTTTTCGTAAACAGAGCGTATGGAAAGTTTAGATTTTATACAAAGAGACCTTTCATGACTGACAGTAATTTTGAAATTGGTGGCACGAAAATTCAATCTGGTGAGCGCAAAATAATCGATATTCCGCTCAGCTATCTGTCAGACCATACCCAAATGAATATGCGTGTTCAGGTCATTCGCGGATCAAAGCCTGGCCCTACATTATTTGTCAGTGGAGCCATCCATGGTGATGAAATTATCGGGGTAGAAATTATCCGTCGTATAGCTGAATTATCCCAGCTAAAACGCTTGCGGGGCACGCTTATTTTAGTCCCCATCGTCAACACATATGGTTTTGTGGGACTATCTCGATACCTACCTGATCGCCGAGATTTGAACCGCTCATTTCCCGGCAGTGAGAAGGGGGCTCTGGCCGCGCAACTTGCCCATACATTCATGACTCAGATTGTGAAATGTTCTGATTATGGCTTAGACCTCCACAGCGGCGCTATCCACCGTGCAAACCTACCTCAAATCCGCGCAAATTTAGATGATCCGGTCGTGGAAGGCATGGCGAAAGCTTTCGGTGCCTCCATCATGCTGAACGCAAACCTGCGCGATGGTTCTCTGCGTGAAGCGGCACAAACTGTGGGCTGCAACATGTTGCTATATGAAGCAGGCGAGGCGCTTCGTTTTGATGAGTCCGCCATTCGTATTGGTGTGAAAGGCGTGATTGGCGTTTTGCGCCATCTCGAAATGTTGCCAAAAAAACCAAGTAAAAACAATGATATGCCAACAGATCCCATTCGTGCAAAATCAAGTCATTGGTTGCGCGCGCCTATGGGTGGCTTATTGCGACCCCTCAAAGCGCTTGGCGATAGTGTTCAAAAAGGAGACGTGATTGCCATTGTCTCAAACCCCATGGGGGAGACGAGCAAAGACCTGACAGCGCGTCATTCAGGTATGGTGATTGGGCGCTCCAATCTGCCTGTGGTCAATCGCGGAGATGCCATTTTTCATATCGCGCGCGTCGATAATGTTGAAGACGCTGAAGATGCACTTTCGGCCGTCGAAATGGACGCTGAGAATGACCCACTTTTTGATGGAATGGAGATCGTTTAGAGCGATACCGGACCGCAACGCATAGCGCTTAATATTGTAGACTTATGACAAGCCAAAACATGTAAAGATAAATCTGGAAATACAAAAATATTTTCAGATCTTCCTTAAGTTGTTGTATCTTATGAAATAATGGTGTCTCGTATATGCTATGTCGAAGATCTTTGAAGCCTTCGTAGAGAATGAATACGTAATCCGGCGTGTGATTGCGCGATATTGCTCGCGTCCAGAAGACATCGACGAATTGGTGCAAGAAACATTTTTGAAATGCTTTGCTGCAGAATTAAAAACCGTTATTCAAGAGCCTAAGTATTTTCTTTTGCGTGCAGCAAAAAATACAGCGCTTAGTGAAATAAAGAAAAAACGAAACACAACGACAGATTATTTGGAAGATTCTGCAGATAAAGACGTCTTAGTGGATGAGGGGCAATTTTCGCCTGAAACACGCTATGATGGAAAGCGCAAGCTTGCTGTGCTCGCGATGGCAATTGGAAGCTTATCAGCAGATGATCAAAAAATGTTATTAATGCGCAAAATGGAACATTTGAAATTTAAACAAATCGCTCTGCGTATGGATGTATCCGTTAGCACCGTCCAAAAACGTGTGGCTGCAGCACTGCTTCATTGTAATGCATTTTTTAGAGCGCGTGGATATGATCCTATAGAGTTTGGCGGTATTTCTGTCCGGCCAAAGGGTGCGAATATCTCTGATTGGCCATCTCAAAACAAGCGACGGGAATTAGACCATGAGTGACCCGCGCAACATAATTGATTTTCCCGATATTCAGAAAGTAGAAGCGGAAGCTGCTGAATGGATCATGAAGCTTGAAGATGGTGATGAAACCGCAAGTGATCGGGCAGAGTTTCGGAAATGGCTGTCTCAGGGGGAGCAGTATAAAGAAGCCTATCAGCGCCTAGCATCATTGTGGGGAGCGCTTGATTTACTTGAAGATTTGGAAGATTTGTCGCGTGCAGAAACGCATAAGAACCTGCTTTCAAAGTCGTCTGGACGAAGAAATATTTCAAGACGTGCAAGTGTGTTCGCGATTGCTGCATCGGTCGCAGCTGCTGTCATCGTTGGGGCGGGACTTCAATTAAATGCGGGATCTAAATACGACTTTGAAGCCACCTATATAACGCAATTGGGTAAGCGGCAGACAGTGATTTTGCCCGATGGTTCTGAAGTCATCTTAAATACTCAAAGTCAGGTCGATGTGAAATATAATGCTACAGAGCGCTTGGTCTATTTGAGGAAAGGAGAGGCGTTTTTTGAGGTTGCAAAGAATGCAGAAAAGCCCTTTTCGGTGATTGCAAATGGGGGCGCTGTTAAAGCGGTTGGAACTGCATTTACAGTACGACTAAGAGATACGAAGATTGATGTCACAGTGTCTGAGGGGCGGGTCGCATTGTATGCCGCTCCAAAGGAAGAGGCTGTTGTGGACGCCTCTTATCAAATCAATTTGGATGATGCGACCCTTCTACAAGTAACTGCAGGACAACAGGTACTGTTTCGCGATACTATTGAACATTTGGGACATATCGAGCCTTCCGTTTTGAAACGTAAACTTTCATGGAGGGAAGGTGTATTGGCGTTCTCAGGAGACCCTTTGTCTGAAATGGTTGAGGAAGTGTCACGCTATACGGATATTAAAATTGAAATTCACGATGACGCATTGCGTACGCTGCCTGTAGCAGGATATTTTGAAGCTGGCGAAGTTGATGCAATGCTCGAAGCTCTAAGCCTTATGGCTAATATAGAAGCCGAGCACGTTGATTCTAAACATATTATACTAAGAAAAGGGAGTTAGGAAACTCGCGGATAAAGGCATTTCTGTCTGTTACATAAGCACGCTCATAAGTGCATTGTAAATAATTTACAAAAAAGTGGGAGGAACTTTATGTATTTTGAATCTTGGGAAGTCTTCTTTTGTAAGACCGGTGTGAAAAACGCATTCGCGTGCTGATCAGCGGGATAATAATTGAGGAAACGGTGAGTTTAGTTCGCAGGGTGTCGTATGGTTGTCTCTTGGCAACAACGATATGCAACCTGTCTTTTGCAGAAGCGCAAACTCTAGATGATCGATATGACTTTCATATCGAAACGGGGACGCTTGGCTCAGTGTTGGATGAATTTGTTGATACGGCAAATATCCAACTTTTATATCCTCATGAATTATCGAACGTGACAGGGCTAAATCCTGTTGTGGGTCAGTACACAATCGAAGAGGCGTTACAGGTGCTCTTAAAAGGCACCGATTTTTCCGGCGGTCTAACGAAGAGTGGGGTGATTGTCATCGCACTTAACAATAGCGGAAAACCGCAGGAAAGGGAGGCTGTAATGTCATTTGGGGAATTACAGAAAAAGAAGAAAGCTCTATTGGCTGGAGCGGCTGCCGTCGCATTGACGATGGGCAATCAACACGCCACCGCTCAAACTCAAGATGAAGTCGTGACGGTCGAAAAAGCCGTTCAAGAGAAAAATCTAACGCAAGATGTGATTGTGGTGACAGGTATCCGCAAATCGCTACAGGATGCTGCTGCTATTAAACGCAATGCAGACGGTGTTGTCGATGCGATTTCAGCAGAGGATATCGGGAAATTCCCTGATACAAACCTCGCTGAATCTCTTCAACGTATTACAGGTGTTTCTATTGACCGGTCTAATGGTGAAGGAAATCAGGTGTCTGTGCGTGGATTTGGACCACGCTTTAATTTGGTGACGCTGAATGGTCGTCAAATGCCTAAAGCTTCCACACAAGCTGATGTGAATGTGAATCGTGGCTTCAATTTCCGTGAACTGTCTTCTGAAGTCGTATCGGGTGTTGAAGTCCTAAAAACAGGCCGTGCGAACGTTGCGTCAGGTGGTATTGGGTCAACTATAAACATCAAAACATCGCGCCCCTTTGATATAGGAAAGCAGCAGATCTCTTTGGGTGTTAAAGGCGTTGTAGATACAACAAATGAGGCGGGTGATGATGTCACTCCTGAAATTGTGGGGCTTTATAGCAATGTCTTTATGGATGGCAGATTGGGCATCTTAGTATCTGCTGCACATGCAGAGCGTAATAGCCGTAGTGAGCAGGTTAAGATCGATGGCTGGATACGCGATGACGGAACCACCTACACGGGTGTTGATCGGTTAGGAATAGATCGCTCTACAAACCCAACCGGCACATTTTTTGTGCCGCGTAACTATGTGCTCAATGTTGGTGATCATGATCGTCAGCGCCAAAATTACCAAGGGGTTGTGCAATTCAAACCAACGGATCGTCTGACGGCTACATTGGATTATACAGGGTCTCGTTTCCAAGATGATTTCACAGAATTGGAAACAAGCTTTTGGTTTGACTCTGATAGCGGAACAACGGGCGTTGCGGATGCAAACGGCACTGTTACAAGCCCGCGTCACAATAATCACCGTATGAATTTTGGTGGATTGTCCAAAACGACGGAAATTGTGGGAGATTCGTTTGGTGCTAACCTTGAGTGGGAAGCAACAGATGATCTTACACTACAATTTGATTATCATAACTCTGTTTCAAAATCGCAGCCAAACGGGAATTTAGGTGAAGTTCTAACCGTGTTGAGCGGAAATACCTTTGATGTGGATATCGGTTTGGATATGACGGGTAACGACATTCCAAATACGATTGTGAATGATTCCCGTGTTCCAGGGGGGACTGCTTTTGCTGCGAGCGCCTTGCAGGCAGATGTATCTGTTGGGCGTGGTCGTCAAATCGAAAACACGGTTGAACAAGCGCAAGTTGGAGGTGTTTGGGAAAACTCTGAAGACAATGGCTTTCGGCGCTTAAACTTTGGGGCATCCTATACCAACTATCAATATGATGATTTTAACCGTTTCTGGTTTGCGGTTGTTGATACGGTTGATATTTCTAACTTCCCAGTCAGCTTTGTGCCGCGTGGGGATGTTGCCTCAAACTTTTCTGGTCAAGAGACACTCTTTCAAAACCGAGCCATTTACGATGTTGATGCGCTCAATAGATTAGTCGATTCCACGATAGATTTTGCAAGAGTTGAGAGTGGATTTCCGCCATTTTTCAGTAGCGTCACCGAAGAAACATTATCGGCTTATCTTTCAGGTGATTTTGAAGCTGAATTCCATGGCTTGCCAATTGATGTGAATGCAGGTGTTCGGATTGAAAAAACCGAAACAACAGGTAGTTCCACATCAAATCTGCCGCGCGGTTTGCGTCATCTAACAAATGAATCACTGGAGCAAATTGCTGCTGATAGTGCTGATATTGAAACTAATACAGCTGACTATACTGAGTTTCTTCCTAATATAGACGCCAAGCTCAATTTCACTGACAATTTGATTGGACGATTATCTTATAGCCGGACGATCACACGCAGTAATCTTGAAGACTTAGCTCCCGGTACAGTCATTACCAACACCAGACCGAGTAGTGGGACGGGCATCTCTGATGGTATCTTCACTGCGCGCCAAGGTGATACAGGGCTATTGCCATATAGCTCGAATAATATCGATGCATCGTTGGAGTGGTATTATGGGGATGAGGGCAAATTTGGAGCCGGAGAGGGAAGTTATTTCTCTATCGGGTATTTCTCCAAAGATGTTCAAAACTTTATCGGTACTCAGGTATTTGAAAGAACTATCAATAGTTCTTTAGGCGTACCTCTGACTGACCCTTCTGCAAACCCACGTCCGGGCTGTCCTGATAGTACAGGCAACACACCAGCGTGTGAGTCTCAGCCGGGTGACCCCGTGGCAACATTTGATGTCGTGGCAACAAGCAATCTTGGATCTGCAAAGGTTGATGGATTTGAGGTTAATCTTCAACACCTGATCGGTGATACAGGATTTGGTTTTATCGCGAATGCGACTTACGTGAATTCAGATGCAGAGTACGATATTAATTCGTTGGAGCAACGTGTTGCGCTACCGGGTTTAAGCAATTCTGCCAATCTGGTCGCATTTTATGACAAGCACGGTTTTCAAGCGCGTGCTGCTTATAACTGGCGCGATGAATTCTTATTGCAGACAAACCAATTCCACAGCCCAGACGAGCCAGTATTCACAGAAGCTTATGGACAGCTAGATGTGAGTGCGAGCTATGAAATCAATGATAATTTCACTGTCTTCCTTGAGGGGCTGAATGTGACGGAAGAGGGCATTCAACAGCATGGAAGGTTTGAGAACCAATTCCTGCGCGCGGAAGCATATGGTGCGCGTTTTAACTTTGGAGTGCGGGCAGCTTTCTAGTGTTTTGAAAAAGACCTGAAAGATTTAATTGCAATGGAAGGGTGGGGGATCTCCCGCCCTTCTTTGTTAGAAACTAGGTGTAAAACAAATAAAAAACGATTGTGGGGAGGTTAAAATGAAACGTTGGAGATTTGCGAGGTTCTTGTGTATCAGCATTGGGTTAGCTGCAGCCGTATCTTGTAGTGCGACTGAAAACACAGCATCGGGGATAGAGATGAAGAGTGATGTATCAATCGTTGAGCTGAAAAGTGGATCAGCCAAAATGACGATTATTCCTGAAATGGGGGGAGGTATTGCTTCTCTATCAATGGGAGAAAAGCCTATATTGCGTCCTTGGAGCGGCAATGTCGAAGCTGGCCCATTTGAGCTTGCTTCTATCATCCTTATGCCATTCACCAATCGCTTGAGTGACGGAATAGTTTGGAATGGGCAGCATTATGATATTTCACCGAATATTGAAGGCGCTGTATTGCCTGTTCATGGCGATGCATTTCAACGCCCCTGGACGCTGACTACGGCAAATGAAAATAGCGCTGAGATTGTGTTGCTAAACGGAAGCAATGGTCCATTCAAATACACAGCATCGCAACATTTTGAGTTGATGGATAACGGGGTGAAAATTACCCTCTCAATTACCAATGAAGCTGATATTGAACTTCCATATGGATTTGGATTCCATCCTTGGTTTCCAAGAGATGAGACAACGAAGCTGACGTTTAAGGCAGACACTGTCGGGCTACAAAATGAAATGGATATGCCCGAGAAATATATCTCAGTAGCGTCCAATCCATATTGGGATTATTCGCAGGGCAAGGTGATTCCCAAAACTGAAAAATTCATCAACAATGATTTCACCAATTGGGACCGCGTCGCCAAGATCGAGCAGGGGCCAAACTTCACCTCAGTGAAAATGACAGCATCTGAAAACTTGTCGACTGCAATGATGTATACACCGGCATGGCCAAGCGACATTGTTTGCTTTGAACCTGTCTCTCATCAAATAGATGCGACACGCGTTGAGGGAGCACCGGGCTTGGTAGCATTGAAGCCCCAAGAAACGGTCACAGCATGGATGATGTTGGAGTGGTAACTCCGACAGTCTTATAGACGCGACAATACTGAAGACCTACAGAATAGCTTTTAGCAGTACAAATGTATGTTAAAAGCTATTCTGCGTTCTTGTTTTCCGAGTGCTTAATACAGGAAACTATCCATCGCAGGAATGTCCAATGTATCTGGTAAGTCTTCACTGTGATCGAACATGAATTGGGTCGTGAGATCCATCGTATTGCCTACCACACCATTGCTTGGAGCATCTATTTGATCTTCTTGGAAAGCAGCCATCATTGTTTCAAGTTCTATGGCTGGAGAGACATCAAACTGAGGTGTCTGGGTTAGCCCAGTCGTCGGCGAGATAAATTGAGATACATCCGCATCAGCGTGGAAGGAGAAGGCGTCTTCCTCATCCAGAATTAGAGGGTTCGATACATTATCACCAAGAGGTTCTGCTGGAGGTGCTAATGTAACATTTAGCTCAAACACATCGGATACAGAAGTTATGCCATCGCTAGCTGTGACCTGAATAAACAGTGTTCCAGAATCTGCATTAGTCGGAGTTCCTGAGAAGGTTTCCCCATCAAATGAAAGCCATGCAGGAAGAGCTGCGCCATCTGCAAGTGTTGCAGTAGTTGGCACGGTCAAATCACTGGCTGTAATTTGTAAGACATCACTTGTATCAGGATCACTGAAAACATCCGCAGGAAGTGTGAAGTTGAAGCTCTGGTATGCGTCTGTTTCCTGATCTGCAATTTCATTCGCTACAATTGGTGCATCATTTGCACCTACAATTTTCACCGTGGCCGTTGCTGTATCGGTGCCACCTTGTCCGTCAGATACTGTGTAGGTGAATGTGTCTGTCGTTTCTTCATCTTCTGCAAGATAAGAGAATTTTCCGTTGGTACTATATGAAACTAGGCCATCTAAGGTGTTATAAGAGACCACGGCACCAGCAGCACTTGTTGCAGACACTGAAGTCATTGTGAGTGTGTCACCATCTACATCAGTGTCATTTGAGGTAAATCGACTATCTTGAAAGCGTACAGTCGTACTCTGAGGTATGCTCAATGTTGTCAGGTCATCATCTACGGCTATAGGCGCGCTATTTGGAGCTGGTACACTGTCGGCCACAAGTGAGAAGTTATCGAGTAGGGCACCAAAACCATCATCTTGGCTTGCGAGCTCACGCACCATGAGGCGGTCATTGCCCCCTGTACCGACGACATCAAAAGTGTGCGTTGTCCAATCTACATTTGGTGCAAACTCACCGACAAGTACGCCATTCCAGAAGATTTGAACGCCTTGTGTGCTTGCAGCAGAACCAGGGCGTGCGCTTGCTTCCAGAGAGAGGTTGTAAGTTTGTCCACTGACAGTTTCTACGTCTTGGTAGAAGCCATCTACACCTGTTGTGTAGTCTAGCTCAGCATGTTGTGTGCCTTCAGGCGCGACAACCCCGTTGACGCCGTTCCAGATTTCTATCTCACCGCCTGAGATGGCTTTCCATCCTGCAATCTCTGTTAGATGGGTCCACTCGCCAGCCGCAAGGTCTGGGTCTTCAAAAGAGCCGTTTACAAGCAGGTTTGTTGGAGGAGGAGCGTCATTCGAGATGCTGAGCTCAAAGATATCTGAGACATTAGCGCGCCCATCACTTGCTGTGACTTTAACGTTGATAACACCTTCAGCTCCATCTGGCGGTGTACCTGTGAAGGTTGTGCCGTCGAATGTCAGCCAGCTTGGAAGGGCGGAGTCATCTTCAAGTGTTGCTGTGTATGTTAAAACATCACTGGCGTCGACATCGGTGAATGCGTCAGCTGGAAGCGTGAAGCTGAACGCAGTGTTCTCTATTGCATCTTGGTCTTGTATCGGGACGGAGACGATTGGTGCATCGTTGATGCCGCCAATTTCGAGTGAAACAGTGGCAGTATCTGTGCCGCCTCGTCCATCATCAATCGTGTAAGTGAATGTGTCAGTAACGCTTTCACCTTCTGCCAGATAGTCAAATGCATTGTTTGTCAGGTATGTGACGGAGCCACTTTCTGAAATTGAAACGGAGCTACCAGCTTCAGTCGTTTCTGAAACAGCTGAGACTGTGAGTGTGTCACCATCTGCATCAGTGTCGTTATCGGTTAGATAACTAGGCGGTACGCTCACGGAGTAAAGGTTTTCAGTGTAAATACCTAAGTCATCATCCACCGCAACTGGTGCTGTGTTTGGCAAACCATCAGCCACAAGTGAGAAGTTATCGAGTAGGGCACCAAAACCATCATCTTGGCTTGCGAGCTCACGCACCATGAGGCGGTCATTGCCCCCTGTACCGACGACATCAAAAGTGTGCGTTGTCCAATCTACATTTGGTGCAAACTCACCGACAAGTACGCCATTCCAGAAGATTTGAACGCCTTGTGTGCTTGCAGCAGAACCAGGGCGTGCGCTTGCTTCCAGAGAGAGGTTGTAAGTTTGTCCACTGACAGTTTCTACGTCTTGGTAGAAGCCATCTACACCTGTTGTGTAGTCTAGCTCAGCATGTTGTGTGCCTTCAGGCGCGACAACCCCGTTGACGCCGTTCCAGATTTCTATCTCACCGCCTGAGATGGCTTTCCATCCTGCAATCTCTGTTAGATGGGTCCACTCGCCAGCCGCAAGGTTTGGCATTTCAAACGAGCCGTTTACAAGCAGGTTGTCAGTAATTGGAAGGTCAGTTACCGCAATTGTGCGGTCAGCAAAGCTCAAATTCTCAACATTTGTGAGCGTGTCTGTTTCATCTTGTTGGGTGCCGCCAGTGTGGGCAACGATGTATGAACCTTCAGGTGTTTGGGTAATTGTATATTCGCTAAAGTTTCCAGAGAAAATGGCTGTATCTTCACCAGCGGCGCCATCAATGATGTCGTTGCCGCCATTACCTGTGATGAGGTTGTTGACTTCATTTCCGATGATCGTGTCGTCACCAGATCCTGCTCTTACATTTTCAATGATGGTGTCACGAGCAATACTGAGATTGCCGACATAACCAGCGACATCAGAGATGCTTTCATCATTAAGGTTGAAGTTTTGATCTGCGTTGACGTGAGAATAATCGATTAGATCGTTGCCGCCATCATCTATAATCGTCACGCTTGTTATGTTGTTTGGCGTACCGGCTGCGAAGAAATCATAAATGCCACCAGCCGTCGAGTTGAGGCCGAAAATAGTGTCAGTCGCTAAAAAGGTAGATGTTGTGCCGTAAAGTGAGCGCATGGCAATGATATCAGCAATCATAGGCGTCATGACAAATGCTCGTGTTGCGTCAATGCTGGTATTTTCAGTCTGACTGAAATACGACATGATGCTCGCTTGCCAAGAGTCGTTAGTGTAGAGCGCATCGTTAGGGTAGGAAGCCGAGCCGTTATAGTTACCTGCGTGGCCAAGACCCAATGCATGCCCAATTTCGTGAATGTATGTTTGGAGGCTGTAGGAGTCTTCGTTCGTGCCGTAGTAATTTATCCAACTCGTCGAGACATTGATCCACGAATAGTTGATGACATTACCTGTAACGGAGTAATTTGCATATGCGCCGCTTTGGTTGTCATCAAATCTGATATCGCCCAGATCGGTGGTTTGTTGAAACGTCAGACCCGTGACTGCTGACCAAGCGGAGAGGGCAGTTAGTGCGAGTGATTGACCAGCTGCGGTGAGCGCGGAAATGTTGACTGTTAGCGTGCCACCAACGTCAACATCAAATCTGCGTTCATCCCTTGAAGTGGCTCTCCAATATCCAGTTGTTAATTGATCTGCAATTTGATCATAAGTAAAAGTTGGAATTGCTGAATCTAAATTACTAGTCATTGGAATTATTTCCCCCCAAACAGATATTAATCGACCTGCATGAAGTGTAGTAAATGTAATGTAGTCAAGGGAAGTTCACCTTCTTTTATTTGACTTAATTTTGTTATATATTTAAATTAACTGTATTAATTGCTATTTTTCGGGGTAATTTTTTAGTTAATACTTAGTTTCGTGAAAAAGTATGATTTTTTTACAATCAAATGAATTTAACCATGTATTGACATTGAATGTGAGAGATATGATTTTTTCGCATAGAAAAAAAGATCAAATGCGTCACTTGTGCTGCCACGGATATCGCATTGAGCTCCCGCAATAATATTCTATCTCGGGTCGGGACATTGAACTGATTATCAAAAACTGTGTTTTGAACCTGTCTCTTAGCAAATAGATGCGACACGCGTTGAGCGAACGCCGAGATTGGTAGCATTGAAGCCCCAAGAAACGGTCACAGCATGGATGATGTTGGAGTGATAGTGTTTGCCATTGGGATGCTTTAGGTTGATTCTGAACCTGCATTCGCTTCAAGCGTGAAGTTATAGGTCAATCACTCTGGCTGACCTTTAAGTCGTCAAATAATTGTCATCAAAATGATCAAATAACTGTCACGTATCTCGCACTAAGTCCCCGCAATAATATTCTATTCCGGGGCCTTTCAATGAAAAAATCTGTTCTATTCTGTTCCTCAGCAATTTTAGCGGGGCTATCGTTTAATTCTGCCTTTGCGCAAACCGAAAACACAAAAGAGCGCCGCCTTGAGGCGGTTGTTGTGTCCACGCAGAAGGTTGATGAAAACCTGCTTGATGTTCCTATTAACGTATCTGCGGTCAACCAAGAATTTATCGACCTCATAAATGCAGATGATTTAGAAGAATTAGCGGATTTCATTCCGGGTCTTCAAGTTCAAGCGCAATCTTTGAACGCACCTAGTTTCTCAATTCGTGGTGTGACCTCTGATGGAGGCGCTCCACGGGTCGCGATGTTCACCAATGGAGTGTCAAATGCGCGTCCGGGTTGGGGTGCCAGCTTATCTTATTTTGATATGGAACGTATCGAAGTTGTAAAAGGCCCGCAGCCAACTTTGTTCGGGCAGGGTGCTTTGGTGGGGGGTATTAACTTCATCCAAAACAAAGCCAACACGGAAGAAAACGCTGGCTATGCTCAGATTGAAGCTGGCTCCTACAATACACAACGCCTTGAAGGTGCTTACAACTGGGCAGTTGCCGACAATTTCGCACTGCGCCTCGCGGGTGTGCATGATGCATATGATGGCTATATTGAAAACCATGACCCATCAACGCCTGATCTCATGGGGCAAAAAACAGACGCGTTACGCCTCGCAGCGCACTGGGCACCATTGGCTAATTTCACAGCCGATATCATCGTAAACTACGAAGATGATGAATCGACAGGGACTGAATTTAGATCTGTTGTTTACCCGACAGGATCACCAACATCTAAGTCAACAAATGCCTATGACGATGTAGAAATGAACCATGTTGCGGCTCAGGGGCGTTCAGAACTTGGATCAGACCGTGAGATTTTCTCAACGACAGCTATCTTGAACTATGATGTGAATGATTATTTCTCATTCACTTCTATTTCTGACTACCGCGACCAATATCAGACAGAAGCGTTCGACTCTGATGGAACGTCATTGTCTTTATTGCAGTTTGGCACAGATCAAAAAGCAAAAGTCTTTTCTCAAGAATTGAGAATGAACTTTCACAATGGTGACAAACTCAGCGGGTTTGTGGGTGTAAATTACATTGATGAGCGTGATTCATCGCGTCTGACTTTGGCTGCTGATGAGGCACCATTACAAGCCTTGGCGGTTGCGCCGGTTATTATCAATGGTGTGATTGCACAAGTGAAAGCTGCGACGGGCAATGACATTAGCTTCGCACAAGCAAGTGAAATGTTTATTCAGACATTGAAAGACGCGGGCGTGCCGAATGCTGAGAACGTGCTGAACCCGTTTAACCCTGTGCCAGTTTCATTGGCAGCCTTGCAAGGGTTGGGGCGCGTAGTGCCATTAGATGATCTGGTGCAAGATCAGTATGCGACGAATGAATTTGAATCTTTAGATATATTTGGTGATATTTCTTATGATGTAACTTCAAGGCTGACCTTAACGGCTGGTCTGCGTTACACAGACGAAGAGTTTTCTGCATCTCAATACGCCTATCTTGTGGATGGAAATCAGGCGCTTGGTGGCCGTATAAACGCGCTGACACTTGGCGGTGCCTTCATCTTTAGTGAGACACCTATCGAACGCAGCTATGACGCAGATGGTGATTTCACTTGGCGTCTCGCGGCAAATTATGCCCTTACGGATGACCTAAGAGGGTGGGCCTCTGTTGCACGTGGACGTCGTCCAGGTGGCCTAAGCACAGATGGTAGCGAACCAACAGGTTATGCTGTGGTCGATCCTGAATTCCTGACAAACTATGAGTTAGGATTGAAAGGGGAGTTCCTAGATCAGAAACTTCGCCTGACATCTTCAGTTTATTATTCTGAATATGAAGATTTCCAAGTGTCTTTCCGTGAAGCTGGAAATCCGATTGCTTTGACGGAAAATACGGGTGCAGCCACACAGTATGGGTTTGAAATTGATGCGTATATGATCGCGCATGATTATGTCGATGTGTTTGCGACTTATGGATATAATTTCTCTGAATTTGATGATGTAGATTCAAATGGAAACACCCAAGTTCGTGCTGGAAATACATTCCGTATCAGTCCTGAAAACACCTTCTCTTTAGGTGCTGAAGTGCACGTCCCAGTCGGCGCATTGGAATTGTTTGCCGTACCAACTTATGTCTGGAAAGATGAAGTTTATTTCTCAGATGAAAACAGACCAGAAGAGCTGCAAGATGCTTATGGTTTGCTAGATTTCAAAATTGGTTTGCGTAGTGAAAGCAACAATTGGGAAGTGTCTGCATTCGTAGAAAATGCGACAGATGAAGAATATCTTATCGACTACGGAAACACAGGTCAGGCATTTGGAATACCAACGACCATTCGCGGTATTCCGCGTTGGTATGGTGTGAAACTCAAAGCCAAATTCTAGTCTCATTTAGCCTCTTCCCAATCGAAATATTGGGAAGAGGTGCTGGACTATGCATCATTAGTATATTGAAAAAATTGTATTATTTCGCGCGTTGTTAGCGCGCTAACCCTGAGGCGATGTTGTCTGAGGGCGTCATTGTTTAAAATTGGAGTGGGACTATGCGGGATATTTCCAGAAGACGTTTTTTCTATTTTGGGGCAGCATCAAGTGCGCTTGCAGCAGGGTGTGCAACGCCATCAGCGAGTGATCTTGGTCTTGTCGAAAGAGCTGTTTCCGCCTTTGATGGAGAGGTGAATTTTGGGCATGGTGTTGCGGCTGGTGATGCAACTGCTAATGCCATGATCTTGTGGTCGCGTGTGACGCCAACCACAGAAAATGGTCCCATTCAGGGCGTGGTTTTCGTTTCAACAGACGCCAAAGATATTGAAAACTTATCTCAATTGGAAAAAGGCAGTTTGGCAACATTGCCAATGCCTAAAAGCGCTGTTTTCACAACCAATAGTGACCGTGATTATACCGTCAAAATTGATATGAAAGGCCTTACCCCAGCCACGCAATATTATTACGCATTTGTAGTGGAAACACGTTCGGGAATTACCGTTTCACCAATGGGCCGCGCTAAAACGCTAGCCGATAGTGGAACGGCACCTTTTAAGGCTGCTATTGTGTCGTGTTCAAACTTCCCGTTTGGATTTTTCAATGTGTATGACGCAATTGCGAAGCGTGACGAATTGGACGCTGTCATTCACTTAGGTGATTATCTTTACGAATATGGAAGTGATGGCTATGGCGGAGATGTTGGTGCAAAATTAGGCCGTGTTGTTGAGCCGGCGCATGAGATTGTGAGCCTTGAAGATTACCGCAAACGCCATGCGCAATATAAAGCAGATGAAAGCTTACAAAAGGCGCATGCACGTGCCGTTTGGTATTGTTCATGGGATGATCATGAGAGTGCTAACGACTCCTACCGAACAGGCGCACAGAACCACCAACCAGACAAAGAGGGGCCATGGAGCACACGCAAAGCACTTGCTGTGCAGGCCTATCTCGAATGGATGCCAGTGCGTGACCCCGTGGCAGGCAGGACACGTGCATCCATCTATCGCGGGTTTGAAATTGGTGATCTAGCCTCTCTATTCATGCTGGAATCTCGTCTGCTTGGAAGGTCAAAACCACTGACATTTGAAGACGCTATGAAAGTGCCTGGAGACCAGCGCATGGCGAAGGTTCAGGAGATTATTGCTGAAACAATGAACCCTGAACGCAGCATGCTAGGTGAAGTTCAAGAGAAATGGTTGGCGGCAGAATTTAAACGTTCAACGTCCGAAGGTAAGAAGTGGCAAGTCCTTGGAAATCAAGTGATTATGGCCAAAGTGAAGACACCAAATGTCGCAGCCGTGCTATCGGATGAGCAAAAAGAAGCTATCTATTCTAAAGCACCTTATGCCAAACAATATATCGAATTTTCCAAATTTGGCCTCACATGGAATATGGATGCATGGGATGGATATGTTGCGGCGAGGGAGCGGCTTTATGCGTCTGCTAAAGCTGCGAATGCCCGCCTTGTAACTCTCACAGGGGACACGCACACAGCTTGGGCGAATGATCTTCATGATAAAGAGGGTGAGCTGCGCGGTGTGGAGTTTGGGTGTACGTCTGTGACGTCGGCTGGACTGGGTGATATTTTGCCGATTCCGCAAATTAATGCGCTTATGGAAGAGAAAAACGAAGAAGTGCGTTTCTTTGATGCATTTGGGCGTGGCTATACATTGCTCTCTTTGAGTGAAGAGGCTGTGGATGCAGAATTTATAAAAGTATCAGATGTTTACACGCCTAACTACAGTCTTGATACGGTGAAAACCATGCGTTCAACAGCGCTAAACAGTGGAATGAGCAAGCTTAAATCGCTCTAAATATCGAACCTGACTGGGATATAAAAAGGCTGCACGTGATAAGCGTGCAGCCTTATTTTTGTGTGTTTTAGCGAAAAATAGCTAACTATTTCAGCTCATTTTTGACCTTCACAACAAGGTCTGGATTGTCCGTGAAAAGCCCATCAATGCCTACATCGAACAGGTCACGGGCTAATTTTTCGATATTTCCGCGTTGTATTGCATAGTCTGCTTGGTCTGTGCTTCCCGTCCGGTAGGCCTCTGGTAGCGCCATGTTTTCAGCCCGCAATGTCCATGCGTGTACTTTGAGACCAGCCTGATGCGCATCTTCAATCAGTGTGCTTGGGATGTGCTCACCATCAACTATTTTTGGAAGCACAAGATCCAAACTTGGACCCACACCATCGGCAAAATTGCGCATACGCTTTAAACCTTCAAGACTATAAATTTCACTCCATTGTGAAATCCCATTTGCTTTCAAAACAGATTCAGGCGGCGATTGCGATAAGATCAAGAAGACGAGCGGAAGGGGAGTTTTCTCACGCATTTGCATTAAAGATTGAGGCCAAAAACACTGGATGAAAATCGGGATGTCAGCTTGAGTTGTGTTGAGGTCAAAATCTTCCAACACTTTTAAAAATGCATCTTCCATCGCAAGGTCTATGCTCGAAAAATATGCAGGGTGTTTAAGTTCGATGTATAAGCCGATTGGGCGGTTGTGGATTTTGCTTTGTTCACGGGTGAATGAGATAATGTCTTCAAGGGTTGGGACATCGAACTTATTATCAAAAGCTGTGTTTTGAGGCCGGAATTCTGGTAGGCGTTCTTTTGCGCGCAGTGTCTTCAATTCTGCTAATGTGAAGTCTTCACTAAACCAGCCTTCATGAGATGGTCCTTCGACAGACTTTGTTGTTTTTCTGTCTGCAAATTCGGGGTGGTCTGCCACATTCGTTGTGGAGCTGATTTCGTTTTCGTGACGCGCGATGAAATGTCCATCTTTTGTCATAACGAGGTCTGGTTCAATAAAATCAGCACCTTGTTCAATAGCAAGCTTATAAGCTTCAAGCGTGTGCTCAGGGCGGTATCCACTTGCGCCGCGATGGGCGATGACGATGGGTGTATTGCTGGCGGATGTGGTTTTAATGGGGGGAGGTGTGCTGGTTTGGCAGGCCGCGAGGGAGAGGCATGCTAACACTAAACCGAATTGAATTTTCACGATTTTATCCTGTGATTTGAAATTGCCGATGTCTAGGTCAATTAATCAAAAATGGGCTTCGTTTTTATGACAAAACACAATGGAGTAGATCTAGGAACAACTCATGGATCGGTGCGTTTAATTTAGACATGCAGCTTTCAATGAAGGAGTTTGAACAATGTCTACTGAAAAACCAAAAGAGAAGCGTATAGACGAAACGTTAGATGACTCATTTCCAGCAAGTGATCCACCGTCATGGACACCGGGCGAGGCACAGCCGGTCCCGCCTGAAGAAGACGAAAATGATGATGAGACGTCATCGAAAAACTAATATTGTAGGGGTTGCATAATTGGACGGCATTGGGTGTTGATGTAATTTAATTGTATGATAATATAAATTTGAAATATTATTGTAGAATAGATCAACACAAGGGCCGTCCAGTTATGAACCTCAATTTATCGGGTAAAACAGTTATTGTGACTGGATCATCCTCAGGGATAGGGGCGGCGATTGCACAAGCAGCTCATGCTGAAGGCTGCAATGTTATGCTTCATGGCACGCAAGAGGCCGTATTAGCTGAAAAAGCTGCTCAATTGGGAGAGCGCGCCAGCTGGGTTGCAGCTGACTTAGCTGATGTGAACGCAGCTTCAATAATTGCCACGAAAACGAAAGAGGTTTTTGGGACGATAGATGGCGTAGTCAATAATGCCGGCGTGTTTCCACGTAGCTCGATTGATACGGATGTGCCTTCTCAATTTGATCACGTGTTTCACATTAATGTGCGTTCTCCGCTCATGCTTATCCAAGAGCTTGTGAAGGTATGTCGCGAAGAAGGTAAAGCCGGATCAGTTGTAAATATTGGGTCGATCAACGCGCATTGCGGTGCGCCATTTTTGCTTATGTATGCCATGAGTAAAGGATCACTCATGACAATGACCCGCAATTTAGGCGATGCATTGGGTGTGGAGAAAATCCGTGTCAATCAACTCAATGTCGGTTGGACGTATACAGAAGGCGAGCGCAAAATTCAAAAGGATGCGGGTGCGCCAGATGATTGGCAGGATCACTTGAGTCCGTTAGCGGCACCGAGTGGAAAACTCCTTCAGCCAGAAGATGTTGCGGCACATGCTGTATTTTGGCTGTCACCACTTTCGGCACCTGTGAATGGCACAATCCACACTATTGAGCAGTTTCCGATGACGGGGCGTAACCGCAATAGCGGATAAGATTTATTCAAATACTCTGCAAGGGATGTTCACCCGCATGCCTTGATGAGAAAAAAGCCCGAAAGAATTATCTTCTTTCGGGCTTTTCGTTGCGCGTATGACATAGGCGTTTTAGGGCGCGCGAGTGTCTATTTTCAAGGTTTGTGTTTGTAAGTTAGAACTTTCTAACGTTACTTGAATGGGCTGGTTTAAGCCGTTTGATTGCACAAGCGCGAGGAGCTTTCCGTTGAAGGCTTTCCGGTTGTCTGCTTTGGTTGACTCAAGATCTAAAATCGCGCCGCTTTCAAGTGCGATAAGTTTACCGCCACCTGATACTGAGACTTTAACACGGTTATCTGCGGAGGGGACGGGGACGCCTTTTTCATCGACAATATCGATTTCTATACGTGCAACCGACACATTATCGGCAGGTAACGTTTGACGGTCTGCCGAGACGGAAAGCTTAGCGGGCGCATCGGCAGTTTTGCGGATCATGGTCTGTGTTTCGCCTTTTTCTCCGCGTGCAATGACTTTGATTTCGCCGGGTTGGTAAGGGACATTCCATTGAATTTGCAGATCATCTGTCATGATTTTTTCGCCTTGGGATTTCCCGTTGACGAAAAGTTCTGCCTTTTCAAGATTAGTGTAAGCGATGACTGGCAGTGTGGTGCCTTCTTTGCCTGGGTGGGTCCAGTGAGGCTCTAAATACACCATCGGTTTTGTCGTCCATTGGCTTTGATAGAGGTAATATGGCCCTTTAGGAAAACCCGCTAAATCGACGACTCCATAATTGGTGGTTCGCGCTGGCCATCCGCGAGATTCTCCTAAATAATCAAAGCCCGTCCATCGAAATGTGCCCAATAAATAGGGGAGTTTACGTGCAAGCTTTATTTCCTCACGGATGGGCATGCGCACGATATTATTATCAAATGAGGAGGCGTGAAGTGTTGAGACTTCTGGCCAAACTTCCTCTTCGGTAAGATCAGGAACCTCGTAGACTTTGTCTTTGAGTTCAGCCCATTTTTTCGCGTTTTTAAGAATATCGCGGTCACGGATTTCTGTTTTTGATTTGTACAATCCGCGCGTGTGGAGAGTATGGGTGACTTCAGTTCCTATAATAGGTGTGTCAGGGTGTTCGGCATGAAAGTCTTCAATGCCGTTCACATACTCTCCATGCCCGTTAAAGCCCGCAATATCAGCGTGTGAGAGATAATATCCACGGCCTTGGGTGACGGGGCGGGTATCGTCCAGTGATTTAACATAGTTGACGAGTTTTTCTTGTGTTTCCTCTGTGGCGCTTTTGACTTCATTCCCAATGCTCCACATGATGACACTTGGATGATTGCGATCACGCTTGATGAAGCTGTCTAAGTCGCGCTGCCACCAATCTTCAAAGAATAAGCCATAATCAGCGGCAGCTTTCTTGGTTTCCCAGCCGTCAAAGGCTTCATCCATGACCATGATACCAAGCTCATCTGTAAGGTCATAAAATTCGGGTGCAAAGGGATTATGCGCGGTGCGCACAGCGTTCACACCTGCTTTTTTCAGGAGGGAGAGGCGGTAGCGCCATACATCCTTTGGGACCGCTGCGCCGACGCCGCCAGCATCATGATGAAGACACATGCCTTGGATTTCAAGAGGCTGGCCATTTATGAGGAAACCGCGATCGACGGTGAACTCCAGATTACGAATACCGGTGCGGGTTTCATATGTATCAATGAGTTGATTTTCTTTATGAATTTCTAGAATGCTTGTGTAGAGTGAAGGGGATGCGGGGGACCATAAAGCGGGGTTTTTGACATTCAGTTCATGCGCAATACTGGTTTGTTTATTGGCATCTAACGTGATTGTGGAGCTGGTTTGCGCGACGATCTTGCCATTGGGCGCTTTGATTTTAACGATGGCGAGTGCTTCGATCGGTGTGTCAGTATCATTGGCAATATCGTGCGTTGTGTGCAGGGTTGCTTGCGCCTTTGAGATATTGTCTGCGCGGACAAAAGAGCCATTCTCTATGACGTGTATCGGGTCAGTGATGGTGAGCCAAACATTACGGTATATGCCCGAGCCAGTATACCAGCGGCCACTGGGTAGGTTTTCGTTATCGACACCTACGGCGATGATATTATTGCCCTTTTCGAGGTGGTCTGTGATGTCAAAACTAAAGCCGGTATAGCCATAGGGTTGGGACCACATTTTTTTACCATTGAGGTAGACTTCGGGGTTCATATAGACGCCGTCAAAGGTGAGGCTGACAGATTTGCCTTCAAATTTTTCGTCCCAATTCAATGATTTGCGATACCATCCGATACCGCCAGGGAGAAAGCCACCGCGTGCACCAGCGGGATTGTCTTGTTTGTATTCGCCTTCAATACTCCAGTCATGGGGTAGGTCTAGGGTGCGCCATTTGCTGTCGTTAAGATCGATTTCATAGGCACCATCATATTTCTCGCCTAGCTCGAATTTCCAGTCTTTTGTGAGCAAGGTGCGTGTGCGGGGAGAGGCTGTTTCCTTTTGCGTAAGTGCGGTGCTCTGGCTGGTTTGGGCGAGCAGGTTTGCGCATCCGCTTGAGGCGATAAATGCAGATGGAATGAGCGCGGCGATTGTGAGAATGCGCATGGGCATATCCTTTGAGTGAAATGAAGTGAGATATATCTAACAAATTGATATATCTGGCTTTATTATTTCGTGATGATGTCTAGGCTTGCGGAATGTGCGTTTTCATGTGTCGCGGTAAGCGTGATTTTGCCACCTTTTTTCCCTGTACGAATAAGCGCTGTCGCTATGCCTGCTTCGAAGGTAATGGCGTCTGGATTCATGAGGGCGGCGTCGCCATCTATTTTAAAGTCTAGCCTAGAATTTTCATTAGGAAGCGTGGTGCCGTTTGCATCTATTGCGTGAATATAGACGAATAAAACGTCGTTCTGCGTGGGCTCATGTCCGCTTGTGTCCAGTGCCAGCTTTAGGCCTGCTAGGGCTGTGGGTGTGCTCACCTTGTCTTCTGCGACCGCTTTGCCACCTATATAACCTATGGCTGATAGGGTTCCGCTTTCATACTGGTCCAATTGGAAGGTAAAAGGCGGGTGTGGAAGGTGTGTTGAGATTGAATCCGTGTCGGGTGTTTGTTTCCCGATAGACTTTCCGTTCAAGAAAAGTTCTACCTCATCCACATTGGAGAAGACTTTCACATTTGATGTGGAATCGGGTGTCCATAATGATGCGATTTTGAGAATAGGCTCTGCGTTGGATTCTGCATCTGGCGAGCGTTGGCTTGCGTAGAAATAATATCCAAATTTTGGCAAGCGGAAGATGTCCATAACGCCAGAGGCTTCAATATCTGGATGATATCCACGATTGTAATCATACATCACCCAATAGCTATCTGAGAATGCCGGTGTGTTTTGAAGATTATCATTGTGAGATTCTTGCATATTGCGTGCTTGCTGCAAGAGTTTTGCTTCACCATCTCTTCGGCGTTGGCGGCTATTGTTTTCCGCACGTTCATCCTTGGACCAGTTGTGCTGGTTAAAGCCTTTATTGGATGAGTAATATTCCCAATCCCCATATTCAGAGACGGAGTAGGGCTTGGCTTGCACCTTATCATAGTGGCGCAGACGGTGTTGGCGGGCTTGAAGGTAAATATCGTAGACTTCATTCATCCATCCAGCAGAATAGGCATTGCCTTCAGGATATTCTTCTTTGACGATTTTGTGCATTTCTTCCATGAAAGGAATGGGCATTTTTGTTTCATTGATTGAAACTTCCCATGCCAGCACAGAAGGATGGTTTCTATCGCGGCGAATGAGGTCGCGGGCTGTGCGATAGAGTTGTTGTTTAAATTGGGGTGTTTCTTGATAATATTGCCAACCTAAAACAGCATCCAATACGACCAAACCTAATTCGTCACATGCATCTAAAAAGGCAGGGGATTGGGGGTAGTGGGAGAGGCGAATATAATCAAATCCAGCCTCTTTGATTTTCTTTGCATCTCGATACTGAGCAGCATCCGAAAGCGCATATCCAACAAATGGGTATTCCTGATGTCGGTTGACGCCGCGAAGGAAGGTTTTCTCGCCATTGATATATAGATCGTTGTCTTTAAAAACAAATTCACGAATACCAAAACGCGTGTTTTTATAATCTACTTGGTTTCCATCCACCAAAATTTGGGTTTCCAATGTGTAGAGATGGGGGGTGCGTGGAGACCAGAGATGCGGTTTTTCAATCGGCATATCAAGCTGGAAGGTTTGCCCCTGTGAGGCATGAATTTGCATGGCAGACGATGTCGATTGAGCAATGCGTTTATCGCCCTGATAGATGGATTGAATAACGCTTACATTTTGGGG
>CAYGPD010000017.1:0-58562 GCA_964351655.1 uncultured Hyphomonadaceae bacterium | reverse complement strand
GACCAAGAAACAGGAAAAGAAATCGAAGCCGCTGAAGGCGACGAAGGCTAAGCCTTCTTTCTGATTTAAAATGTGAAAACGGCCGTATCAGAAATGATACGGCCGCTTTTATTTGGAACCTATTATTCGTTCACTTAATCACAAAATCTACAACCTTGAATCGTTTTGTGACTCCTCATCTCAACAGAATCAAGCGAAGCTTATCTAGTATTTTCAATCTAAGGGTTATCGCATGGCGAAATGTACAGCTCCATATAGAGGTCACAAAACAGCAAGTGGAGCAGCTGCATGTCCAGCTTGCAGAGGCCGATATCGAGGATACGGAGCTTCCTCTTATAGCAGTTTATATCCCTCCTATTCATCATCTGGAGGCGGCAACAGAGTAGATTCTGGAAACTCGTTCCGCTCTAATGTTGGCAGAAAGCCAAGTTGGTCAGGATCGAGTTCCAGAGTTACATACTCTTACGCTGAAATTCAGGCCTTAACACCAATACGCCGGAAGCTGGAGGAACAAGGCAACAAACCTGACCGCCGTGATGTATTCCTTTGTCACGCATGGGATGACAGAAATTCAACTGCAAAAGAATTACACGATCTTTTAGAAATAAACGGAATTTCGGTTTGGTTTAGCGAAAAAGATGTGATGCTTGGATCTAATCTCCTCAGAGAAATCGATAAAGGGTTGGCAAAGTCACGAATCGGTATTGTTTTAGTCACACCGTCACTACTGCGTCGTTTAGAAGGAGCAAGTATAGCAGACAAAGAACTTTCTGCATTATTGGCGAGAGAGCAGCTTATCCCAATTGTCCATAATACGACATACGAAGCACTAAGAGAAGTTAGTCCACTTCTGGCATCAAGAACCGGTTTAAGCACTACTGAGGATTCAATTTCCGAAGTTGCCATCAAACTCGCCGAATTAGTTACGTTGTAGGATATACTTATGAGGAGCCTGACTGTCGTCAGCCCATGTAGGGTGCATTAAGGCACGAATGCACCACACCCTTTGAGTTTTAAACGCAGGATAACTTAAACTTATCCCCCTCACCGCAAATCCCTCCCATACTCACAACATCCAATCTACAGGGGCGGCTCGCGACCGAACGTGCTGGGGTTGGAATGATGGGCTCATCAAACCAGATCGCGCTGTCGGGGCGAGATCAAGGTGGTGGGGCTGGGGAGATACCAGTTGGAAAACACGTTGTTTTCTGATGCGGAGTATTGGGGGCATTGCCCATCCTCCCTTCGCGGCTATGCAAAAGGCCAAAACCATCATACGAGGCGCGCTTGTTTGCGGCCACTTTACCGCTGGCATCCCGTGTTTGGATCGGGACCAGCTATCACTTGCCAAGAATAAGCGTGCCTCGTGCCCCTTATTTAGAAGAAACATCAGTAACGTCGCCTGAAATTTCGTGCGGCGCTATTTTCGCATCAATTTTTCTGACATAAACAATCACCTCCCATTAGAACGCTCCAGAAAGCCTAAACAATGTCCAAACCTTATATGATCGCAATTACTGGCGGATCTGGCTCTGGAAAATCGACACTTGCGCAAGCCTTGTTGGACAAACTCGGCGAGGACAAAGTCCTGCTTATGGGAGAAGATAATTACTACAAGCCGCGCGAGCACCAACATCCAGATGCGCCCTTATGGTCGATGAAGGAAATGGAAGAGCGCGTGGATTTTGATGATCCAGCATCCAAAAACATGGACATGTATGAAGCCCACCTTGTAGCGCTTCGCCGTGGCAGCACAATCTCACAACCGGTCTATGACTTCACCATGCATGATCGCGTTGATGGTGCTGAAAAAATCCTATCTCCACGCCCCATCATCGTCTGCGAAGGTGTACACACGCTCTCTGACAGAGCCTATTTCAATCTATTTGACCTTACAATTTTCGTAGATACACCCGCAGATTTGCGCCTTGCCCGCCGTATTGAGCGCGATGTGAACGAACGCAACCGTGATCTGGACCGCGTATTAGCTCAGTATCTTAATTTCGTGCGCCCTGCCCACGCTCAATTTACTGAGCCTGCAAAATATCTCTGCGATCTCATCATCAAAGATGAAGGCCCACTCGCCGCAAAAGTAGGCACACCCAATGCGCGCGCCGAAGCACGCCTTCTTGCACCACTATGGAGCTTTCTAGTCGATGAAGGCGTGATTGCGGGCTAGGCTTTTAAGCAGGTGGCTGCATCTGTTTAAGTGCATCCAAATCATTGCCGCGAATAGCATTTAGCGCTTTTGAAACTGTTTCGATTGGCCAGTCCCACCACGCTAAATCCAGAAGCGTTTCAATAGTCGCGTCACCAAAACGTCGGCGTACAATCTGCGCTGGATTTCCAACTACGATAGAATAAGGCGGAACATCTTTAGCAACCACAGCCATAGCGCCAATGATAGACCCATGCCCTATTGTCACGCCAGGCATAATCGTCGCACCGCGCCCAATCCAAACATCATGGCCAACAATTGTATCACCACGAAGTCCTTGGGTAATCGTGTTCATATCGAACCCGTTTTTCCATCCATTCGCGAAAACATTAAAAGGAAAAGTGGAAAACCCCGTCATCGCGTGATTTGCCCCATTCATAATAAACTGAATGTCTGTCGCGAAAGCGCAAAATTTCCCGATAATGAGTTTATCACCAATGAAATCAAAATGGTATTTCACACAATGTGTTTGAAAATGTTCTGGCCCCTTAGGGTCATTATAATAACTATATTCCCCCACCTCTATATTGGGGGCGGTCACAACAGCTTTTAAAAAGGCTGTATCAAATATCGGTAAAGGGTTGAGCGGGTCTGGACCCAGCTCGTTATTCTTTGAACGTGAGGAAGGCATGGAGAAAATCCAACAGTAATTTTAATTCAAGTGCGCAGATTCGACAGCCCGAAGCATTATTCTAAGACATCGAAATATATGCATTTTATTGAATCACTGACAGTTTCCTCCTCACTCTTATAATTTGAAAATAACACACCCTGATAGGAAAAGCACCGTGTAGAGCAATCCTATCAGGGTATAATAGTAACTATTCTTCAGTCGGCTCAGGCACACCCACAACGTGGAAACCAGCATCAACGTGAAGAACTTCACCTGTGATAGACGCACCAATTGGAGACAAGAGATAAAGCGCAGCACCCGCTACACCTTCCATCTTAGTGTCTTCACCCAGCAAAGACATATCACGTCCAGCAGACATAAGAGACTTAGATCCCTTAATACCCATCAACGCCAAAGTTCGCATTGGGCCAGCAGAAATCGCGTTTACACGTACGCCTTGTTTACCCATATCGCGCGCAGCATAACGTGTCGCAGCTTCAAGGCCAGCCTTCGCCACACCCATCACATTGTAAGATGGAATTACACGCTCAGACCCAAGGTAGGTTAGGTTGATGATAGACCCACCCTCTTCCATCATTTCGGATGCACGGCGACATACATCAATAAAAGAGAATACAGAAATATCCATCGCGCGCGCAAAACCTTCACGCGTTGTGTTGTGAACCATAGACCCTTTGAGTTCATCCTTACCCGCATACGCAATGGCGTGAACCACAAAATCGATCTTGCCGTATTTCTCTTTGAGGGCTGCGAATGCTGCATCCATCTCATCATCATTGGTCACATCCGCAGAGATCATCGTATCCATGCCGATTGACTCAATAAGCGGACGTACACGGCGTTCCAATGCTTCACCCTGATAGGTAAACGCCATCTCGGCACCTTGCGCTGCCAACTGCTGGGCAATACCCCAAGCAATGGAGTTTTGGTTTGCGACGCCCATGACCAAGCCACGCTTGCCAGCCATCAATTCGCCTTTAGGGAAGTTCCAGTCCGCCATGTGGGGATCTCCGTCCAATAATGTTCGATCGTTAAACTTAGAAATAGTTTGTTACAATACGTCAACCATAACCAGCCCAAAGTCACAAGGTTTGATCTACGCTTCACTTACGAACCGACGCTTCATTTTTCTATTGTTATTATAAATAAGCCCTCAAGCTATAAGTTGTTAACCATCACATGAAAAAATAAAAAAGATTATTTTGCTAAATTTTATCAAACATTACTGATCATATTGATAAATACTGAGGGGGTTTGCACCGTATGCTTAGACTTTTTGATAATTTGTCCATGTCTCAAAAACTTACTACACTCGTGGTAGGAACAGGACTGATTGTAGGCGGTACATTAGGAACCACAAACTATCAGAATACAAAAAAGTCCATGCTTGAGGACATAGATAAAAATCTCAAAGAAATTGCTATAGATCGACGCGATTCACTCGAACAATATCTAGGGTCTATAGAACAAGATCTTCGAATAATTTCGAGCAATCCATATACTCGAAATGCAATTGAAGATTTTCAAAGTGCTTGGAACAAATTAGGCAATTCCCCTAAAAGAAAACTGCAAGATATATACATTACACAAAACCCAAACCCTATTGGTCAGAAAGAAAACTTGGATTCAGGCAAAGACGGTTCGTTATATTCTCAGGTTCATGCCGAATATCACATTTGGTTTCGCCAATTTCTTCGGGATCGTGGCTATTATGATATATTTTTGGTCTCAAATTCAGGAGATCTCATATATTCTGTATTTAAAGAAAAAGACTACGCGACCAATTTAAATACAGGACAATATAAAGAAACAGACTTAGCAAATGCATTTAGACTAGCCAAAGAAAAAAAGCCTGGTGCAGTGTCTTTCTTTGATTTTGCCCCATACGCACCTAGCCAAGATGCTCCAGCGAGTTTTATTTCATCTGCCGTCCCAGATGGCAAAGGCGGTATAGCTGGCGTCTTGATCTTTCAAATGCCGATCGACCGCATAAACAATTCCGTAAACTCATTGAGTGGTTTAGGAGAAACCGGTCAAACTTATGTTATTGGTCAAGACTTAATAATGCGGACTGATGCACCGCGTTCCAGTGAAGGCACTCTTTTAAAGCAGACCGTAGACCCTGTTTTCCTAGCTAACAAAGCAAAAACGCTACAAACGAAAAACTACAATGGCGATGAGATTTTCGCGGGAATAGCCCCTTTAACATACCATGGTATAAAATGGGATATTATTGCCGAACAACACTCAAGTGAAATCATGCAAGATACGCTTAAAATGCGTACAAATATGTTGCTGATCACTTCCTTAATGATTGCACTTACTAGTTTGATTGGATATTTGCTTTCTCGGCGCATTTCTAGCCCAATGAGAAATCTAACACACACCACGAATGAAATAGCCTCAGGAAAAAACAATTCCGCCGTAACAGGCCTAGATCGAAAAGACGAATTAGGTGGCCTTGCCAGAGCTGTCGAATACTTCCGAAAGGAAATGATAGCAAACGAAGCACGTGCGGAAGCCGAACAACAAGCAGCATTAAGTCGTGAAAAAGCTGCCGCCAATCAAATTGCTTATCTCGATAAAATTACAAAGACATTCGAAGCTGAAATACAAGCATCACTCAACACCATGTCTACTGCAACAGACAATTTGGATCAAAGTTCAGTGACTATGTCTAGCGTTTCACACAATACGCAAGAAAAGCTTATACAGGTAACGCGCGCATCACAATCTGCATCCGCCAGCGTTGAGAATGTGGCTGCAGCAGCTGAAGAACTATCGGCCTCTATTCATGAGATAGGTAATAGAATTGCTCAGTCAGACATATCGACCTCTCAAGCTGCTGAACGTGCTTCAGCCATGCAATCACATGTATCAAAATTAGAGCTGGCGACCAGTTCCATTGGTGAGGTTGTAGAACTAATCACCAACATCGCATCGCAAACCAACCTCCTAGCTTTGAATGCAACTATAGAAGCAGCACGCGCTGGTGAAGCAGGCAAAGGGTTCGCCGTTGTCGCATCAGAAGTAAAAAATCTTGCAGGTCAGACAGCCAAAGCAACTGAGGATATTCAAAAGCAAGTCAACGACATCCAATCGGTTACAGGTGAAACTGTTAGCGGCATTCGTGAAATCATGGATGTAATAAAAGAACTAGAATCTTCTTCAGCGGAAATAGCAGACTCGATTTCTCAACAAGCATCCGCCACAAGCGAAATTTCTTCATCAGTACAACACGCCTCATCAGGCGTGCGTGAGGTAGATGGAAATATCAGCGTTGTGAATGATGCAGCGCGTGAAACAGGAACTGTTGCCCACCGTGTGGAATCTTCGTCGAAAATTATGACAGAGCAGTCCCACTTAATTCGAGAGTGTATCGAATTATTTTTGAGAAATATGCGTAAATCAGCTTAGATTTTCGTTCTTATTTAAAGGTATATCTTTTCACGATTTTTTCTCTCATACTCCTTTCAGGCTTGATACCAATAGCCTGATTTCTGGGAGGAAAAACCGTGAAACCATTATATGGAGTGATGGCACTCGCGTTCGCTGTCGGCGCTTTCTGGCTTGGCCAATCCACATCGACAAAAACAACTCAAACACCAGAGATTGCACAAACTGATGCGCAAATACCGCCGTCAGTTGAGCCCCCCTTATTAGTGCTATCAAACGGATCTTATCCCGTTAAACCCTTGGAGAAAGACAATGTCGTCGTCAAAGTCATTCAGACAAAAGTGAACTCTCTGTCTGATTTTCCAAGCGTCCAAGAAGGATTAGACCATAACCTCGCGCATATGGAGAAAATGGCAGATCAAGCCTGCACAACAGGTAAGAAGCCAGACTTTCTTCTCTATCACGAATTCCCCCTCACCGGATATTCATCAGGTGGACGTGATGAAAAGCTAAAATATACAGTTCAATTTCCCGGCCCAGAAACAGACCGCCTCGGCCAAATAGCAAAAGCTTGCGACACCTATCTCATCTTTGGTAGCTACGCCACGGACAAGGATTGGCCAAACCACATCCTAAGCCTCAATGTGGTTATTAATCGTCAGGGCGAAATAGCCAAAATTTTCTGGAAGTCGCGGAACATCAAACGCATCTACCCAGATCGCGAAATAACGACCACTACGATAGAATCCGTTCGCGACAAATACCGCGCCATGTATGGTATTGAAGAAGAATTCCCAGTGCTCCAAACCGAATATGGAAACATTGCGGTCAGCACAGTGCAGATGGACCCATTCATCTTTGCAGCCTTCGCAATGCGCGGCACAGAAATCATGATGCGGACGGCAACACTTTTTGCTGAAGATGATGTGCTAGCAATGGCACGCATCAATGATTTTTATTCTGCAATGTCTAACATCGCCTTCCCTGCTGATCCCAACAATCCAAAGTATGATGCAGGTGAATCCATTATCGTCGACCCACACGGGAATATTCTCGCCAAAGAACCTACCAAAGACCAAGACGGAATTATTGAAGCTGTCATTCCAATTGCCGAGTTTAGAAAAAATCGCAAAATTCCAAACTATGCTTTGGAAATAGTTCAACCCGTATTCAATCAATACCAGCAGGAATTCCCACTAAACCACATGGATATGCCAACAGAGGAACTTCCTCAAACAGGTAAAGCAATGAAAGCCATGATGGAGAGCGTTAGCCGTTTCAATATACCAGTCGAAAATACCACCGAGGAATAAACATGAAGAAAATCATATTGGCACTCGCCTCACTTGGCTTGCTCGCAAATTGTGCCACGACACAAACCACACAAACAACGAAAACGGCAAATGTCGAAGCACCAAGCGAAGCCTCACAAGAATTTCCAACGGATTTACGTCGCACAACTTTAATCGTTGATGACATTGATGAGTCTCTGAAACTCTACCGTGATGTCCTTGGGTTTGAAGTTAACTACGACACTGTCGTCACCATGAGCGGTGTCGCCCTCCCCGCTGGAAACCCAGGTTCAGAGGCGCGCCTCGTCCTGATGAACTCCAATGATAGCTGGGTTGGCTGGATCGGCATGTTGCAATGGTTAGAACCAAACGCCCTTCCCCGCAAACCAAAAACAGGGAAAATGGGAATTGGAGATATGGTTATGGTCTTCAATACAACCGAAGTTGATAAACAATGTGATGCTGCTGCCAAGCTTCCAGAAATCACAATCACAACTCCAAAGTCAGAATCGCGCTATCCGTCACGCAATGGCGGCCCCCCTATCGTCGTGCACACTTGCTACATGTTTGATAGAGACGGATATTTTCTAGAAATAAACCAATTGCAAGATCGCGAAAGTTACAACGCAGACTAAGCAATTCCAAATTAGAAAACCCTTGGCCACCTATTGCTGATCACAATAGGTGGCATTGTTTTATCTGCATGAAAATTTGCCTCCATTCTTTTCAATTTTAATGAATACACTATTCAACATTTGACAACGTTGACAAAAACTGGCTCATTGGGACAAAAAATTAGGGGAGAACTATGCTGTCTACACCAATATTGCTCACACTGCTTTCTATAGCGGTGCTTTTATTTCTTGTTCTCAAGATAAAATTGCCTGCTTTCATGGCGCTATTAATTGTCAGTATTGGCTTTGGGTTAAGTGTCGGCATGGCACCCGATATTGTCATAGATGCTATCAAAGACGGCATGGGTGGCACGCTAGGTTTTGTCGCTGTCGTTGTTGGTTTGGGTGCCATGATGGGAGCGCTATTGGAACACTCAGGCGGGGTTCAGGCAATTTCATCCACGCTTTTAAAACGATTTGGAGCCGACAAGTCTCAATACGCGCTTGGATTAATTGGTTTTCTCATCGCCATTCCGGTCTTCTTCGATATCGCCTTTATTATCCTCATGCCCGTTTTGTTGGGCTTACAGCAAAAGACCAAAAAGCCTCTCGTATTTTTTGCTATCCCACTATTAGCAGGTTTAGCCGCAACGCACGCTTTCATCCCGCCAACACCCGGCCCAATTGCAGTCGCTGATATTCTAAATGCTGATCTTGGCTGGGTGATCGCATTTGGCGCAATCGCTGGCTTACCTGCCACACTAGTAGGAGGTCCCATACTAGCGAAAAAATTGGCGACTCTGCATACCTTTCAGCCTGAACAAACCAACATGCTTTATAGCGATGTAATAAGCGTCGATGATGTTAAAAACCCAATCGGTTTTATACCGGCAATGGCCGCTATCCTGCTTCCTCTTATTTTCATTCTCGCTAGCACACTCACTAAAATGAACCTTGTAGAAGGTGACTCCCCTTCTTTAAGTGAACAAATCATACTGTTTATCGGACACCCTTTTATAGCGCTTCTTATTGGATGTCTTTTATCATGGTATTTTATTGGTGTGCGTCGCGGCGTTGAAACATCAACTTTGCGCGATGCTATGGTCAAAGCAATGGAGCCAGCCGGTATCGTCGTCCTTGTCACCGGTGCAGGCGGTGTTTTCAAACAGATATTAATAACGTCCGGTGCAGGAGCAGATTTGGCGGCTTTGCTACAAGCGAATGCTCTTCCACTCGTTGCTTTTGCATTTGTCGTGGCTGGTATCGTGCGCGTTGCACAAGGCTCCGCCACAGTTGCGATGATAACCGCCGCAGGGCTGACTGCGCCTGTTGCTGAAACACTCGGCATACAAGGACCACACCTTGCCCTCCTCGTTATCGCCATTGCGTCAGGTGCAACCATCCTATCCCATGTCAATGATTCAGGGTTTTGGTTAGTCAGCCGTTATCTTGGGCTAGATGAAGCACAAACCCTTAAAAGCTGGACAGTCTCTACAACCTTAATAGGTGTCGTTTCCTTTATCGTTGTTAGCCTGCTTTGGATAATCGTCTAACCTCTTTTCAAAGGAATTTTATAGATTATCTGCTTGGAGATCTCATCAGGTGTCAGGCCAATGTTAAATCGCAATGCGTTGGCTGGCACTTCTAGTGCTTCCAGCTGAGAGTCTAATAAATCCGGGTTAAAGAAGTGATCCTCTCGATTATTCAGGCGGCTCAATAACACATCACGTTTGCCTTCCAGCAAAACAAACTGACACACGCCCGACATCTGTGTTTCAATCCAATTGCGTACAATTTGATTGAGAGCCGAACAAGATATAACGCATGCACCATCAATTTCATTCGCCGCGTGAGACAGGTCTCGTATCCACGCTTCGCGGTCTGAATTTGTAAGCGGAGTTCCTCCCCGCATTTTCTCAACATTTTCGACGGGGTGAAATGCATCCCCTTCTAAGAAGGGAATATCCAACTTAGACGCCAACACTTTTCCTATTGTAGATTTTCCACAGCCAGACACACCCATAATGATATATCGCGTAAACTCTACCATCCCCCACCTCCAATTTCATTTGCCTCACAAACTTACAATTCCAATTTGTGACAACGTTGACAAATATGCATGACAATGAATACATACCCTCAACAGAAATGACAACACTATGAGGGAGGATTGCACAGCGTCTCGATTTGCTTTGTGAAAATGGCAGAGGCCGGTGCGACTAGAAATTCATGAAAATGCTTTGGAAAAACGCTATCCAGTCCACAATTTGTATTGTCGCGCTAACCGCGTGTACCTCACTGACCACTCAAACCCCCACCACACCCACAGCACTCGCTGACCAAACAGCTGACACCTCCCTAGCAGACGCTAAACTGGCAGCGACCTCATGCCTATCAGAACGGGCTCAGAACCTGCTTAAAGTCATGACTGTGGAAGAAAAAATAGGCCAATTACACCAAGCGGCAGGTGGGCGCAGCAAAAACCTCAACTCAAAACTTACACCGGAAGAATTAGATAAAGTCCGCCGCGGCGAAGTAGGTTCCTATCTCCACGTAGCAGGCGCTAAAGCTTTGGGAGAATTACAAAAAGTCGCAACTGAGGAAAGCAAACACGGCATTCCATTGTTGTTCGCAATGGATGTTGTCCACGGATACCGCACTATCTTTCCCGTCCCGATCGCTATGGCCAGCACATGGGACACAGAGCAATGGCACACCGCTTCTCGTATTGCAGCCCAAGAAGCGACAGCCGCAGGTCTACACTGGACATTTGCCCCTATGGTAGACATTGCCCGCGACCCTCGCTGGGGTCGCATTGTCGAGGGTGCAGGTGCTGATCCATACCTTGGATCTCGTATGGCCGCTGCACAAGTAGAAGGTTTTCAAAACAATGACTTATCAGCGTCTGATACTCTCCTCGCCACCACAAAACACTTAGGCGTTTATGGTGCACCAACCGGTGGTCGTGACTATGGTAGCAGTGATGTATCAGAGCGAACACTCAACGAAGTCTACCTTCCTCCATTCTACGCCGCAAATGCTGCAGGTAGCGGCTCATACATGACCGCATTCAACGATATTGGTGGTATTCCCTCTACTGCAAATGAAGAAATCGTAGATGGGATATTACGTGAAGATTGGGGCTTTTGCGGCCTTGTCGTCAGTGATTGGAACGCCATTCATGAACTTATAAACCATGGCGTTGCTAAAGACCGCCCCGCCGCTGCAGCCCTTGCACTAAAGGCGGGTGTCGATATGGATATGACAAGTGCTGTGTATAAAGAAGACCTTGTAAAAGCTATAGAAAATGATCCATCCCTCATGTTGGACTTAGACCTCGCAGCTGGCCGCATCATCACCGTTAAAGAACAACTAGGTCTGTTTGATAATGCCGCTAAATATCACGATGAAGCACGCGAAAAGGCACAAATGCTAACGTCTGCCTCACGAGAAGCTGCTCGTATCGCTGCAGAAAAATCAGCGGTACTCCTCAAAAACGACAACAACGCATTTCCCATCGCTTCTGGTCCTCAAAAAATCGCAGTTTTGGGCGCGCTGGCAACAGATTCACTCACCCAATTGGGCTCATGGCGCGGACGTGGAGACGCCAATGATGTTGTCTCTATCCTTGATGGGCTTAAAACACACGCGCCTGAAGGCGTAGACGTTTCCTATTCTGAAACCACTGAAAACATTTCAGATTTCACAGAAGATGCTGACCGTATTTTGCTCGTGATCGGGGAAGATTACGACTTATCCGGTGAAGCAAGAAGTCGTTCTGATATAGAGCTTCCGGTTGACCAAACCGCCCTGTTCAAAGCTGCAATCGAAACAGGAAAGCCAGTCAGCGTCATCCTTGTTACAGGTCGCGCGCTAGCAATTCCAGAAATAGATAAAGACGCTGATGCCATCTTGAACATTTGGATGGGCGGCGTTGAAGCAGGTAACGCCGTGGCTAACCTTGTATATGGGACATCCGCACCAGCAGGACGTCTCCCCATTTCATTCCCACGCAAAACAGGCCAAGCCCCCCTCACTTATTCTGAATATCCAAGCGGGCGTCCAGCCGACCCAGATCTATCAAATGACTCCAATAGATTCATAGATTTACCTATCACCCCGCTCTATCCATTTGGACATGGTTTAAGTTATTCAACATTTGAATATTCAAACTTAAGTGCTGCCCAAACAGAAATATCAGCAGACGGGGTAATATCATTATCTGTCACCGTCACAAATACTGGTGACACCACAGCCGATGAAGTCGTCCAACTCTATATGCGTGACCCTGTTGCTTTTGTCGCGCGTCCCCAATTGCAACTTCGCGGCTTTGAACGTGTAACTCTGGCTCCTGATCAAAGCGCAACAGTCACATTTGAACTCTCCCCTCAACAAGCTGCAATTTATAAGGGGCGAAACGATTGGAAAATTGAAAGCGGAGACTTAGAGTTTTTCATTGGCGGATCATCTGCTGATCTTAAATCTAGCCAGATAGTTCACATAAGTAGTGACGCGAATTCAAAAGCGCCTGCTTCTGCAATTGCCACGAAAGCAACGGTGACAAAGTGATAAACCGCAGACAGTACATCCTTTCCAGCTCTGCATGTCTTGCCTTAGCTGCATGCAGTCACACACCCAAAACCTCGTCTCGCAACCCAGTGACACTGGATATATTTGATCCATCGTTCAACACCTATCTCTCGCCAACAGCCGAGGCCAAAATACTTTCAGAGGGACATCAATGGATAGAAGGTCCAACATGGGATAAAAAGCGCCAAACACTCTATTTCACCGACGTCCCTCAAAATACTGCCTTTTCATGGAATGCAGACACGGGCGTCTCTGTGTTTCGCAAACCTTCTGGGGCAGCCCTCACCTCAGCTGATGGTTTTCGTGAACCAGGTGCAAACGGTTTACTTTATCTAGAAGATGATACTCTTCTTATTTGTAATCACGGCAAACGCGCGCTTGAACATTTAGACCTAACTACCGGCAAATCGACAATCTTAGCTAGCCACTTCAATGGACAAAAATTTAACAGTCCAAATGATGTGGTGCATGCCTCCAATGGCGCTATATATTTTACAGACCCACCTTATGGGCTGACAGATTTGGATGCCTCTCCACTGAAAGAAATGTCCGTCAATGGTGTGTATGTGCGTTCAGTAGACGGAAGTTTAAACCGTTTGCTTGATGATATGACATTTCCAAACGGTATTGCCCTTTCACCAGATGAAAATCATCTTTTTGTCAGTCAATCTGATCCAAACAACGCTATCATTCGTCGTGTCACATTAGGCCCTCACCACACGATATTGGCCTCTGAAATCTGGTTTGATGCCAGCCCTTATCAAGCAAACTCCGCCCCGGGACTGCCAGATGGAATGGTGGTAGCGCATGATGGCACACTCTTCGCGACAGGCCCAGAAGGCGTTTTTGTGATTTCATCAGGCGGCAAACTGCTTGGGCGCATAAATACCGGTAAAGCCACAGGAAACTGTACTTTCGGTGAAGATGGGTCCACTCTCTTTATAACGGCAGGAGATACTCTATTAAAGATACCCACGCTTACACATGAATAGATATGATTTGCTTCTTGTCCTTCTGGGAAAAGGCATTTAGCCTTTATTCTCGTCTGCAAATCTATCACACAAAAAGGTAAGTTCTATATAATGACCCGTAGGCCAGATGCCATTGCTTGGAGAACTATGGTAGGATACGGGATTGGCGATTTCGGTATCAATATATATTGGAATAGCCTGTCTCTTATTTTGGTATTCTGGTACGCAAAAATATTAGGTCTTCCGCCAACAATTGCGGGGGCAATCTATTTTGTTGGCTTATTCTGGGATGCTATTTCTGATCCGTTTGTTGCTTATTTTGCAGAACGAACACGCACAAAATTTGGCACATACAGGCCCTTCATATTTTTTGGTAGCTTTATATTAGCTGTTGTTTTCACTCTATTATTCTGGATTCCACCATTTGAAGGCAATCTACTCGTAGCAGTATTGCTGATAAACCACATGGTATTTCGCACCTGCTATACATTTGTTGCTGTCCCCTATTCAGCTCTATCCTCACGCTTGTCATTCAACAGCTTAGATCGCACCGTTATTTCAGGCGTACGGATGTTTTTCGCCTTCAGCGGTATGTTGACCGTTTCCTTACTTTGGTTCCCATCTGTACGATTTTTTAATGGCGGACAGGAAATTGGAAAGTATGGGTTTCTAATTACAGCTATGCTAGGTGGAATTATCGCGACAGCAGCTCTAATGGCCTGCTTCTTCAATACAAAAGAAAAAACACCACCCGGTCGCAAACAAATTCCTACAAACAATCTTGGCGATTTTTTTAAAAATGCAGTTTCAAACAAAGCATTGTTACTTGTTTTATTAGCTATTTTTTTTCAAGCCGCCGGTTGTGCAAGCTATATTATCCCACTCGCTTTCTTCATTGAAATAAATCAATCTTCTTTTGCCCCGAAAGAAACTATCCTCACAGTTTCAGCGCTCGCAACACTTTGCGGCGTTCCTCTATGGACGCTCGTAATTTCCGCTTTTACCAAAAAGGCAGCATGGATAGCAGCTTGCAGCGTTGTCACAATATTTGGATTATCCTTGGCATTTGTTCAAATGCCATTGGTTTTTGGCGTACCACCTGAAATTATAGGTTTAGGTTTTGGCGCAAGTGCATTTGGTGTTCTTGTATGGTCTTTTATTCCTGACACTGTTGAATATGGACAATGGCAAACCGGAATTAGGAATGAGGCCGCCGTTTTTGGCTCTGTCACACTGGTGCAAAAAATATCTGGGGGTCTCACAGGATTAATGGTGGGTATAACGCTCGATAATTTGGGCTATCAGTCAGGATTAAACATTCAATCCCAACAAGTAATCGACGGTATCCGCTTTTTCATTTCGCTATCCCCCGGTGTATTATTGTTTTTTTCAGCAATCGTTATTTATATACTTCCGCTCAACAGAACGAGACACGCTGCTATCATCAACGCATTGTCAGAAACTGGTAAGTCTGATGACTAATCTATTTTTATAGGCCCCAAAATGCATCAATCTGTCCCAAAGATGAAAGACGTCGCAAAACTGGCGGGCGTATCAATTAAAACAGTATCCCGCGTCGTCAATAATGAACCCCATGTCACAGAGGGTTTGCGAGAAAAAGTCAAAGCAGCAGTCGATCAATTAGGGTTTGTGCCAAGTCCAAACGCTCGCGGATTACGCAGTCATCGGGGCTACACAGTACATTATATCATTCACAACAATCGAAGTAATTACGTCAACGCAATCCAAGCTGGTACAATTCAGGCCTGTCAGGAACAGGGATATCAACTTGTTGTGTCTATGATTGATGATAGCGACAGCTTGTCAGATGCTGAAATTACCGAACAAATGAATAGATTGCCGATACTTGGTACGCCCGTTGGTGCAATTCTCGTGTCTCCACTGACAAACAATAAGCGTATAGTTAGTGCACTAAAATCTATGGGAATTGCTATAGCTCGAATAGGGTCGCACGATTTTGATGATGATGAATTAGAAGTCAAAATTAATGACCGCGAAGCTGCCAAAGATATTACCAATTATTTGCTGCAATTGGGGCATAAGCGTATTGGATTTGTGCGTGGTAAAGAAAACCAAAAAGCCACTGTTGAACGTTTTCAGGGGTATCAAGATGCCTTAAATGAAGCAGGGTTAGAGGTAGACAACACCCTTATTCAAGCAGGTAACTTTGAGTTTGAAAGCGGCCTAAAGGCAGGCGACAGCCTTTTAAAACGTAGTGACCCTCCCAGCGCAATATTTGCATCAAACGATGATATGGCTGCCGGTGTACTAAGCGCAGCACATAGATTGCGCATAGCTGTCCCCGATCAATTATCTGTTGTGGGTTTTGATGACTCCGAACTCGCGGAAAAAATGTGGCCAGCCCTTACAACTATTCGTCAACCGCTTTTAGAGCTTGGGAGTGTAGCTACACAAATGTTGATTGCGAATGCGCAAAACAATCAAGATATCAATCCGCGTCAATTCCTACCTTATGAATTGATTATCCGTGAATCGACGGGGCCAGTGCCTACAAAATAATAAAAGCACAAAACTTATTTCGAAATTATCATTCGCCTAACGAGGATGCTCAATATCCTCTTTGCATACCTTTTCGTTCGTCCTGACCATCAATGTCTAATAATATGGGCACTTAAAGGTGATGGATATGGAAGTCGTCGAAACTGCAGACTCTAGGAATCTTATTCAACACAATAAGGTTCAGATAAAAACACAAATTAGTTACGGTACCGGACAAGTGGCCGGTCAGATTCTAAGAGATATCCCGTCCCTTCTCCTTCTATTCTACATGACAAATGTTTTGGGAATCGCAGCAGCTATTGCAGGGATCGCGATCTTTCTACCAAAGATATGTGTGGGGGTAGCCAGTGATCTTGCAGTCGGAACAATCGCAGACCGTTTAAGGCACAAAGTCCCACTCTATAACTGGCTTCTATTTTGTGTCGGTGCTGCACCTGTTGCTATGCTACTCATATTTCACGTTCCTGCAGCAAACCAAACCATACAATTAATTTACATTGTCCTTGCTGTGTCTATTTACATGCTGGTCTTCGCTAGCTTTTCCGTACCCTATCTTGCAATTGCTTCATCTCTTGCGCACAATTCTCAAACTCGTACGGTTCTCATGGCATGGCGTTTGGGCTTCTCCGCAATTGGACTGCTTATAGCTGGTGGACTCGCCCCCGCGCTAATTGCAAAATGGGGCGGTGGAATCCAAGCCTATTCTTCACTTGCAATATTGCTGGCCACTATATGCAACGCGACGATATTTGTTTCATATCTGGGTGCCCGCAAATCACTGATCAGTTCTCAATCGGATTCTAATCAGTCAGCTATTATTCGTGTCAGCGTCTCAGCTATGTTAAACGCGGTTAAAGTTCCTGAGTTTTCGATATTGCTTGGTGTAAGTATTTTGCAGCTCGCAGGTGCCGGAATGAGCTATGCAACCATGCTGTATTTCCTGAAAGATGTAATGGCACTAAATGACCCCTTCACAACGATAGGATTTATCGTATTCGCAACAACGATGGGCATTATTGTCGCCCAGCCTATTTGGGTTGCTTTATCTAAACGTGTAGGAAAAAAGAACGGCTACGTTATCGCGTCTCTCGTTCACGCTGTCATACTTGCTGCTTGGGCACTTGGCGGTGCGTCCTTTGGCTTAAATTTCATACTCATCTGCGCATTTTTTGCGGGGGTCGGAAATTCAGGGTGGATGATGCTGGGGGCGTCTATTCTTGTAGATATCGCAGGAAAAGGAAACGCTGGTCTCTTCTCTTCGGTTTGGATTGCCGCCGATAAAATTGGTATCGCTTTAGGCGGTACACTACTAGCAGGACTCGTGCTTTCTGGCTTCGGGTTTGACTCCCTCAAAGCTATGTCTGGCCTTGTTCAATCTTCCAACGCTAGACTTGGCATTATGGCAGCCTTTGGCTTAATTCCGGCCAGCTGCTTTGCTTTGGGCGGAATTCTTTTTCATGTGTTTGGCGAAGTTAAGCAACCTAACCCCCAAGACCAACCAGCACCCGAGCAGATATAAAACCCACCCTCACCTTAGCACGACCATAGTCGCCTCAGCATGTTTGCACACAGCAAACATGCGCGTACCTGTATACCTACAGGCACCCACGTGCCGCACATCATAGCTTATCCATTGACCCTAAAGTCATCGATTTTACCCCCAAAAGGGTATTTGCAGCACACTAATTATAAAGAAGAATATCTGGAGCGGGTGAAGAGATTCGAACTCTCGACTTCAACCTTGGCAAGGTTGCGCTCTACCCCTGAGCTACACCCGCATCCGATATAAAAGACAGACTTAAATCTGTCTGAGGCGCTGTTAAACAGCATTGCAGCTTGTCTTGCAAGTGAAAAATTACGCGATCTCAAAGAATTTTTCAACTCCCTCTTCAGCTCACGCCTTGGGCGGCCTTGGAGTCTTCATTTTCCGTTTGGTCACATGTGTATTTACGATTTCTCCTGACGTTTTTTTACCCCGCATATAGTGGCGTTGCCACTTTTCCCTTAATGCCCCCTCATCTCCCGCTCCTAAACGTTCAATAAAATTCCCGCGTGACTTAGCCCATTCTTCATATTCAGCTTTTAAATCAACGTGTTCATCAAGCATATGCAGTTCAGGTTGAACCTCTTCCATGCGATTATGTTCAATGAGATTCAGAAACGCAAATGCCTCATCTTTCTCAAACCTCACCCGTCCCGGCCGCGTAAATCGCCAATTCATCGTAAACGGAAATGGCAGCCAATCTGTTTCCACAAGACCAGACAACGGATAAATCCCGTCCTTCGGCGCATTGGGGGGACCCTGCACCCATACACCCCAACCTGGCGGCGTGCGGAACAGATAGCCCGTATGAAACGTGAGAACACCCTCTCTAAAGTGGCTATCCGCTATATTTTCTACAGGTGGCCACTCTTCATCTGCTGTTATTTTTATACTCTCTGCTTTAGGCCCGCCATCCCATTCGATAGTCAATCCAGCCTGACAAAGTATCTCCCACCCCGTTGAGTTTGCCATTGTCAGCGGTAGACATCTGTAAGGGTGGCGATCGGTAAATTTATCCATCCAATCACGACGCGATCGCGCAGGAATAAGCTCCGGCACATACTCATGCAATTTATAACAATCGAGCTTCATTTGAGCCTTCCAGAGAGCTTTCCACATATATTAGGCGGATTAATTGGACATTGCGGGCTTTATCCCCAAACCTTATTGAACAATACCTAAACTAATCAATTGCCGCCACCATCAGTTTATGGTTAATGCAGCTCCCCTTCAAATCTGGCGGATGGAGATATGCATTGAATATTCGAGCCTTGTTTATGAATGATCTGAACACATCACCTATCCCTGCTTTAGATGACTTTAGCCGTGCGCCGGAACTGGAAGTTTTTGCGTGGCTTGATCGCCATAATATTCGGCATAAAACAGTAACTCATGCTCCTACACATACTGTCTCCGAGACAGCAGAATTAAAAACATCGATAGCTGGTGGACACACAAAAAATCTATTCTTAAAGGATAAGAAGGGACAATTAGTCCTTATAAGTGCATGGGCGCATTCTGAACTACAACTCAATCAGCTTCACAAACAAATTGATACACAACGCCTATCGTTCGCCAAACCACAATTACTTTGGAATACGTTGAAAGTTACGCCAGGCTCAGTGTCCGCTTTTGGTCTGCTGCATGATAAAAGCAGATCTGTTCGTTTCCTCGTTGATGAAAAATTACTCGGCTACGACACTCTAAATTTTCATCCATTGCGAAATGATATGACAACGTCGATATCACAACCTGATTTTGCAAGGTTCTTGAATTCCACCGGACGTACGCTGGAATGTATAGATTTTGATGAATTATAAGGGAAATTCTACAATCTAGCACAGTGTTTATGCTTGCACCTTAGCATATAGACGACCATGTAGTATGGTATATGCACACTTAGGCTAGTTAGGACGAACTTCGATGGATATTTCTTCAGGATCATTTCCCGCAGACGGTGACAACGCAAAATGGGTCATTGATGGGTCAGACCAGACCTTCATGCAGGATGTTGTTGAAGCGTCCAAACATGCAGTTGTGCTTGTCGATTTTTGGGCACCTTGGTGTGGTCCATGTAAAACGCTAATGCCAACTCTAGAAAAAGTCGTGAACCAAGCTGATGGCGCGGTGCGTATGGTCAAAATCAATATAGATGAAAACCAAGGCGTAGCAGGTCAACTCGGAGTGCGGTCCGTACCAACTGTTTTTGCTTTTAAGGACGGACAGCCAGTTGATGGATTTCAAGGCGCAATCCCAGAATCTCAAATTGTTGAATTCATCAAAAAGGCTGGTGCCGGCGGCGCTCTGGAACAAATTGAAAATGCGCTAAACGCAGCCCGTGGAGCATTTCAAAACGGTGAGCTTGATGAAGCTGCGGCAATTTACGCACAAATCGTGCAAGCAATACCGGACAATATTGATGCGTTGGTTGGACTTGCCCGTTGCATGGTTGCCAAAAAAGATTACGAGCGCGCCCGGGAAGTATTAGCACTTGTTCCGGAAGACTCACAAAAATCACCGCAAGTTAAATCAGTGCTTACGGCTATAGAACTCGCCGATGACGGATCTTCTTCTAAAAGTGCGCCTTCAGAATTAGGTGCAAAAGTAGCTGCCAATCCAGATGATTTTGATGCACGATTTGAATACGCAAAATCTCTTTCAGCTAGCGATGATCACGAAGGTGCAGCCGAACAATTACTTGCTATATTGGAAAAAGACCTCGCGTGGAAAAACGGCGCAGCAAAAGAACAGCTTTTGAAGATATTTGAAGCCGCAGGTCCAACAGCAGAAGTATCACAAAAGGGCCGTCGCCGCCTTTCTTCACTTCTCTTCAACTAAACTATTTGCAACGCTTATCAGAAAGACGCCGCTTGTTCCCTCCTATTTTCAGAATAGCCGAAGACCTTCCTTCAGTCGTTCCAATATTTCCCCTTGATGGGGCAATAGTATTTCCGCGCGGCAATCTTCCTTTAAATGTATTTGAACCACGTTATCTGAACATGGTAGATGATGCGATGTATTCACATCGAGTTATTGCAATGGTGCAGCCCTTTTTATCAGAAAGTGCTGATCAGGAAGCACCTATCGAAAATCCTCCACTCATGCGTGTAGGTTGCCTCGGTCGTATCAATAGTTACTCTGAAACAGACGATGGAAGATACCTATTAAACCTTAGAGGGTTGTGCCGCTTCCATATTTTGGAAGAGGAGGCTCTTACGCACCCATATAGAACCGCGAAAGTTTCTTACGAAAACTTTTTAGATGATATGAAGCCCGTTGGCGCCAAAGAACCGGATATTGAGCGCAGTAGTCTGACCAAGGCGCTCAAAACCTATTTATCAACGAATGCAATCCAAACAGATTGGGATGCAGTTGCGGATGCACCCTTAGAAACACTCATCAATGCGCTTGCGTCAGGATGCCCCTTTTCTACTATGGAAAAACAAATGCTATTAGAGTTCCCGACACTCCAACAGCGTGGTGATGCCCTAATTTCACTGCTTCAAATGGATGCAACAGGCGGTAGTGGATCAATTCAATGACTTCAACAGATCAAAATTCTTCGCCTGCAAGCGGTATTGATCCGCGATTGCTGGAAGTTCTTATTTGTCCCGTATCTCGCGGACCACTCGTGTATGACAAAAAGACAAATGAACTCGTCTCAAAGAAAGCAAACCTTGCATTTCCTATTCGAGACGGCGTTCCAATTATGCTGGTTGATGAAGCCCGCCAAATCAATGAAGAATAAGCCATGTTACGTAAACGCGCTAAAGATGACGGAAGTTGGCCCGTAGAGATAAGATTCAATAAAGAAAAAGCTCTTCTTAAACTGACTTTTGATGACGGCTTTAAAGGTGAAATACCCTACGAGCTATTGCGTGTTGAAAGCCCTAGCGCGGAAACACGCGGACATGGCAGCGAAACTCCCTTGCCGCCGGTCGGAAAAAAGAACGTAAGTGTCCTCAGTGCGGACCCTGTTGGTCGCTATGCACTTCGTATCAATTTTTCTGATGGTCACAACACAGGGCTTTATAGTTGGCCATATCTACGAGAGCTTGCAACTGATCAAAAAAACCGGATGAAGTCTTACGAAAAGCGCATGAAAGATGCTGGATTAAGTCGAGACTAGTAATACTATAGCGCTCACTTTAGAAAACTATTTTCTGACCAAGTAATAATTGGGGAACATTGCTACCATGATTTCCGTTTGCTTGTTTGCTCAATGCTGTACGAGCCATTTCACTTTTTCCCAAAAGCGACATTCCTAGACCTGCCAACCCTCGAAACGGAAGAGGTGCTTTAAAAACTTTTTCTAGCAAATCCATTCCGGTCGCCATATTTATAGTTTCGGTTCGCCGCCATTCTTCATACGGCTCCAATGCAAGTGGAGACCCAATGTCTAAACCCACATGCGCTGCATGTGCTATCGTCTCCGTGAGTGCCGCTACATCTTTCAGACCTAAATTTAAGCCCTGCCCCGCTAAAGGGTGAATGGTATGTGCAGCATCTCCTGCTAAGGCAATACGCTCAGCGGCAAAACTATCCGCCACACGCATTTTTAGAGGGTAGGAAAAACGTCCGCCTTCCAACTTAAACTCACCAAGAAAGTCACCGAGCTTCTCTCTCAACTCAAGCTCAAAGTCTTGATCACTTAAAGCACACAATGCTTGAGCAACTTCTTCACCCTCACTCCAAACCAAACTTGCTTTGTTATTGGGGAGAGGCAAAACAGCAAATGGGCCATTTTTAAGGAATTTTTGACGCGCCACTCCATTGTGCGGATGAACCAAACTTACTGTCGCAACTAAGCCTTTGGATTTGTAATCATGGCCAGGAAACGAGATACCAGCTGACTTGCGCACAAAGGAATCACCGCCATCACATCCTATAAGCAGACGTGCAGAAGCCCCCTCTCCTTCTTCCCCCCAAACCACTTCTACTCGATCAGAATGCGTCCTTATGCCACTCAGTTCGGCGTGCGTTATGAAGCTCAATCCAGCCGTGTTGCCTGCTTTTTCTCGCAGAGCGGATACAATAGCGTGCGCTTCCACCAAATATCCAAGCGGTTTATCACTTCCTTCTTTGCCTTCTAAACCGAAGCTTAAAGGTGCAAACGAAACAGCTTCCGCCTCCACTTTTAGGACCGGCTGCGCAAATGGGATGAGCTCCTCGCAAATACCAAAAGTGCGCCACATAGCCCAACATCCTGACGCTATTGTGTAGGCTCTTCCATCAAAATCACACCTATTTTGATCAAAAATATCCTCTTTGCTGACAACTAGGCAGTCAAATCCTTGCTCACAAAGCGCAATAGCGAGGCTCAATCCTACAGGACCGGCACCCGATATAATAATCTCGTGGCTTCTATTCGTGTGTTGGTTATCTCTCATAAAATTACTGTACCCTTCACATTAAATAGCGTCCAGACTCGCACAGGAATTGTGCGATATGCCAAAACTCTGCCCGTAGCTTGCTCAATTATGTATCGAAAATTGTTAACACACCCCGTTAAACTTGTCTGATCTCACTCCTCACAATCTCTTGTAGGGCGAAGGCCCCAAAACGTGGGGTGCAACGTATCTTATAAAGAGGGGTTCATATCCATGAGATCCGGAATTACTGGAAAGCTGGCGGGGATAGCCACATATGCTGCCATAACATGCGGTGTGGCAGCTTTCGCGCAAGATGTTGAAGTCGCTGAAATTCCATCAGCCTCTGATGTATCTGCTTATGTCGACAACACATTTCTATTCCTCATAGGTGGACTTGTTGTCATGCTTATGGCTGCAGGTTTCTGTATGCTGGAAGCTGGTCTTGTACGGTCCAAAAACGCTGCAACTCAGGTTACTAAGAACGTCGCACTCTATTCAATTGCTGGTTTAATGTTCTGGCTTGTTGGATACCACCTCCTATATCCTGGAGACTGGATGATTGCTGGTTATCTTGGTGAATTTAAAATGTGGGAAACTGCAGATGACCTAGCTACAGGGTATTCATCTGGTTCAGACCACTTCTTCCAAATGGTTTTCGTGGCTGCGACAGCTTCTATCGTATCTGGTACAGTTGCTGAACGTATCAAACTTTGGCCTTTCCTTGCTTTCACAGCAGTTTTGACAGGTATCATTTACCCAATTCAGTGTTCATGGCAGTGGGGTGGCGGTTTCTTGTCTGAAGCTGGTTTCTCTGACTTCGCTGGTTCTACTCTCGTACACTCAACAGGTGGATGGGCAGCTCTAACAGGTGCTATCATTCTTGGGCCACGTCTTGGTCGTTTCGTAGACGGTAAATCTGTTCCAATGCCAGGTTCAAACATTCCTTTGGCTGCTCTAGGTACATTTATCCTTTGGTTTGGTTGGTTTGGATTTAACGGTGGATCACAATTGGCCGCTGGTACATTCGACGATATCAACGCTGTATCTACAATTTTCTTGAACACAAACCTTGCAGCTGCAGCCGGTACTATCGCAGCAATGGGTCTAACAACTGTTCTATATAAGAAGACAGACTCAACAATGGCATTCAACGGTGCGCTTGCTGGTCTAGTTTCCATCACAGCTGGCCCGTTAGATCCAAGCTTCCCTGTTGCAATCTTCATTGGTGCTGTCGGTGGTGTGCTTGTAGTTCTTACAGTTCCTGTTCTTGATAAATTCAAAATTGATGATGTTGTTGGTGCGATCCCAGTTCACTTGGTTTGTGGTATCTGGGGAACAATGATCGTTCCATTGTCTACAGAAGGTACTAGCTTCGCAATTCAAGCCTTGGGTGTTGTATCTGTCGGTGTATTTGTTGCCCTCACATCTGCAATTATGTGGTTGATCTTGAAATTCACGGTCGGCATTCGCGTAAGTGAAGAAGAAGAACTAGAAGGCCTAGACATTTCCGAATGTGGTCTTGTGGCCTACCCAGACTTCACAAAATAAACTCAACGCCTCTTGGCTTTATTTTAAGAAGCAGAAACCCCTGATGCCTTTGGTATCGGGGGTTTTTCTTATTTCAATGAGGAAAAAACAGAAAAAGTCAGCGATTTACATTAAAAATCACAAAGAAATCACATTGCGTTTGCAGCTCGTTAAGAGGCCCGCGTCATGGTGGGGTCAAATAGAGTTAACCACCTTTGTTCAAGGACGCCGACAATGCCTTCTACGCAAATATCAAATCGCGTGCAGCATATCGATGCTGAATACCAAATCCCCGGTCACAAACCGAGTGGATTTAGTCGGCTACTAACTGGTATAATGGCGTTCTCATTAGGTGTTTTTATCTGTGGTGCGTGTGGATCGTATTCTCCTACTGACCCCAGTTTGAATGTTGCATCTGACACTGGTGCCACCAACCTCTTTAGCTCGACAGGTGCAGTTGCAGCAGATCTGCTAATGCAATCATTTGGTTGGACCGCATGGCTAGCTGGTTTCGGCTTAATGATCGGCGGTGTTTACAGAACTTTTGCAATTGGGCCTCGTCGCACATCTCGCTGGTTTTGGGGTGCTCTTGCTATTGGAATGTCATGCGTGTGTTTGGCAGGATGGCCAATCCCAAGTAATTGGCCGCTCGCTTCCGGACTTGGTGGCATGGTCGGGGAGAGACTCAATGTTTTTGCCTCCATTCCCTTTGCCGCGTTTGGAGCACCAAATCCAGTATTTCTTGCCTCTGTCGCAGCAGGGATAGGTGGCATTTTATTTGCTGCTATCGCAATGGGCTTAGGCGCTGATGATGGCCTTGCCCTCTTCCGAACGATTGAACAGCTTTGGCTTCAATTTCGCCGTGGAAAAGCAATTCCTATGGAAGTCGTCAATGATCAAGATGAAGAAGTGCGTGATGTTGCTGGACTACGAGACCGCGCAAATTCTTTCTTCGAAAACATGCGTAGTCGAAACCCGCAACAAGCTGCACTTCCTGACCCACGCAATATGGAACCACATTTAGAAGAACCAGAAGAGGGATTCTTTAGAAGCGTCGAACGCGCCGAACGTCCTACTATTCCGGTTAGGCAGCGTCTTGCAGAAAAAGTCGTTGAAACACCTATTTATGCACCGTCTGCAGAAGAACCTGCAGCCAAATCATCTCTATTTGGAAATAGAACCGCCCAACCAACTTCAGCACAATTCCAGTCTCCCAATGAGGCCACCCCTACTGCCAAACCAGCACCTGTATCAGTACGTCCTGTTGCTCCTCCCAAACCCGCTCCCGTTCAATCTGCAAACAGCTCAATGTATACCGACAGCGATGAAGAAAATGCACGTCTACCTTCTCTAGATCTGTTACAATTACCACCAGAACGTCGTACAGAATTTGATGAAGCTCACCTTCTTGAAATGGCAGAACGTCTGCAAGTCGTATTGGGTGATTTCGGTGTTAAAGGTCGCATCGCAGAAGTACGCCCTGGCCCTGTTGTAACTTTATTTGAGCTAGAGCCTGCTCCGGGTACAAAATCTTCTCGTGTAATTTCACTAGCTGAAGATATAGCACGTTCGATGAGTGCAACTGCAGCCCGTGTTGCTGTCGTCCCAGGACGTAATGCTATCGGTATAGAACTACCCAATGAAAACAGAGAAACAGTATACTTGCGTGACCTCTTGGCGGCTAAAGCCTTCTCACGTACGCGTGCAGCTCTACCACTCGCTTTAGGTGAAAATATTGGTGGTGAACCAACTATTGCTGACCTTGCAAAAATGCCTCACCTTTTAATCGCGGGTACAACGGGTTCTGGTAAATCGGTGGGGATCAACGCCATGATCCTTTCATTGCTTTACAAGCTGACACCTGAAGAATGCCGTTTCATCATGATCGACCCGAAAATGCTCGAATTGTCGATCTACGAAGGCATTCCCCACCTTCTCTCCCCTGTCGTGATTGATCCTGTCAAAGCCGTAGCTGCTTTGAAATGGACCGTTCGTGAGATGGAAAGTCGCTACGAAGTCATGTCAAAAATGGGTGTGAGAAACATCACAGGTTTCAATAAGAAGGCAAAAGACGCACGCGACACAGGTGAAGTCTTTACCCGTCCGATCCAGACCGGATACAACAGCGACACAGGCGAACCTATTTACGAGAACGAGATCATCGACATGAGCCCAATGCCACATATTGTTGTGGTCATCGATGAAATGGCTGACTTGATGATCGTTGCTGGTAAAGAAATCGAAGCGCTCGTACAACGTCTTGCTCAAATGGCGCGTGCAGCGGGTATCCACTTAATCACAGCAACACAACGTCCATCCGTAGATGTTATTACAGGTACAATCAAAGCAAACTTCCCTACCCGTATCTCTTACATGGTAACAACCAAAATCGATTCTCGTACTATTTTAGGAGAACAAGGCGCTGAACAACTCCTTGGAATGGGTGACTTGTTGTACCAAGCTTCAGGCGGTAAGCTCATTCGTGTTCACGGTCCATTTGTATCTGATGAGGAAGTTGAACACGTCGTAAGTTTCCTAAAAGATACCGGTGAACCAAGCTATATTGAAGGCATTACAGATGAACCAGAAGAAGATGTATCTGTAGCTGATGCTGCAATGGGTACTTCATCGGGTGATGTAGAAGAAGACCTTTACCGAGAGGCAGTACAAGTTGTTCGTCGTGATAAACGTGCATCAACCTCCTATATTCAACGTCGTTTAAAGATCGGATACAACCGCGCAGCATCTTTAATTGAACGTATGGAATGTGAAGGATTGGTCAGTGCAGCAAACCATGCAGGTAAACGTGAAATATTAATGCCGGAAGACTATGCCGCCTAAATATTTTAAACAGTTCAGAAAAAATATCATCTTCTGAACTGTCATTCATCTAATCATGGCAAATTCGGCGAAAATACCCTAGTGACGTCTTGTTTTCGCCGATCCGAGGTTTAATCCTGATACCATGATAATTGCTTCCTATTTAATCCCTTTGTTTATCTCCTTTGATGCGCTTGCTTTGGCTGGCCCAGCTCAAGATGTACAAATAACACCTGTTGCACAAACCCTTCCTCAAAGTGAAGAGTTATCCCCTGCCCAGCTTAAAGAAGCTGCGTCAACTGATTTAACGGGTGACGAAATCCTGAAAAAAATCAATGCGCGGATGGATGAAACCACAACAGCGCGTGGAGGCTTTGTCCAAACGGATGCACTTGGCGAAGTAACGACAGGAAATTTCTACTTACGTCGTCCAGGTCGTATCCGCTTCGAATACACCTCCCCTACACCATATCTTATCGTGTCAGATGGAACCACTGTTGCGATTGAAGACAAAGAGCTAGACACTATCGATCGCGCACCATTGTCCGCGACACCTCTTAAGCACTTCCTCAAAACCAATCTCGATTTTTCAACAGACACGAGCGTGCTCGATATTCGGTCGTTACCTGACGCTCATCTCGTTGTTCTTGAAGACAACCCTCAAGATGGTGAAGAAGCCTTGGATGGCATTGTGTTTTTAAAATTCAATAAAGATACATTTGACCTCATCGGCTGGGTAACAATCGATGGGCTTGGAAATGAAACACGCGTTGACCTGATAGACATGGAGTTGAATGTAAAAATTTCACCACGTCTGTTTGTGTTGGAAGATGAAGACAATCGCGACAGACGATAATCTAGGCACAAAACCAACCATTCACGCATATGTGAATAGTTGGTTTTATGACACACCCAAATTTATTAAATAGCGTGTTGCATTTTGTATTTTAATGTGCCAATTTTATCACGTCAGTTTAGTCAGGATCGCTTGGTTTCCCCCCGCAAGCAATTTTAAACTGTCACGTGGATGTTGGAGCTATCCCCTCCCTATTCCCAACTTTTTTCGCGCCTGACTGTTCCCCGCAGTTGGGCGCGTTTTATTTTGCACATCTCATCTCTGCGCGCTTTGCCCTTGCAAAAATACGCAACGCTCCCTAATCCTCTTTTCATGACAGATCTTCGCCTCACCTCTTGGAATATAAATTCCGTCCGCCTCCGCATGCCACGTGTCGCTGATTTTATCGCACGCGAAAAACCTGACATTCTCTGTTTGCAAGAAATCAAATGCCGCGAAGGTGAATATCCGCGCAAAGCTTTCGAAGAAGCAGGAATGCCCTATGTTGAAATTGCTGGGCAAAAAGGTATGCACGGTGTCGCAATTGGTTCTAAATATCCTATAGAGCGACTTGAAACGCCAGAGTTCTGTATGCGTGGTGAAGCACGTGCAATCTCGGTAAAAATTGCTGGCATTGAAGTTCACAACCTCTACGTTCCTGCTGGTGGCGATGAACCTGATCCCATTATCAACGAAAAATTCGCGCACAAACTAGAATTTCTTGCACGTATGGAAAAAATATACGCCGCACGATGTGCAGATACTCAGCCCCTCATCGTCGTGGGCGACATCAATGTCGCGCCCGGAGAGCACGACGTATGGTCTCACAAACAACTTCTAAAAATTGTTAGCCATACACCTGTCGAAACTGAAGCTTTAGACCGCATTCTATCTCTCGGTGGCTTTGCTGATATCGCCCGTTTGAAGCACGGCGCAGCTGAAAAGCTGTATTCTTGGTGGAGTTATCGCGCAAAAGATTGGGAAGCATCCAATCGCGGTCGCCGTCTCGATCACATTTGGGCAAATCAAGCCGCCGTCGCTCTCGCCGATGCTGCAACTTATCAGATTCACCAATCAGATCGCGGTGGTGACAAACCGTCTGACCACGCTCCTGTAACTGTTAATTTAAAGGCCGCACTATAAAAGAGCGGCCTTCCCTCTGTCACTTAATAACCTTGCTTTAAAACTGAAGTCTGTATCCGCCAGTTTCAGTAATCAGCAAATGTGCATGGGCTGGATCAGGCTCAATTTTTTGCCGCAAACGATAAATATGCGTTTCAAGCGTATGCGTCGTCACGTTCGCATTGTAACCCCACACCTCTGACAATAGCTCGTCGCGTGCAACTGCCTTGCCTTCTGCGCGGTATAGATACTTGAGGATATTGGTTTCTTTTTCTGTTAGGCGAATTTTTTTACCCGCTTCGTCTACAAGGGACTTGGTAGAAGGTCGAAATTCATACGGCCCAATCTTAAAAGTCGCATCCTCACTCTGCTCAAAAGTACGCAAATGAGCCCGCACTCGCGCCAATAAAACAGTAAATTTGAATGGCTTAGCAACATAATCATTCGCCCCAGAGTCCAAACCCAAGACCATATCAGCGTCAGAATCTTGCCCTGTCAGCATAATTACAGGCACGCGTAGCCCATGCTTGCGCATCAATTTACAAGCATCGCGTCCATCCATGTCAGGCATTTCAACATCAAGAATAACAAGGTCAGGTTTTTCAGACTCTGCTATATTCATGCCTTCCGTTGCATTAGACGCTTGCAATATAGCAAAACCTTCATGCCGCTCAAACTGTTCAGCCAACGCTTCGCGTAGGTCATTGTCATCATCTACGATAAGAATGGTCTTTAATTGCGACACGTGGTTCTCCTCAGATTGCGTAAAACAGTTTTTGGTCACATGATTAAAACCAAAAACTATGAACTTATATACAATGTAAGCACGTATTTGCTTTGGTGGAAGAGATGAACAGTCCCAATCACATGAAATTCAACGCGCGAGATAATGGCGTGATCACATGGACCGGCCACTCATATCGCTGCGCTTTGGGAAAAACCGGTGTTATAAATGCAGATGAAAAACGCGAAGGAGACAATAAAACGCCTCTTGGTGATTGGATAATGCGCCGTGTTTTCTACCGAGCAGACCGCATTCCATGTCCAAAAACTCAGCTTGAAACTCATATCCTTTCGCCAGATATGGGATGGTGTGATGATGTAACAGCCCCGCTGATTTACAACACACTTATCGATTTGCCGTCAGCCTATCGTCACGAAAAACTATGGCGCGAAGACCATGTTTACGACATCATCGTCGAACTTGGTTACAACGATTCCCCTCCTGTCATCGGCAAAGGTAGCGCCATTTTTATGCACTTAAAGCGAAACGATTATGAGGGAACAGAAGGGTGTGTGGCTTTGGCCAAAGAGCATTTATTGCTCTTACTTGATGCCGCCAATCAAGGAGACACTATATCTATAACGCGTACCTAATACAGGTTAAATCCGCGGTCCGAATAACGCCGACCCCACGCGAATATGGGTCGCACCAAAACCGATAGCTGTTTCAAAATCGTCGCTCATTCCCATGGATAGTTTATCTATGCCATTTCGTTTCGCTATTTTTCTCAACAAAGCGAAATGTGGGCCGGCAGGTTCTCCTACTGGCGGAATACACATTAATCCTGCAATTTTCAGGTGGAATCTTTCTCGAATATCTCGCAAAAATTCATCTGCATCAGCAGGCAAAACACCTGCTTTTTGCGGTTCTGCGCCTGTATTAATTTGCACAAAAAGCTCTATATCACGTTCTTGCTTCTTCATTTCTTTCGCAAGGTATTGTGCAAGCTTCAAGCGATCAACCGTTTCAATTGTATCGAAAAGAGCCACTGCATCAGCGACTTTATTAGTTTGCAATGGGCCAATTAATCGTAACTGAAGATCTGGAAACTGCGCTCTGCGCTTTTCCCACCTTCCCTGAGCTTCCTGTACACGGTTTTCTCCAAAAATACGTTGACCCAGCGCCAACATTGCATCAACTCTTTCTTCAGGTTGAACCTTAGAAACAGCAGTCAAAGTAATATCAGTTGGGGAAAGCCCTCTTGAAATTGCTGCATTATCTATACGAGAAATAATCTGAGCGCGGCGATCAAGAATAGAAAGTTCTGGTTTTTGAATCATGTATTGTGTTGAACCGCAAACTGTAGCGTATCGCAAGCTTCTACTGGCAACCCGGCTTCATTTTTCTGCACGTATTCGCCGCAATCCACCAAGATTTGGAATCTTACCTGCTGCATTTTTGATAACAGACCCCACCCGTACAATCGATATAATAAAGTGCGCTCAAAACCTTCCAACTGGCTTTGGCATATTATATCGTCATTTTGGGCAGTCTAATAGATTTGACATCGCAATTAAGTTAAGCGCTATCGCACTTGAAAAAAGGCTATTTCTTTCCATCTCCCACGATCCAGAATTGGAAAAGGTAATTAAGCCAGATGGAGTGCACTGGCCAAAATCAACCTTGAAGAAATTCCACGTTAGTCAAAAGACCAGTAGAATTCACACCACCTCAGCTCACACTCATAAGCAACTAAGCATTTCTCAAAAATTAGATTTTGACGCTTGCTTTTTGTCTTCAGTTTTCCCTAGTCATAGCCCTACTGCTCCGAAAGCTATGGGTATTCAAAGGTTTCGCAATCTCGCTAGAGGAACAGACATGCCATTATATGCATTAGGGGGAGTCACGCATGAAAATGCTAAACAGGTTGCACCTTATGCAGGTTTTGCTGGTGTAAGTGAATTATTTTAGAAGCAATATTTTACTTAACGCTCAATATTCAAAGCACTAATTAGAAAGAAAAAGCAGACTCTATACGAACGCCTGTTTCATTTTCTTCATTTGCCCAGTGAGATGCATCAGAAGAAAGCTTCTCGCCGCCAATACTCACACCACCACCAATACGCAAACGCGGAGAAAATTGGTAGTATGCGCCAGCAGAGAACTCTTGTTCTGGCAAAATACGCACATCATCACCGTAGCGACGTGTCATATCCAAAGTTAGTCCCCAACGGCCTTTACCAGACCATATCAAACCAAATTCATCTGTTTGAGTTGTTGGTGCGACTAAAAATGCTTTTTTCTCAGCATCTTCGTCAGCTTTGTAGACAAAATTCTCGTACCATTTGATTGGTGCGATACTCGTCTCTGTACCGGCCACAGGGGCGTCAACTACGCTAGGCTCTTCAGCCCAGGCAGGTGCAGCACACAATGCAGCAGTAATCAAAAGACCAGCGAAAAATTTCATCTCAACCCATATTATCCGTTCTACAATTCAAATGCCTACTACTTTAGATCATAGGCGAAAAGTGCATTCTCATTAAATCTAAGAAAAAAGGCTTAATTTTCTACTAAGTGTTACTCATAACGCACAATCAGCTCCAACACGGCGCCCGAGCCTTGGATTTTTGTTCCAAACTGCTTGGATTCAGAAGAAATATACGCAGCTCCAAATTCCATATAGTCATTAATACGTTTGGAAACACCCATAGATCTATTTTCACCCTTAATAAATTGCAGTCGATCCAAAGCGTGCCCGTACTCTCCAGTCACCGTCCACTTCCCGAGGTTGCGGCTCAACCCCACTTCCCATGCTTGGTAATCTCCCGATCCGTCTTCAATCGCATTATTAGAATCTAGATATTGAGCACCCAACTTCCAAAACCCTTTTTCTAATTCAATTCCCGCTCCTAGCGCTTCGTAATTGCCAAACCTGTTATCGATTGAATTACTTGAGGCGCGAATTCCCGTCACACCAAGCCGTACGCGAAGATCTGAATCTCTAAATAAATGTGAAAAAGATAGTCCACCTTCAGTCACACTTTCTAAGTTCGCATTTACGATGTCGTTTTCTAATCTGCTCGCATCAAAATCTATTCCGCGTGCATTTGCTTCAGGTGTAAAAGACGCACCAACCCGAAACCCAACTATTCTAGGCGACATATATGTGACTTTTGCGCTTGGTCCCGTCACATCATTTCGCGCGCGTACACTTGAAAACGCAATCGGATTTAGCCGAGAACTATTTGGGCTCGAATATTTTAAAACACTAGGTGCCCGTGCATCCAAACGTGCCGCTGCTCCGATGTCACGCCCTAAACTCACCTCACCCCAGCCCGCCTTCAGATAAGCAAAACCTTGCTCGAAGGTAGCATACGCCCCGCTCTCAGAGGTAGAGCTGGCAGCCACCAGGCCAGTAGCAGGAGACCTCAAGGCAGGTAGCAGATCATTCAAATTTTCAGAAAAAGCAGGATTTGCAGCATCAAACTGTAATTCACCCGCAAAAGTTTGCCGTTTTCTATTATCCCCTTGCGCGCGAATTTCCGCAACAAATCCAACAGCTACGCCATTATCAAAATAGTGTTCTTTCTCAACACCAACTCCTATTTCACCAGTAAAAGGTTGAGAAAAGGAAGTCCCATTCTCACTTGCGGCGGCTCCAGAAAATACTGCTTCCGCACTGAATTCAAAAGACTTATTCTCTGCGTACGCATCAATTGCTATGCCCCCCATACCAAAAATACTAGCTGTAAAACCTGATAGCCACTTTTTAGAAGTCATACGCAAACTATCCCGTTCATGGTGGTGTAAAATGCAGTTTTTGAAACATTAATTCACTACATGCCTCGAACTTATCGCATTGACCAGCCATCTCAACACTTGCGCCACCCTGCAATCGCCAGCTATTGAAGAATAAACCAATGACGCAATACACGCGTCTCTGACATGGAGTTATGGCATATGGCCTCTGGAAAGATCACTGGCTTAGCAATTTTGGCAGCAACACTTGCCGCAACTGGCTGTTCTTCTTCTGGCAGTTCTGATCAGGCAGCTGTCAGAAAAGTCAGCGTGAATGACAAACAACAAGCTGGGATTGGTGTAAATGCCTTCCTCTGGCGAGCTTCGCTAGATACAATAAGTTTCATGCCACTTAAGTCAGCGGATCCTTATGGTGGTGTTATTAATTCTGATTGGTATGCAAACCCAGAATTACCTGATGAACGTTTCAAAACAACCGTCTATATCCTCGACACACGTCTTCGTGCTGACGGTGTTACAGTGGCTGTTCAAAAAGAAGTTCTTGTAAACGGAAATTGGCAAACAGCAAACGTAGACGAAGGAACATCCATAGCACTTGAAAACGCTATTCTAAGCCGTGCGCGTGAACTACGTTTATCTTCTATCGTAGAATAGGAAGCAATCGACTTCTGGTTTTCTTACGATAATCGTTACATGAACGCCGAGATCAATGATTTCGGCGTTATATAATATTGAGCTATAGAAATAAGCACCGATTCAAATTGGCGGTGGATGGAAGGCGAATATGGTCTCGCGATATAATGCACGCGAAGTAGAACCCAAATGGCAAAAAGCATGGGCAGATGCCCGCGTATTTGAAGCTAAAAATCCAAAAGAAGCCGGCGATATGCCAAAAGCTTATGTGCTGGAGATGTTCCCCTATCCATCGGGTCGCTTACATATGGGCCACGTACGCAACTATGCGATGGGTGATGTTGTTGCACGCTTTCACCTAGCAAGCGGATATAATGTTCTTCATCCCATGGGCTGGGATGCTTTTGGTATGCCTGCAGAAAATGCTGCAATGGAAAAAGGTGCGCAACCAGATATCTGGACCCACGAAAATATAGATGCAATGAAAGCACAGTTTGCACCTCTTGGTCTTTCATTGGACTGGAAGCGTGAATTCGCAACCTGTGATGCTGAGTATTACGGACAGCAACAAAAAATCTTTCTTAAATTCTGGGAAAACGACCTCGTCTTCCGAAAAAAATCCAAAGTCAACTGGGATCCTGTAGACAATACCGTTCTTGCGAACGAACAAGTTATTGATGGTAAAGGCTGGCGTTCAGGTGCTGTTGTCGAACAACGTGAACTCGAACAATGGACAATGAAAATAACAAAGTATGCAGATGACCTTTTGTCTGGATTGAACAGCTTAGACCGCTGGCCAGAGAAAGTTCGGTCTATGCAAGCAAACTGGATCGGCAAAAGTTTGGGAGCAACCTTCACTTGGCCATTTGTAGGAGACACACCCAAAGGTCACGAGAACGGTATCGAAGTATTTACAACACGGCCTGATACATTATTTGGAGCAAGTTTTGTCGCAATTGCTCCTGACCATCCTATTACAAAAGAACTTGCTTCAATCAATCCTGAAATTGCAGCCTTTATAAAAGAAGCAGCAAAGGGCGGAACAACGGAAGAAGCAATTGAGAAAGCCCCGAAACTTGGAATTGATCTAGGCCTTAAAGTAAGACATCCATTCAACCCTGATTGGGAAATTCCCGTTTGGTCGGCTAATTTTGTACTATCAACATATGGATCTGGGGCTGTTTTTGGTTCTCCTGCAGGCGACCAACGTGACTTGGACTTTGCGCGCAAGTATAATTTGCCTGTCGTTCCTGTAGTTCTGCCGCCGGAGGCCGATAAAAATACCTACACTATTGAGAATGAGGCTTACACTGGTTCTGGGACACTCTTCAATTCTGAATTTCTAGACGGCTTAACTACAGATGATGGTATTAAAGCTGCTATCGCGAAACTCGAAGAATTAGGTTTAGGTAAAGCTTCAACGACATATAGACTGCGCGATTGGGGTATTTCACGCCAAAGATATTGGGGATGTCCAATCCCCGCTATTAGATGCAAGAACTGTGGAGTAGTACCTGTCCCAAAAGAACAACTTCCTATAACTCTACCTAAAGATCCTGATTTTTCTCAACCAGGGAACCCACTCGATCGCCATCCTACTTGGAAGCATACCACTTGTCCTAAATGCTCCGCTGCTGCTACGCGTGAAACAGATACACTTGATACCTTTATGGATTCATCATGGTATTTCGCACGTTTTTGTAATCCACACACAGACGAGCCATTGGATAAAGACGCAGTAAAGTATTGGCTTCCGGTAGACCAATATATTGGGGGCGTAGAGCACGCTATTTTACACTTGCTTTACTCTCGGTTTTTCACACGCGCCTTGCATGACTGCGGCTTAATTGATTTGCCTTCTGGTGAGCCATTTGCCGGATTATTTACACAGGGAATGGTGACGCACGAAACTTACAAATCTTCATCTGGTAAATGGTTGTCACCAGAAGAAGTTGAGGATCGTGACGGCAAGTTTTTTGAAATTTCTTCAGGCGATCCTGTACACGTCGGAGAAATAACCAAAATGTCCAAATCAAAAAAGAATGTAGTGGACCCTTCAATCATTATTTCTGATTACGGTGCCGATGTTGCACGTTGGTTTGTACTTTCGGACTCGCCACCTGAACGAGATGTGGAATGGACACAATCGGGGGCTGAAGGCGCATGGAGATTCATCCAAAAATTGTGGTCCTTAGCTGAAGCTGCTCCTGATAATGATGATGGAGATATAAAAGACGGGCCAGCGTTAGACCTCTTACGAATGACACACAAAACAATAGATGGCGTGTCGCGCGGGATAACGGAGTTCCGTTTTAACACTTCAGTCGCTCAAATTCATGAATTTTCAAATGCGATCAAAAAAGCTGAAAACACATCAGGAGCGGGTATTGCAACTGCAAGAAGATTCGCTATCAAAACTCTTGCGCAATTGGTTTCTCCATTTGCACCGCATGTAAGTGAAGAGATTTGGGCACATCTTGGCGGTGAAGGTCTTGTAGCAACTGCGGCTTGGCCAAAAGCTGATAAAGAGCTTATGACTACGAATACCGTCACAATGCCAATTCAAGTGAATGGCAAAAAACGCAGTGAAATCGAAGTTGATAAATCCACAAGCAAAGATGACATTGAGAAGTTGGCACTGGCCGACAGCAAAATAATAGCATTTTTGAGCGGAAAAGAAGTTAAGAAAATCATTGTTGTTCCTGGCAGAATTATAAATATAGTTGCACCATGACCCAAAAGCACATCATAGCATCATCACTTCTGTTAGGGCTTACTTCGTTGAGTTTGACCGCCTGCGGCTTTAAACCTGTATATGGTTCAGTTGATGCTATAAATGGGCCCATTCAAGTTTTGGAGATAGAGGGTCGCGCGGGGAATAGGTTGCGCCAAGAACTTGCTCGAACACTTAGTACTGGACTGCCTGGTATTGAGTCAGGCGCTTTTCTGAATGTAACCGCTACTGAAAGCCTACAACGATTAAATCTTAAGGCAAACGTTGGTGTATCTAGAACAACAATCATTTACAATGCTTACTACACTCTCCGTAGTCTTGATGGTGAAAACCTTCTGAACGGCTCTGTATCGGCTCAAACCGATTATGATGTTGCTGGTACGGACTATGGAGATATAGCCCTACAAAACGATGCCAGAGAACGCGTAGCATACCTCCTCGCCCGTCGCTTACATGAACAACTAACGCTTGATGCGTCATCCTCTCGTCAAAACGCACAAATGGCGGAAGCCTTAAAACGCGAACAGGAAGAAACTGCTAAAAATGCACCTGAAGATGCGGTAGTAGATAATTTGGATCGTATACCTTGAACGCATCCGGCGATAAGGCACACGCTTTCTGTCTCAGACCAAAGGCTGGAATAAACCTAATTCTAGCTTACGGTGAAGATATGGGATTAGTGTCTGATGCTGTTGGCACTCTGACTACCAAACTCAAAAAAATAGAGAATAACAGTCTTGAAGTTATTAGACTTCAAGAAGAAGAAATTAAAAAGGACGCTTTTCTTTTAGTTGAACAGCTCTCAGCTGTTTCGCTACTCGGAACGAAACAACTCTTCAGATTGCGTATCTCAAACGAAAGCACCGCAAAAACTATTATTTCACTCGTTTCAGATGTTGGATCTGGGCGTGTTTATCCAGAAAATTATCTTTGTATCGAATCCCCTGAACTCAAGAAGACATCAAAAATACTTAGCAGCTTTACATCATCTCCTGATGCTATTGCTCTACATTTCTTTGCTGAAACTCAAGACCAAACAACTGAATATATTCGAACTCAACTCAGCGATTTGAATATACTATTGGAAGATGATGCACTCGAGATGTTCGCCACAGAACTGCCTGGTGATAGACGTTTGGCTAATTCTGAAATTGAAAAGCTCAGTCTCTATGCATATAATATAGGCCGCAAAATCACTGTTGAAGATATCCGAGATGTTTGTGCTAGCGAGCAACCACGTGGAGCCGACGACGCCGCAGATGCTGCTCTAGCAGGCGATATAATACGATCTAATATTTCCCTCGATCGATTCTTCGAAGCTGGCGGCTCTGCCATTTCTGCTCTTCGTACACTTCACTTTCGGTTGCTTCGTGTTCTTGATGCTAAATCCGGAGCCCGCTTTTTAAGACCTCCTGTGTTTGACAGAGAGAAGCCAGCATTCAACAAGATGTTACAGGACTGGGACGCCTCGCGCGTAAATCGTGCTTTAGCTGTCCTATATGCAGCAGAAAAATCTTGTAAACAAGCAGGAGTATCTACTGAGGCGATTCTAAAAATCGTAATAGACCGAATAAGTCGGCGTCACATATAAAGAAAATTGGCGACTGAGTAGTTCAATCGCCAATTTAGTTTTTTATCTTGTATTGCGTGCAGACGTTAAGCGCCGACATACATCATCCAATTGTTCTAATTGCTTATATTGGATTTTAATCTCACCACCCTTGCTACCCTTATGTTTAATTTCAACATTCAAGCCTAATGCATGAGCTAAGTCAGATTCTAAAGCCTCAGTATCCACGTCTTTATGCGTTGTGGAGACCTTCGCGGCTTTTTCCTTACCTTCGCCATCAGCAGCAACACGAAGCTTATGAGCAAGCTTCTCAGCGTCTCTAACCGACATTCCATTTTTAACGACACGCTCAACAACCAGCATTGGATCTGGTGCCCCTAAAGCCGCACGAGCATGTCCAGCCGTTAGTCGACCCTCACGGATAAGATCGCGAGCTTCATCTGGTAGGTTCAATAAGCGTAGTGTGTTAGCAATGTGAGGACGACTTTTACCAACATGCTCAGCCAACATATCCTGCGTGCGGCCAAAGCGTTTAATCAGTGATTGATACGCTTCCGCTTCTTCCAAAGGATTCAGGTCCGCACGCTGCACGTTCTCGATAACACCGATTTCAAGAACTTCGAGTTCATCCAATTCACGGATGACTGCGGGTACGGTCCGCAACCCTGCACGCGTAGCTGCTCGCCACCGACGCTCACCTGCAACAATCTGGAACTTACCTTCAACCTTAGGGTCAGGACGCACAAGGATCGCTTGTAACACACCTTTGGTACGTATTGATGCTTCCAACTCGGCCAAATCTTCTTCCTTAAAGGTTTGGCGTGGTTGGTTCGGGTTTGCCAGAATAGACTTAATGGGTATTTCGGATGCATTCAGTTTCTGCATGCCAGAATTATGTCCTGCACCAGCTGCAGGCTTTGAGCCACTGGATTCCGGTTGAAAAGCTTGTTCACCGATCAAGTCCATAAGGCCACGGCCTAATCGCGAAGGTTTTGCTTTAGAGCTAGCCGAGGTCGTTTTATCGTCGTTACTCACCTTTATGCACGCTCCCGTTCTCTTTGAATAACTTCACTCGCTAATTTGATATAAGCTTCACTACCCGAACACTTGTGATCATATAGCAAGGCTGGCTTCCCAAAACCTGGAGCTTCAGACAGTCGAACATTCCGTGGGATCACAGTCTCGTAAACTTTCGACCCGAAGAATGAACGTACATCTGCTTCAACCTGTGCAGACTGTGCCTGACGCTTATCATACATAGTGAGCACAATTCCTTGAATTTCCAATTCAGAGTTCAGTGCGCCTCTGACTACCTCAATTGTTCTCAGTAGCTGGCTAAGTCCCTCCATAGCAAAAAATTCGCACTGAAGCGGCACCAGTACAGCATCACATCCTGTCATGGCATTTATGGTTAATGAGCTCAGCGATGGTGGACAATCGATAAGCACAAAATCATATTCTACGCATTCATTATTGGCTGCGGATGCACGGTAGGCATCCATAGCATCGTTAAATCGGTACGACCGACGCGGATCATCCGACAGTTTTGTCTCCACACCAGAAAGGTTTTCATCGCCCGGCACAATGTGCAAACGCGGAATGATGGTCTCTTTGCAAGCAGCTTTTATTTCAGCGCCGTCAATAACAACATCATAACTCGTCAATTCACGCTCTGACGGCGGAATGCCCAGTCCTGTAGACGCATTTCCTTGCGGATCAAAATCGATAATAAGAACCTTACGCCCCGCCGCTGCGAGTGCTGTTCCGAGGTTAATTGAAGTCGTTGTTTTACCAACGCCTCCTTTTTGGTTCGCGACTGCGATTATCCGTGTGCTCATTGGTTTAGCCGAGTAAGTCCTTTGACAATCAGAATACGACCTTGGGTATGACTGAAACTCTCATGAAGCTCGTAATCGAATGACCAGTCCGCCTGGGCTTCTTCGATCTCTTGCATCACTTCTTTTCCTTTAAGGAAAACACAACTCGCCTTTTTAGCGAGAAATCGTTCACTATACTCGTAGAGTTGGGGCAAGGATGCAAGCGCTCTAGACGTGACATGATCGTAAGTTTCACGTGAAACAGCCTCAATACGTGCATTCTCAACAGAAATATTTAAATTTGCTTCTCGAGCTGCTGCTCTTAAGAATGCACATTTTTTTCCATTGGACTCAACCAACGTAAAATTCTCCGACGAATCAGCTGCTGCACAGGCCATAATCAAAGCAGGAAAACCAGCACCCGACCCAAAATCGATCCACTTAGAAGCGAGCTCATCTTTGTATTGATAGATCTGTAAAGAATCTAAGATATGGCGACGCCAAAGGCGAGCCCGTTCCAACGGACCAATAAGATTGTGCGTTTTACGCCATTTATCTAGAACAGCTACAACTGTATTAATACGCTCAAATGTTTCATGTGAAACATCTAAATAATCTGACAAGTCTTTTGATCTGAAACCATCTTCATCAGTATAAATATCAACCATCAGCTAGCTGCTCTCTGCGACCGCTTTACAAAGGCAAGTAGTGCCGTAATTGCACCAGGGGTCACACCCTCAATCCTACTAGCTTGGCCCAAGGTAAGAGGTCGTATTGCTTCTAGTTTTGAACGCGCTTCATTAGACAGACCACCGACGCTTTTATAGTCAAGCTCCAGCGGCAGCCTTAGTTTTTCATCTTTCTGAAAAGACTCAATATCTGTCTGTTGCCTTACAAGGTAACCAGCATAGATTGCTTCAATTTCTAACTGCTCTCTCACGCGTTCTGGTAAGCTCAGTATTTCTGGCCATTTAGTTGCTAGGGTATCAAGTTTTACATTGGGGAAGGACAGCATATCAAACGCTGTTCTACGCCGCCCGTCTTGAGTAATTTTGATCCCAATAAGTTCAGCTTCATTGGGAGTCATATTCAACTTATTCAGAAGCTCACGCCCGTCATTCAAGGACTGTATTTTTGTTTCAAATGCTTGCTTGCGTTCTTTGCTCGTTAATCCGAGATCTACAGCTAGACCAGTTAATCGTTGATCAGCATTGTCAGCACGTAGAGATAACCGATACTCTGCACGTGACGTAAACATGCGATAAGGCTCTGAGACACCTCGCGTTACAAGGTCATCTATCATAACGCCTATGTAAGCTTGTGATCTATCTAATAGAACTGGCTCCAGTCCTTGGCTTGATCTCGTCGCATTTAGACCAGCTATCAATCCTTGAGCACCAGCTTCTTCATATCCGGTCGTACCATTTATTTGGCCTGCCAAATATAGCCCAGGAAGTTTTTTGACCTGCAAATCTGCAGTAAGTTCTCTTGGATCTACATAATCATACTCAATAGCGTAACCGTATTGAAGAACTTTCACATTCTCTAGACCAACCATTGTGCGCAGGAATTTTTCTTGTACTTCCGCCGGTAGAGATGTCGATATTCCGTTTGGATACACAGTATCATCATCTAATCCTTCTGGTTCAAGAAAGATTTGGTGCTGAGACTTATCAGCAAAGCGCGTTACTTTATCTTCTATAGATGGACAATAACGCGGACCTTTACCAGATATAGCACCGGAGTAGACCGCTGATTTGGAGATATTATCTTTAATGACTTGGTGCGTTTTTTCGTTCGTATAAGTCATCCCACAAGAAATCTGCTGGGTTTCAATTTTATCCGTTAAAAAAGAAAATGGAACGGGCACATCATCAGCCGGTTGCATTTCTAATTTTGTCCAGTCTATTGAATTTTTGTCCAAGCGTGCAGGCGTTCCAGTTTTCAAACGCCCCATATTTAATTCGAGCGCATAAAGACGTTTTGATAATTCTTTGGCTGGTTGGTCACCCACACGCCCTGCAGGAATGCGCTCGTCACCACGATGGATTACACCATCAAGAAACGTACCTGTTGTCAGCACTACAGCTTTACTCAAATATCTTAGCCCGGTTTCGCCTACGACACCGCCGACTTTGCCATCCACCAATATTAGATCGTCTATTCCGTCTTCTATGACTACTAAATTTGCTTGGGATTTCACAGCCTTTTGAACAGCTAGTTTATACAGTTTCCTATCAGCTTGGGTTCTGGGTCCCTGAACAGCTGGTCCTTTAGAGCGGTTTAACAACCTAAATTGAATGCCACCAAGATCAGCCGCACGTCCCATTATACCGTCAAGAGCATCTATCTCTCGCACTAGGTGACCTTTACCCAAACCACCAATAGCCGGATTGCAAGACATTTCACCAATCGTAGAGGCCTTATGAGTAATAAGTGCTGTACGAGATCCTAGTCTAGCAGCAGCAGCTGCTGCTTCCACACCGGCGTGACCGCCTCCAACAACAATAACATCAAATTCTAAATTCATGCTGACCATCCAATACCAAGCCTATGCATGTAATGATTATATTGGATTTCGTCGAGACTTCATAATGACAAATGCTGTTCATGTTTCACGTGGAACATCATTTCCCAATACAAAATTCACCGAATATACGGTCCAACACTTCTTCTGAATCTATTTCGCCAGTAATTTTTCCAATATCGCGCGCAGCAAGCCGAATATCTTCAGCTACAAGATCTGCAGGAAAATCATGTTCCATTGCCATTAGAGCGTGCTCTAAATTTTCCTTGGCCGACAATAATAGTAATTTATGTCGTTGACGCGAAACGAGTGGTGCAGACATTCCAGTGGACATACGTCCAACTACAGCCTTTTCCAGTTGTCTCTTAATAAGTTCAACGTCTTCATGCGTTTTAAGCGATACATGCGCCGTGAACAAATTTGTTTGAATTTCCTGCACGCCGATGGCATTTTCAGGTTGCTGTGAATCTGATTTCAAATCAGACTTACTGGTAATAACGAAATCACCTTCCTTAGCTAAACTCATATCAGGTTTAGCTTGGTTCTTTCCGTGTAGGTAAATTCTCAGATCACTTTCTGCAGCCCGCGCCAATGCTCTACGAACACCTTCAGCTTCAATCTCATCTGTTGTATCACGTAATCCCGCGGTATCAGAAAGCCAAATGATGTAGCCACCGAGCTCAAGCCTTACTTCAACGATATCACGTGTCGTACCGGCTATGTCTGAAACAATTGCAGCGTCCCGTCCCGCTAATGCATTCATAAGCGTAGACTTGCCCGCGTTTGGGGGGCCAATTATAGAAACTTTAAACCCGTCCCGAACTGCCAATCCAGCATTAGCATTTTCTAAAGCGGAATCTACACTACAAATCAGAGTCTGTACCAAGGGAAATGCTCGGGAATCTACTCCTGCAGGAACATCTTCCTCGTCTGGAAAATCAATAGCTGCATCTAAGGAAGCCATCGCATTTATTAAGTCAGATCTCCATTGCACACACTGACTATGAAAAGCGCCATCATATTGTTGAATAGCTTGTCGTCTTTGAGCTTGTGTTTCTGCATCTATTAAATCGCCAATAGCTTCTGCTTTGGTGAGATCCAGACGCCCATTCTCAAAAGCACGTCGTGTAAATTCCCCTGGCTCGGCCATACGGCACAACTTAGTTGCAAAGCACGCATCCAGAACTGCTTCTACAATTGCTATGCCTCCATGTAGGTGTAGTTCCAAAACATCTTCACCAGTAAAACTTTTGGGTCCGTACATGATAGAAACCAATGCTTCGTCCAGCGGATCTAACTTTTTAAAATCCAATGGGTGATATAAGGTTCTCAACGCGAGCCGATGGCTATCTGGCAGGTTACATGTGGTAATCTGTGTTAAAATCAATTTTACTTCAGGGCCTGACAGCCTGATGACAGAAATGCCCGCTTTTCCGGAAGCACTTGCAAGGGCACAGATTGTATTCATGGACATGGTCTATTTTATCAAAAATTAAACGTTTCACGTGAAACGATTGTTATTATTATTTGGAATTAAAACGACTGCGCTTTCAGTAACGCTTGTCTTTGTTCGTCTCTAAAACCCAATATTACTTCACCTTTGAATTCAAAGAGAGGTCGTTTCATCAAACTTGGATTATTTAACAATAAGGCAATTGCCTTTTCGCTGTTTATATTTTCCTTATCAACAGCCTCCAACGTTCTCCAAGTCGTACTCGCTTTGTTGATAATTTTTTCCCATCCCATCTTACGAACATATCGTTCTAAGTCATCCTTAGGAACACCATCTAATTTTACGTCTCTATATTCAAAATCAATATTGTTTTCCTGTAGCCACTTTTGAGCTTTACGACATGTATCGCACGCTTTTAAGCCAGTCATTTTCAACATTGTTTATTCCTACGTTTTATTTGATACAAAAATGGGATGACACATCTTTGTATCATCCCATCAAATTTATCAATTTAAGCTATAAGATTAGTTCTTCATTGAATCGAAGAATTCATCGTTATTTTTAGTTTGCTTCAATTTATCTAACAAGAATTCAATTGCGTCCTGCGCACCCATAGGGTTGAGAATACGACGTAATATATAGACCTTTTGAAGGTCCTTCTGTTGCATTAGAAGTTCTTCCTTCCGCGTACCAGATTTTAGGATATCAATAGCAGGGAAGACACGCTTATCAGCAATCTTACGTTCGAGAACGATCTCAGAGTTACCCGTTCCCTTGAACTCTTCAAAGATAACTTCGTCCATGCGTGAACCTGTATCAATCAAAGCCGTTGCGATGATTGTTAGTGATCCACCTTCTTCAATATTCCGTGCAGCACCAAAGAAACGTTTAGGACGCTGAAGCGCATTCGCGTCCACACCACCAGTAAGTACTTTACCAGACGAAGGCACAACGGTGTTATACGCACGGCCAAGGCGTGTAATAGAGTCCAACAAAATCACAACATCACGGCCATGTTCAGCCAATCGTTTTGCTTTCTCAATTACCATTTCAGCCACTTGAACGTGACGTGTTGCAGGCTCATCAAATGTTGAGGAAATAACCTCTCCACGAACAGAGCGCTGCATATCCGTAACCTCTTCTGGACGCTCATCTATAAGCAAAACCAGAAGATAACATTCAGGGTGGTTTTCAGCGATTGACTGAGCAATATTCTGAAGAAGAACTGTTTTACCAGTACGAGGCGGTGCCACGATAAGAGCACGTTGCCCCTTACCAATAGGTGCAACTATATCAATTACCCGCCCAGAACGATCTTTTCGTGTTGGATCACCAGTTTCAATATTGAAGCGTTCATTTGGATAAAGTGGTGTTAAATTATCGAAGTGAACTTTGTGCTTAACTTGATCTGGAGCCTCAAAATTGATGGTCTCAACTTTTACAAGTGCAAAATAACGTTCATCGTTTCTCGGGCCACGTATCTCGCCCTCAACGGTATCACCTGTGCGCAAACCCATACGACGAATTTGCTGTGGGCTTACATAAATATCATCTGGCCCTGGAAGGTAATTAGATTGTGGTGAACGTAAAAAGCCAAAGCCATCTGAAAGGACTTCGACGACGCCACCGCCGACAATTTCGACGTCTCGCTCAGATAGTTCTTTCAAAATTGCGAATAGCAATTCTTGAGTACGAAGTGAGGAAGCGTTTTCTACTTCCAAGTTTTCCGCAAAAGCAAGTAAATCTGTTGGTGATTTGAGCTTTAGCTCCGCAAGCGTCATGCGCTCAGGGGTTTCTGTCTCTGACATGAACCAATATTTCTTTTTTCTATGAGTAACGAATAACGAAGTTGTTGAACAAGTAAGGCAGAAGCCCACGTATATTTCGTAACGGTCAGAATAGCCGCCTAAAACCCTTCTACATATTAGCGAAGAAAAGTCAACAAATCTTAGTTTTAGTTAAAAACTCGATGTCTTTTTATCGAGAAAATGGTTCCACAACGACCATTATCACTGCAACTATAGCTAATAAAAAAGGTATTTCGTTTAATAGCCGAAGTGTTTTTGAGGATATATTTAAAACGCCTGCAATTTCTTGTTTATGCAATCCAATAAAATAACCATGTGCAGCTGATATCAAGACAACGCAAAAGATCTTTATCCAAAACCATGGTTGATGTTGAAAAGAATGCCATTGAAAATGGGCCATAGTGAATCCAAAAACCCAAGTTAAAATCATCATGGGAGTAAGTATGATTTTGCGTAGACGAATTATTGCAGAATCCATCATTGCTACTAATTCGGAATTTTGACGACCTTCTATGCGATAAACGAGTAAACGCGGAAGCATAAGCATTCCAGCCATCCATGCTATCACGCAAATAATATGTCCCACGCGAAACCACTCATAATGCATATCAATTACTTTCTGCAGAAACATCAAATTTTGAATGAGGGCATTTTGACCAATTCTTTGGACAAATTCTATTACCATCAGAAGATAGAATTTCGGATTTATTCAAAATAGCAAAACGAACAAGTTTAGTTAGCCCGCTTATAAACTCACTGGCCAGTCCAAGTGCTGGAGCTCTTAAATAAATATTGACACCATGCTCCGCCGCAAGGTCTCCATATTCTTCATCAAGTTCGACAAGTGTTTCAATATGCTCTGAAACAAAAGCGATAGGGCTCACAAGAATATTTTTTCCGTCTGCACCAGCTTTTTTGATTGCTTCATCAGTAGATGGTCCAATCCATTCTAGCGGGCCTACTTTTGATTGATAACAAATTTCAACTTCCCAATCACTCGGAAGCTTAGCTTTCACCGCAGCACAAGTTTGTTCGACTTGCCATTGATATGGATCACCCGCATCGACAACCTTTTTAGGCAGTCCGTGAGCGGACAATAAAACTCTTAAATTATCTGGAGCACCATTTTTCTGCCAGGTTGATACCAATTTATCTACATGTGCAGAAATCAATCCTTCTTCAGTAGGGTAACAACATATAGTTGTTGCTACACCACCTCCCGCACGTTTCCATTCGTTTATTGATGACGCTGTGGTTGTCGTCGAAAATTGAGGATAAAGTGGTAAAAGTATTATTTTATCGGGAGTAAAATCGGCAACGCGTTTTACAGCTTCTTCTGTAAAAGGATGCCAATATCGCATTGATATAAAACAGCGAGCATCCAATCCTGTTTCCTTTAAGGATTTTTCTAATGCTTCGGCCTGTTTCAACGTTTCTGGCAGGAGAGGGGACCCTCCACCCATTTTAGCATAATTATGTTTTGCTTCATCAGCCCGACGTGAAGAGATAAGTTTAGCAACCATCCATCGAAATGGATTAGGCAAACCTATTATGGCTTTATCCTTAAAAAGATTGAATAAGAAAGGTTCAACAGCGTCAGGACCATCAGGACCGCCTAAGTTGAATAATACAATTGCAACACGCATAGTAATTCCTTATTCGCCACGTATTACTTTTATAGCTCTTTCGACATTTGCGATTGGGGTTTGAGGCGTAACACCATGCCCAAGATTGAAAATATGCGGTCTATCCTTAAAAGCAGTTTTGATTTCTCTAATGCGGTTATCCATTTCATCACCACCTGCAATCAAAAGCAAAGGATCTAGATTTCCTTGCACAGGCATTTCTTTTGGCACGACATCATTGGCATAATTTACAGGTAGTGCTGTATCAAGTCCTACTCCTGTTACACCTGTTTCCTCTGCATAAATGCCTAACATGGCGCCTGATCCACGTGGAAAGCCAATAATAGGCTGAGTAACCCCTAATTCTCGAACGCGCTCTATGAGCTTCTTAGTAGGCTTTATTACAAGTCTTTGCATTGAGTTTTCTGATAAACCCTCAGCCCAACTGTCAAACACCATCAAAGCATCTGCGCCAGCATCAGCTTGTGCTTTTAAATAGTGAGCAGTGGTTTCCACGAGAATATCCAGCATAGCATCAAGGTCATCTGGCTCTTGATAGGCTTTTAATCTTGCTTTGGATTTATCGGTGCCACCTTTACCTTCAATTGCATATACAGCAACTGTCCAAGGAGCACCTGCAAAACCTATGAGAGTTGTCTCGCCAGGAAGCTGTGTTTTAACGCGTGATACTGTTTCATATACTGGAGACATTCGATCCAATAATGTCTCTATAGGAAATTTATCAAGGTCTGACGCACGCTCAGCAGGATCTACTTTTGGACCTTCCCCAGCAACAAAACGTACGTTTCGGCCCATTGCATCAAGAATTAAAAGTATGTCTGCAAACAATATGGCGCCATCCATCCCGTAGCGCCGAATTGGTTGAAGTGTAGCTTCAGTAGCGAGGGAGGGCGAATAGCAAAAATCGAGAAAGTCTTTTGCGCGTGACCGTAATTCAAGATACTCAGGTAAGTGTCGTCCTGCCTGACGCATCATCCATACTGGAGGATGTTCGTAGATTTTCCCATTGAGAGTCTTAAGTAGTTTTTTTTCCGGCTGGGCCACGTAAACTCTTTCCTTTAAATTCTTTTATTAAGTTTAGATTCTTATATTGTAATAAGACACTTGGTAACGGGGACAAGTTATTCTCTTAAACTTTATCCACAATCGACTAACATCCAATGCGGCATTAATTCACAATCGCTTCATTAACCTTAATTACCATTCATCCATGTTAACACCTTCGTTAATAAGGGTTAATTTAGAGTCGAGTCCAAAATTAAGGATTCCGGTGAAAAGAATCTAATAATTTTCAAACATTTTTGTACTTGTAGATAGAATTGTGGATAAGGGTGAGTAAAGTTAACCAAAATCTAAACCTAACAGTTTTTCCACAGATCGCTGGGGAAAACTGGGTATGACCCAGTAATACCTATATAAAATAGGGTAAAACCAGTAGAGGACGGCTCGACCGAAACTTAATGGACATATATTTTAACGTCCACCTGCTTTCTGATTCAACAGGTGAAACCCTTAATGCAGTTATGCGTGCAGCTTGTGCGCAATTTGAAGATGTGTCTCCGCTTGAACATAATTATTATCTTGTGAGATCACAGCGGCAGTTAGATCGCGCATTGCGTGAAATAGAGGGGGCTCCAGGTGTCGTTTTGTATACGATATCGGATGAAGGATTACGTAAAACCCTCGAAGATTGGTGTGCACAAACGCATACACCTGTATTACCAGTGATAGACCCTGCTGTAGATGTTCTCAGCCGATATCTTGGTTTACGTTCAAACCGGTCTGTTGCCGGTCAATATATGCTCGATTCTGGCTATTTTGCGCGAATTGAAGCTTTAAATTATACTTTAGCGCACGATGACGGACAAGGTGTCGCTGATTTAGGTGATGCTGACGTCGCATTAGTGGGTGTAAGTCGTACATCTAAAACACCAACTTGCGTATATTTAGGGAATAGAGGGATAAAAGCGGCAAATGTACCTCTCGTGCCGGGTGTAGATCCGCCAGAAATTTTGCTTGGTCCAGATGCCCCACTTGTTATAGCCCTAAAAATTTCTCCAAAGCGATTGGTTGAAATACGCAGACAACGCCTAATTTCTATCAAAGAAGATCCAAACACTGCGTATGCATCTGAAGAATCTGTGCGCGAAGAACTGACATGGGCGAATAGATTATTCGCTCGTATGAAATGGAAAACTATAGACGTATCCCGTCGTTCGGTTGAAGAAACGGCTGCTGCAATATTAAACACTATATCTGAAAGTCGCCGAAACTAGGTAGATTTTGAATAAATACGATAAAATCAAAGCATTAGAATACGAAGGTTACCATTGTGACGAAAACAACTCTCATTCTCGCATCTCAAAGTAAATCGCGTGGGGATTTAATGCGAGGCGCAGGTCTTATTTTTGATCAGGTATCTTCACGAGTGGATGAGGATGCTATCAAATCAGCAATGCGCGCAGATGGTGAGTCAACCAGACGTCAAGCCGAAGCACTCGCAGAAATGAAAGCTATCAAAATTTCTATGAAGCGTCCGGGTATTGTTTTGGGTGCTGATCAAATGCTTGATTTAGAAGGCATACAATTTGATAAGCCAAAAACCATGGATGAAGCGCGCGAGAATCTTCTAAAAATGCGCGGTAAAACGCATACTCTGGAAACTGCTTTAGTTGCATGCGAAAACGGTCAACCCATTTGGCGTGCGGCTACCCACCCTAGGCTTACAATGCGTAATTTTTCGGAAGATTTCCTAGATAGCTACTTACGTACAGAAGGTGAGCAAGCACTCACCACAGTAGGAGCATATCGTCTTGAGGCACATGGTGCGCAGCTTTTTTCCAAAATTGAAGGTGATTACTTTTCTGTCCTAGGCTTACCACTCATTCAGCTATTGAATTGGTTACAGTCTCGCGGAGATTTACCTGAATGAGCGTTGTGTCAAACACCCAAGTTTTCGGCGTTATTGGTGATCCAATAGCTCAATCACTATCACCAGATATCCATAATTTATGGATTAAAAATGATAAAATTGACGCTTATTACAATAAGTTACATTTAAAAACGCCAACAGGTAAAGAAGATATTCAAGCGCTATATCGCTTCGGTGTAAAAGGCTTGAATGTCACTATGCCTTATAAAGAGTCTGCCATTCAAGCTGCTAATACTGTCAGCGAAACAGCGAAAATAATTGGTGTTGCAAATACTCTAAAAGCGACGTCTGATGGTTGGTATGCAGATAACACTGATGCTATTGGATTCTTAAATGCACTTTTTGCATGTGGAATTTCTAAAGATCTTACCCATAAAAATATCCTACTTATAGGAGCTGGCGGAGCTGCCCGAGCGGTCGCGTATATTTTAAATAAGCAAGGTGCAGCACTTACAATTATTAATCGAACGATTGAAAAAGCAGTCACGCTCAAAGAAGAACTTGCACCGAATGCAAAAACAGCTGAGCTTACGGCACTACCAGCTCTGCTGAGCTCAGCAGAAATTGTTATCAATGCAACAAGTTTAAAAGCAGGTATTGCTTCAAACATTGTTTTCCCAGAAGGACAAGACCGACTATTCTACGACTTGTCTTACGGTATAGCACCGCAGGAAGTGCTTGCAAAAGCGCGTAATAAAAATTGGAAAACACAAGACGGCCTAAGAATGTTAGTGGAGCAAGCCGCTCTAAGTTACGAATTATGGCATGGAAAAACGCCAGATGTGGAAGCAGCGCTAGATATGTGTTTGAAGAAAGTTAGTTAAATGATTATTCTTGGCCTAACAGGTTCTATAGGCATGGGAAAATCTACAACTGCCTTAATGTTTAAAAACGCTGGTATCCCAGTTTATGATTCAGATGCTACCGTGCATGCATTATACTCTCCAAACGGAGAGGCTACCACAGCGATAGCTGCAGAATTTAATGGCGTGCTCAATGAATCTGGTGGCATAGATCGTAATAAATTATCAAAATATGTCCTGAAAGATGACGCAGCGCTAAAACGAATAGAGGCGATTGTCCATCCGCTGGTATTTCAAACCCGCCAAGCATTCGTTGAGAAACACACAGCAGAAAAAACAACACTTATTGTATTTGATATCCCTCTTCTATTTGAAACAGGTTCAGAAGTATTTGTAGATAAAATACTAGTAGTTACAGCACCTTCAGAAACACAAAAAAGACGTGTGCTCAATCGTGAAGGTATGACCGAAGAAAAATTTGAGGCCATTTTGAAAAAGCAAATGCCAGATGCTGAAAAAAGAAAACGTGCTGATTTTATCATTGATACAAGTTTAGGAATTGAAGCAGCGCAAGAAAGCGTCAATCAGATCATCCAATCACTAAACGATTTAAACGCCAAATCTGAGGTTAATTAATATGCGCGAGATTTGCTTCGATACGGAGACAACAGGTCTAAACGCAAAAGAGGGCGATAGGATTATAGAATTGGGTGCTGTGGAGATCATCAATCTTCTTCCCACAGGCCGCGAATTTCATCGACTTATATACCCTGAACGCGCAGTAAGTGCAGATACTGTGCGTATTACTGGTATTACCGATAAAATGTTGGCTGGAAAGCCTGTTTTCAGTGATCCTTCAGTGCATCAAGAATTTTTGGATTTTATTGGCGATGCGCCTCTGGTCGCTCACAACGCAGAATTTGACCGGGGATTTATCAACGAAGAATTTCGGCGTATTGGTCTGCCTGAATTACCAAAAGATAGATTTGTTGATACGCTCGCCATTGCTAAAAATAAATATCCGGGTGCTTCAGCTACTTTGGATGCACTTTGTAAACGTTTCGATATTTCGCTAGCCAGTCGTGATGTTCACACAGCTGTTGTCGACTCCCAACTTCTGGCAGCGGTATATTTAGAACTTCTCGGCGGAAGAGAGCATTCTTTTTCGTTTGAGGATGAAGTTGATGAAGAAGCTCAAAAACTTATTAAACGTATTCCACTTCCACAGCGTCCAAATAAATTGCCTTCATTGGTAACGCGTGAAGAAAATGAAGCGCATATGAAATTCGTTGACACATTGGGAGATGCCCCGATGTGGAAAAAATTTTTATAAGACAAGCTGAGTTATAGAAAAGGCGAGAGTATTAATACTCTCGCCTTTTCTAAGTAGGTATTATTAAACCAAATTAGGCTTGCTCAGGTGGTGTTCCTGTTGCTGCCTGTTGTGCTGCCGCTGCGGCTTGCTGGCGTTGAGCGCGATAAAGACCTACAAAATCAATAGGATCGATGAGAAGTGGAGGATATCCACCTTCGCGGGTTACTTCAGCCATCACGCGACGTGCGAATGGAAATAGAAGTCGAGGACATTCAATGAGGAGCAATGGCTCTACATCGTTTTGCTGTGCATTTTTTAATTCAAAGAGACCTGCGTAAACAAGTTCTGCTATAAAAACGACTTTATCTTCACGTTTTGCTTGTGCAGATAAGCGCAAGTTTACTTCAAAAACTCCTGGCTGTTGCGGCTGAGGATCAGCTTTAACATCTATACCCAGCTCAATAGCTGGAGCCGTTTGACCGGCACCTGCTGTCAGCGGGTTTGGGTTTTCAAAGGACAAATCCTTGATGTATTGCGCGAGTACGCTAATTGATGGTCCAGATTCAACACTTGTTTGCGCTGGATCTTTTACGGGTTGGCCTTCTGGTGAGGGCGTGTCATTCATATCTTTACATCCGTTTGATACGGGGAACTGTGTGCCGCCTAACATGGGCTTACTGTTGAAACAAGCATAAGAGGCGTTAGATTCGGTTTTCAGGGCTTCCATGTCACACTATATAGTGGCAGGAAGAACACTGATATAATATAAGAAGCATCATGATAGATATAGAATTAATAATCTTTGCCGCCGTTGCTGTTTTTGTATTGTCCCGTTTGTATATGGTACTGGGCAAGAAAACCGGTGCCGAACCACCGCCTTCCGTTATTCGTGAAGGTGCCAAAAAGCGCGTCGAGGGCGAGGATGATAATGTAACAAACATTCGTCCGGCGTTTACTGGTCCTGGTGCTTCGGCGATGGAAGAGATTTCACGTTTGGACCGCCTTTTTACGCCAACAGATTTTGTTCGCAAATCAAAAAAGGCTTACGAAATGATCGTTGAAGCATTTGCTGAAGGCGATAAGAAGACTCTTTCAAATCTACTCGTAGAAGATGTGTATGAAGCATATGTTTCTGCTATTGATGCGCGTGAAGAAAGCGGCGCAGAGCCGCTTCGTTTAATGCGTCTTAAGTCTGCTGAAATAGCTGATGCTGAAATTATAGATGGCACAACAGGTCAGGTATCTGTATCTTTTGAAGCTCAATTAAGTGACGGTGAAAACCTTAGAACGGCGAAAGAAATATGGACCTTCGAACGCGCTCTCAAAGAATCGAATCCGGCATGGCTCCTCGCGGGCGTTTCAGAAGCCTCTTAGGCGGATTTCTTTCGGTTTTTGCAGTGACGGCTTATGGATGTAGTTCTAAATCCACTTTGCCACCAACCGGACCTCAAAGGCCCGTTGCAACGACGATAATAACAGGGCCAGAACAACCTGTAGAAGTTCCAGTTGATGCTGGTTTCACGCTTGTACCAGCATCATTTGCAAACTTGCGAGGTTGGGAATCGTCTAATTTCATTTCAGCGCGTTCTGCTTTTTTAGAATCCTGTGGTCGTTGGGCTGGAAAAAGTGATGACACACCAATTTCAAATCGTTCTCCCTATGGGGGCGTTGTGGGGGATTGGATGCCGGTGTGCGAAGCGCTTGGCAACGAGACAGATCCTCTAAATCTAAAGCCACTTTTTGAAACACTATTTACACCACTCTCTATCGTCCCTGATATCCAAGAATCGCGCTTAACTGGTTATTTTGAACCAGAGCTTGATGTTAAATATACGCCTGAGCCAGGGTTTACAAAATCAGTTCCCGGTATCCCAGCGGACTTGGTGTATGCAGAGCCAAAGCGATTTGAATCTGATTATCCCAAGGGTAAAATTTGGGGTAGGGTTATCGGAGACGAATTGGAATTTTATCCTGATCGCGCAGATATTATCGATCCGCCGGAAAAAGCTTTAGGTTACGCGTCCGCGGGAAAAGTTTTCTATCTTCAAATCCAAGGGTCGGGTCGTTTAAAATTCCCTGATGGACGTGTTCTTCGGGCTGCTTTTGCTGCTCATAATCATAAGCCGTTTGTTTCTATCGCACAGCACCTCATCGATACTGGTGAGATTGAACGTCATCAAGCTGGGATGAACTCAATTTTAAACTGGATGGAGAGGGTAGGACCCGAACGTGCCCAGAAGGCCATGAACGTAAATCCGCGTTATGTTTGGTTTACGCCACAGGAAATAATTGACCCCACAAAAGGTCCTAACGGTGCTCAAGGGGTTCCACTGACACCAATGGCATCCATGGCAATAGATCCCCGCTACCACCCATATGGCACCCCTATATTTTTAGATACAACAGCCCCTAAGCACGCGGGGGACTGGCAAGGAGCACCCTTCCAGAATATTGTGATCGCGCAGGATACAGGTGGAGCGATCAAGGGTATTTTAAGGGGTGATCTCTTCTTTGGTTGGGGCGATGAAGCTGGTGGACGTGCAGCCAGCATGAATCACGATGTTGCCATGTGGGTGTTACTGCCTAAGGCCATAGCTAGCGATTTAACTGCTACGCATTTAGAAGCCGTGGGCGACAATGGCTAAGAGACCAATCTCTGAAGCTGAAATGCGGTTATGGAAAAAAGTAGCAAAAACAGTCACTCCGAGTAAAAAATTACCGGAAAAACCAAAGGTGGAAGTAGAAGATTTTTCAAAACTTCTTTCCAGTCATTCCCATTTAGATGCACCGGGTTTCAGATTGGGCATAGCGAAAACTTATATACCCAATAAGAAATCACAAGTAACAGACCTACAAAGAAAAATTCTAAATCCAGAGCCTCAAACTGCTCCTGATACACCGCTCTTAAACCGGGAGAAAGATAGGCGGGTAAGACGAGGTCAGACTGCAGTTGATGCTAGTATTGACCTTCATGGTTTCACGCAAATAGCCGCCAGAGCCGCCTTGAGTGCATTTTTAATGCACCACCGCAATGATGGCGCAAAATGCGTACTTGTCATCACAGGTAAAGGAAAACTTGGTACTGGCGTCATTAAGAGACGGTTATTGAGTTGGTTGGATGAACCCGATATTCGTGCGCACGTATCTTCTTATGCATTGGCCCACCAGAAACATGGTGGAGCAGGGGCATATTATGTCTTCTTAAGAAAATTCGGTCAGCAACGTTAATAGAGTAAAATCAATCCGTTGGACGATTTTCTTTCTCAATTATCCCAGACATGCCCTGACGTTTTGCAAGCGCATGTCCCACATCCTCAAGACTGACACCGCGCGATCGCAATGCTACAAATAAATGGTATAAAAGGTCAGCGGTTTCATTCGCCACATCTGTGTTTGTTTCCGATGTAAGCGCGATTACTGTCTCAACGGCCTCTTCACCAAACTTTTTCGCGCATTTGCTAGGGCCGGCGGCTAATAGTTTAGCAGTATAAGAAGGTTGATCACTTGTTTGCCCGTCAGCACGTGCATCTATTGTATCAGCCAGATATGTGAGCGCTTGAAATAGGTTTTCAGTTGGCGAAAGTTTGCTCATCATAAGGTCCAATTCAAGCCTTTAGGGGAAGCGGACGCACATAAGCTCCCGCAGCGTTTAGGGCACGTCGCGCATCAGCTATAGTAGCTTCTCCAAAGTGAAATATAGATGCTGCCAAAACTGCATTTGCGCCGCCTTGGATAATAGCGGGCGCTAAATGGTCTACATGGCCTGCGCCGCCTGATGCGATAACCGGTATTTTAACGGCATCAGTAATGCGTTTCAGTAGTTCTATATCATATCCACTTTTGGTGCCATCACGGTCCATGGATGTAAGAAGGATTTCCCCAGCGCCTTTAGATTCAACAAGTTTTGCAAACTCAATAGCATCGCGTCCTGACGATTTGCGACCACCATGCGTGAACACGCCCCAGCTATCACCTTCTCGCCTTGCATCAATCGCCACAACGACGGCTTGCGCACCAACTTTCAAAGAACATGCTTTCACAAGGTCAGGGTCTGCAACCGCAGCGGAATTTATGCCGCATTTATCAGCCCCAGCAGATAGCAAGGTCACCATATCTTCAGGAGAACGTACGCCGCCGCCTACAGTTACAGGCATAAAGCATTGATCAGCTGTGCGTTCAATCACATCTAGCATCGAGCCTCGGCCTTCGCTCGTCGCCGTAATATCCAAAAAGCAGAGTTCATCAGCTCCTTGTTCATCGTACGCTTTAGCAAGAGCGACAGGGTCACCTGCATCGCGAAGATCAACAAAGTTCACACCTTTAACAGTGCGACCATCTTTAACGTCCAGACAAGGAATAATGCGATTTTTTAACATGGGATATTGTTTAGGGGCGGTGATGCAGTGGAGCAAGCTTATTTATTCTGCCAGCTAGAATTAGTCAGGCTTGGTCTTGCCTAATTCACAGATTGTTGCCCATTCTTGCGAAGATACTGGCTGCACGGAAAGTCGGGGGTTAGATACAAGAATCATTTCTCTTAGACGTGTGTCGGCTTTACATTCAGCAAGCGTCACTGGTTTAGTAAAGGTTCTTACAGCTTTAACATCGACACATTGCCAGCGTGCATCATCGGTTGAGCTATCGGCGTGAATTTCAGTAATTATTTCGACTATTCCAACGATCTCACGATCTTTGCCTGAATGGTAGAAAAATGCTTTGTCCCCAGTTTTCATCTCACGCATAAAATTACGTGCTTGATAATTGCGTACTCCGCTCCATTCTTCACCTAATTCAGCTTTACCCAATTGTTGATCCCAAGACCATGTTTCTGCTTCTGATTTAAATAACCAATAGGCCATGTTCTACTCCGAAAAGCATACCGACTTAGATTAATATTTCTAAGCAGATGCAGCTCGAACGGCTTCTTCAGGAATAATATCACCGTCATATAAAGCGCGACCGAGTATTGTTCCGTACACTGCATTAACGCCAATCCGTGTACGGAGTAAGGTAATATCTTTCACATCTCTGACACCGCCAGATGCAATAATAGGTATATTCACAGCATCAGCTAATTGTCCTGTAAACTCTACATTTACACCCGTTTTCATCCCATCACGGCCAATGTCAGTTGCGATTATGGCGCATACACCAGAATCTTCAAATTTTCGCGCTAAATCAACAGCAGCCATGTCAGTTGTTTCAGCCCAGCCTTCTACAGCAACCATGCCCCCGATTGCATCAATTCCGACCGCCACTTGGTTAGGAAAGGCCTTTGCGGCGGTTTTCACAAACTCAGGATCCCTTACAGCGGCAGTACCCAGAATAACGCGAGAAATACCAGCTTTTAGCCAACGCTCTATGCC